>CAYVMR010000056.1:0-13219 GCA_964452545.1 uncultured bacterium
GGCGACTCTACCTTAAATCCTTACCCTAACTGTCTAGACAACGGGGTACACTTTACTCCTATGGTCGGAGGCCGCGACCTGCACCTTGCCATCCTCAATTACCATGAAGGTCAAGGCTAGAAAGTATGAAAAGATTATGTAGACTGTATTCATAGTGATGCTCATCACTCAGTGATTCTCCGGACCGGATATAGGATAAAAGCATGGGTTTTTAAGGAGCCAGTGGTACTGAGTTTGATTGATCTAGCTGACTAACCATCAGGGTTGATCCAATTTACCAACAGTCACAGGGATACCTATTCATTTTCCCTCACCACTGATATTCTCTTTAAAAAGCCTCTCATCAGGGGCATTCTGTTGATTAAGGACAAAAGATAGTTTGTAGTTTGTCCTCCTTTAGGCAACGCCACCATCACTTTTAGCTCAAACTGGTTTTTGCTATGGGCTCTACGGATTACTTTGACTCCTGGTCCACCTATTCTAATTGTCCGGCCCCCAGTGCTGAGGACTTGCTCTATCAGCATCTCCAGTACTGGCGACGACAAGAGTCGCCCCATCAGTTGCTGCAGCGCTTTCGACTCCTGTTTTGGGACGGCGGGAACTACCCCGACCCTGCCATCGCCCAAGCCCTTTTCCAGTTATCAAAGGGGAATGATGGCGATCTCAAATTTAAGTATGTCCTGAATCGCTGTTGTTATACCTTAATCAACTTTTGGTATAGTCAGCCTCGAGATCATTGGGCGATTCCTGAATTGGTCGGTCTGCTCGAGACCTCCCCCAGCCTATCCTCTGCTGCCGAGGTACAGCGAGTGGAGTTTTTAGTACGGCAGTTTCTAGCTAGCGAGCAATATATTGCTCTCAAGCGTCTGAAACAGATTTTTAATACGCCCAAGGAATCGAACGCTAATCTAGCCATTGAGGAGCAACCCCTCGCCTACCGCATTCGTTACTATCCCTTCCTCTATGACACAAGTCTACTCACTAAGGATAGTGGCCAGGAACAGGCTAAAAATGTGACGGATCTGCGGCTGCGGGCTGAGACTAACTTAGGTATTCGCCTGGCCCGATATCATAGTCATCGGCAGGCGCCATCCCCACAGGTTGAGACAGCCAATCCCACATTGCTGACTGGCGCCGACCTGAGCGCAGCCCTCAGCTATTACACCGGCAAAGTTGAGCAAGGCCGCACCCAAAAGGACATGGCCCGCTGGTTTCAGACCTATAGTAAAACCGCCCGCTGCTTTCGAGATTTCAAAGAAGAGTTTGTTGAGTATTTAATCGGGCCAATCACCACAGTTGATTCCAGGTACACTAACAACCTGTTTACCCGTAATTTGCGACAACACTTGCGGGAAAGCATGGCAAACTTTGATGATCAACCCCTCAGTCGTTACATTCATACCCGTTTTTGCCAGCAAGTGCTCAACTTCCTAGTGGTTGATAATCCACAACGTCCCGTATTCCGCCGCTTTTGTCAGTTAATCGAGGACATTGGATACACGTTGACCATTGGCCTGTTGTTACGAGTGGTTCTGTTTTGTGCTGAAGCTAAACCCTGGCTAGAACGGCGTTTCTCTGTGTTGTTTAATGCTCACGAACAACGCCTATGTAAAGAAGTGCCCTGGTTGGTGACCAGCCTTGAACATATGAATGTGGCTTTGATAACCAATTTTAACCACATTGGCTATCAGTTCTAGAGAGGTTCAAGTCAGCCTTTCAGTTTGTGCAAACAACATTTCTCCAGCCTAGGTCTGGAGAAATCATAGATGGTGGCACACAAAGGGACGCCGAGTGAAGCTGTGGGTCTGAGTACACAGCAGATGATGTTGCCACTTGTCCTACCCAAACCGGGGACTGTTATAAAAAAGGCTGGGCCAGGAAAAAGCTAGCGATGGACTTAGCGTCAATCACAGCACCACTCCTGATCAGCTCTTGTAGTTCTGTCGCTTGCAATAACACCACTTCTAAGTCCTCATCCTCATCCATGCCAGGGGACTCAACCGCCTCCAGATCGGTGGCCAGAAAGGCATATATGATTTCATCGGAGTACCCCGGGGCCAGAGGGAAGGTACCCAGGGAAGACCAGGTAGCGGCTCGGTAGCCAGTTTCCTCCTGGAGTTCTCGCCTAATCGTATCTGCCGCCGCCTCCTGGGGCTCCAGGGTACCGGCAGGAAACTCCAACAATCGCCCCATCATGGCAAATCGATACTGACGTACCATCACCAGGCGACCATCTTCGGTCACCGGGACGGCCAGGGCTCCGCCAGGATGGCGAATGCATTCCCAGTCCCCCTCAACCTGGTTAGGTAAGCGCAGGGAATTGACTTCGAAGTTAAATTTTCGCCCCTTGTAGAAAAGGCGTGATTCTAGCCGCTCTGGGGGTTCATGGCCGAGGGTCATAGGGGTCTCTAGGGAATCAACCGCACCGAAGGTGTATGGGAGCATTGTAACGGAAGAACTTCCGTCGTCTAAACGTTCTGCCCCTGAGTTTTTTCGGTGAGAATGGGGATAGGGGTCTAGTCAGTTCTTAACCCCATCGGCGGAGCGTGGGTATTGCCCCTAAAATGAAAGTAATCTCCAGGAGGGTCAGCCGATGACGACGGAAATGCTGAGTGGCCGCCACTACCAACAGATCATTAGCCTACCATCGCCGGGTTATGGCCTCCACCCCATTACCCATCAGGTGCAGGAGGTTGTCCACAACTCGGGAGTGCGGAATGGCCTCTGTACGATGTTTTTACGCCACACCTCGGCTAGCTTGATCATTCAGGAAAACGCTGATGCGGATGTGCTGGTCGACTTAGCAAGCTTTATGTCTAGACTGGTACCAGAAAACTATCCCTACCGCCACTGCAGTGAGGGTCCAGACGATATGCCCGCCCATATTCGCACCGCCCTGACCCACAGTTCGGAAACTATTCCGATTAGCGATGGCCGCCTTACCCTGGGTACCTGGCAGGGGCTCTATCTTTGGGAACACCGCCGGGAGCGATCAACCCGCCAGTTAGTCGTCCATATCATGGGCTGCTAGGATGGTCTTTAGCCTTGATCCACTAGGGTTTAGCCCTATTCCCACTCCGCCTACCGGCTTTAAATCGGGTTTTGTGGCCATCGTGGGACGCCCTAATGTCGGCAAGTCTACCCTGATGAATGCCCTGGTGGGGCAAAAGGTAGCGATTACCTCTCCCACTGCCCAAACCACCCGCAACCGACTGCGGGGGATTTTATCCACTGATCAAGCCCAAATTATCTTTGTTGACACCCCTGGTATCCACAAACCCCACCACGAGCTGGGCAAAATCTTAGTCAAAAATGCCCGTCTAGCCTTAGATTCGGTAGATGCGACCCTGTTTGTGGTGGATGGCACAGTGCCGGTGGGACGGGGTGATCAGTTTGTCGCCGCCCTGCTGACGGCCAGTCCAGGGCCGGTAATTTTGGGGATTAACAAGGCCGATCTGCAGCCGCCCGATCCTGAGTTCAGCGCCATTGATGCCGGTTATGGGGCCCTAGCCGCCACCCATGATTGGCCGCTGGTGAAGTTTTCCGCCTTGCAGAAAATGCAATTAGACAGCCTGCTGCAGTTACTGATTGAACAGTTGGAGGCAGGGCCCTATTACTATCCTCCCGATCTGGTCACGGATCAGCCCGAACGTTTTATTATGGCAGAGTTGATTCGGGAAGAAATCCTGGTACACACGCGGGAGGAAGTTCCCCATTCGGTAGCGATCGCCATTGATCGCGTAGAGGAAGATCCCCAAATCACTCGCATTCTGGCCACCATTCACGTGGAGCGCGATTCCCAGAAGGGTATTTTGATTGGCAAACAGGGATCAATGTTAAAAACGATTGGTTCGGGAGCCCGCCAACAAATTCAAAAACTGGTGATGGGGCCGGTGTACTTAGAGTTATTTGTCAAGGTTGTCCCCCATTGGCGCCAGTCTCGCCGCCGCTTGGAAGAGTTTGGCTATCGTGTGGAGGACTAGTCACCATGACCATACCCGACATCCAAGAGCCTAACCTGATCAGCACCAATCCGGGCCTAGGAGTAGTTCTGGTCACTATTGATAGTGAAGCCAATGGCCTTGCCCTGGCCCGTCAGTTAGTGGAGACACAGCTAGCGGCCTGTGTCAGTCTTGCCCCCATTCAATCAATTTACCGTTGGCAGGGTCAGGTACAGTCCGAGCCAGAATGGCAACTGGTGATCAAAACCAACCTCAACCATCTGGCCGAGCTTACCCAGGTGATTACCCAACACCACCCCTACGATCTGCCGGAAATCATTGCCTTGCCAGTGATTGCCGGTTTCGCACCCTACCTAAGCTGGGTCCAGCAGGCCACGGAGGCAGGTGGTCATCTGAGGGTCGATCCCTAGGCAGGGGCGCCCTCGCTGATCACTCCATCACCCTGCAGCTGGGGAGCGAGGGGAGCATCTGGATTAATCCTGAGGATGTTGACGTCCGAGGGATGACCACCGATCGCGGCAGACTGACACCAGAGGATCTGCTGGCTGCCCGCAGGCAGATCAGAGCGGACCGTACAGGTCAACCACAACAGGGGAAAGGAGGGCAAGCTGAGCGGAAAAGCCTGGGGGACCATGGCGATCGCCGCCAGAGCCGCCAGCACCGATGGCGGATCGTGGTACTGCTGTCCTGGAGGAATCCAGAGGGTAACGGAGTGGCCCTGGCGACGAGCATAGTGATAGAGAGACGCGGCAGCAATCACCGCCTGTTCAAAGTGATCCCTTGACCAGGGGGCAGTGGTATGGAGCGCCAGGGTGATGGCTCTGGGGGGCGGAGAGGCGTCCGTCTCGCGGACCCGTAGCTCACCCAGGCGAGCGCTGCTGCGCCAGTGGATCAGGCGACTGGGATCCCCCCAACGATAGGGCCGCAGGGAGCGGGTCAAGCCTTCGATCTGCCCCTGGCGGCGATCGCCGATCACCGCATCCAACCCTTGTTCCGCCGCCGCCAGAATAGGGCAGCGCCGCAGGGGTAAAATTTGGGGGTAAACCACCATCGTCCCGGCACTCTCCAACGTGCAACGGCGCCATGCCAACCCCAGGGGAGCGGCCGTACGCACTGTCACACCGGGCCAACGATAGATGCCGCGTTGTTTGGCATAACGGCGATATTGACAGGAGACGGTTCCCCTGGCAGGTAGGTAGGCCACCGCCTGGACTTGGGTTCCGCCCAACTCCTCTGGCAGGGGATCAATGAGTTGGAAGGGCCCCTTACCCCAATCGTCCGGGTTGGTCAGGTCTAATCTGATGGACAGGGGGTCGCCCACGCACCGGGGTGGCAGGGAAGCTCGACACAACTCTAGGTGATCTAACTGACGAAGCGGCAGCCTTGCCGCGATCGCTAGCAGGGCCGCCATACCCCCGCTAATGACATACAGCCATCCCGCCAGGGTATTGGCGGCAGCGGCCAGAAAAAAAATCATCAGGCCCAGCAATAACCAACCACTGTAGGCCGGGTTCACCCAGTGTTCCTCTAACCAGGTGGTGAGCCGGATCAACTGCCTTTTGCCCATGATCCTTTCCCTGCCCCCATCACCAAGCGGCCCCGACTGTGAAGAATCATTCCATAATAGAATTGAAAACCTTTTTACCAGCCAGCCATGACGTCTACCACTACCTTATCTACCACAGAACTAACCCCTAGTTACCGGCTGGCCTTAGCGGTGATGGCCCTAGCCTTACCCCTAGGTTGGCTACAGATCTGGGTAGGACTTGTCTTCGGATCGTTTGGGCTGTTTCTGCTGTGGCAAACCCTAACCCTACGTCTACGGTTTACCCCAGACGCCCTGCAGGTCTACCGCGGTGACACGGAAATTCGTCACTTTCCCTACACCCAGTGGTTTTATTGGAAAATTTTCTGGCACCCGCTGCCAGTTCTATTTTACTTTCGTGAAATCAACAGTATTCACTTTTTACCAGTTCTTTTTAATCCTGACCAATTACGCGATTGCCTGGAACACCATTGCCCTACCCTCCCCTCCAGTCCAGACGCCTAGCCCCCTTCCTGGGAACCGCCTTCAACTGATAGCCTGGTAAATAATTCATTGAGATAGCCATGGCCGCTGACGAATTACCTAACCAGTTCGCCGCATCAGACCCCCTAGCGAATCTGACCTCCCCTGGGTCAACCGAGGCAACCGGGTCAAAGCCAGACTGGAACCGCCGTCTTGAGAGTCTGCGGCAGGAGGAAGCGGATCTAAAGCGACGTATTGCTGATATGCAGGCCACCTATGCTCGGCTCAGCGAGGATCAGGTGGAGAAAGTTCAGCGCCAGCTGAGTCGGTTGATCGAGCAGGGTACTGCCGATTTAGAACAACGCAAACGTAGCCTCCAGTTGGAGGTGGAAACCCTAGAACGGCGGCAGGAGCGTATCCAGATGGAAATGCGCAGCACCTTTGCTGGTGCCTCCCAGGATCTGGCCTTGCGGGTTCAAGGTTTCAAGGACTATCTGGTAGGCAGTCTGCAAGACCTGGCCACCGCTGCGGAACAACTCAACCTGACCCCTGCGGCGGGTCCTCGGTCCTGGCCAGAAGACGCTGAACACCCTGATCGGTTGTCGACTCCAGACTCCACCCCCTCCCCCCTGGGATTTACCACCAATACCTTCGAAGATCAAACCAATCGGATTCGCAGTTTACTCGATCAGTACCGGATGCGACCTGATTACTATGGTCCCCTGTGGCAGTTACGTCGTACCTTTGAGCCCATCCATGCCGAACGCATTTCTAACTGGTTCTTTAGTCAGGGGGGACGGGGGGCGATCAAAAGCATGGGTAGTCGCCTACAAAATGTGCTGGTGGCCTCCGCCGCCATCTCGATTCTCCATGCCCTCTATGGCGATCGCCTCCATACCCTGGTGCTCTCCAATAGCCCCGAGCGCTTAGGGGAATGGCGCCGCGGTTTACAGGATTGCCTTGGGATTGCCCGCACCGATTTTGGTAGCGGCCAGGGAGTGATGCTGTTTAATGCCCCAGAACCCCTGGCTCAGCGTGCTGAACGGCTCACCGCCATGGGGGATTTACCTCTGATCGTGGTAGATGAGGCTGAAGCTGTGATCAGTTTAGCCCTGCTGCAATTTCCCCTCTGGCTAGCCTTCGCCCCAGACCCCCTAAATGCCTTTGACTATCCAATTTAACCCGACATTCCCCACATGGCCTTTAGGTTCCAGGGGTGCATCTGATGGCAGGCCACTGGAGCCCTGGAAATTTCCTAGGACACCAACCGGATAAATTTCTTACGCCCGACCTGCAACACCTTACCCACCAAGGTATCGGGCCCCAGCACCTCCTGGTTAGGATCGCTGACCTTTTCCCCCTCCAGCTTCACCCCACCCCCCTGAATTTGTCGCCGGGCCTCGCTACTGGTGGTGCATAGCCCCGTGGCGGCGACAATGTAAAACAACCTGGCGGGAAAGGTAATCGCCCCCAGGGAAAACTCCGGCACCCCCGCCGCCCCCTCTCCCACCCCCTGCACCAGGGTGAGGGCCGCCTGTTGGGCCTGCTGGGCCGCCGCCCGGCCATGGAACTGACTGGTCACCTGCAGGGCCAGTTGCTTTTGTTGATCGCGAGGGTTGGGGGGCAAGGTGGCCAGATCGATGCTGGTGAGCAGCTCAAAATAGTCACGAATTAGGGTGTCGGGAATTTTCTCCAGCTTTGAGTACATGGTTAGGGGGTCTTCCTGTAGTCCCACATAGTTCCCCAGGGACTTAGACATTTTCTGGTGGCCATCGGTGCCCAATAGCAGGGGCATCAGCATGCCAAACTGGGGGGGTTGGCCAAAATGGCGTTGCAGATCCCGCCCCACGGCAATGTTGAACTTTTGATCGGTGCCCCCCAATTCCACATCTGCCCGCACCGCCACCGAGTCGTAGCCCTGCATCAGGGGATAGAGGAACTCATGGAGAAACACCGGATTGCCCTTGTCGTAGCGATCGGCAAAGCCCTCCTTCGCCAGCATCTGACCGACGGTCATAGTGCCCAGTAACTCAATGATATTGCCCAGGTCCAAGGTGGAGAGCCACTCGGAATTGTAGCGAATTTCCAACCGACCTGGGGTCTCAAAGTCGAGGATGGACCGCACCTGGTCGAGGTAGGTTTGGGCGTTAGTCTGCACCTCCGCCACGGTTAACTGCCGTCGCACCTCTGACTTGCCGGTGGGGTCGCCGATGCGGGCGGTAAAGTCACCAATGATCAACACAGCGGTGTGGCCAGCGTCTTGAAAAGCCCGCAGCTTGCGCACCGGAATGCTGTGACCCAGGTGAATCTCGGCCCCGGTGGGATCGATGCCCAGTTTAACCCGCAGGGGGCGATCGCTGTGCCCCAACCGATGCAACAAACTATGCTCCGGGTCCTGAGCCTGGGGCTGGTCAGGAAACACCTCGGTAACCCCCCGATAAATCCAGCTCAGGGCAGGGGACAAGGACACCGGAGCAGGAGACGAGACCATAGGATAATCGTTAATTGGATGAGGAACTTGGTTTTACCTTTATACTATGTCCTGACTGCCCCCTAGCCCCAAGGCCTTCACCAGGCGACATGGGGCCCCAGCCCCGGACAAGCGGGCGGAGGCCAGCCAAATCGCCCATCCCGTCGTAGCCTTCGCCAATCAGCCCTGTCCCAGGCGTTGTGGCCAAAGCTATAATTGCAACAACTTACCCTTGACCCCCTCGCCTAACGTGCCACCCCATACCAGCCTCCGTCAGCCCAAGCGGGTTCATCCCCAACCGATCCGGCGCTCCGGCAGCCCGATCAAATACCTGCAGGATGTCGGCCAGGTGGCCGCCGCCACCCTGCTGGGAGGTACCATGATCGCCAGCTCCATCGTGGCAGGCGGGCTGGTAGGGCTGGCCATTAGCTTTCGTAACCTACCGGACGTCCGCATTCTGCGCAATTACGTCCCCAGCGAAACCAGTTACATCTACGACATTAATGGCACCCTACTCTACAGCCTGCACGACGAAGCCAACCGGGAGGTCGTTGATATTAACGAGGTTTCCCCCCATCTGAAGCGGGCCGTGCTGGCGGTGGAAGACAGCTACTTCTACAGCCACAACGGCATTAACCCGAGCAGCGTGGGCCGGGCTCTGATGGCCAACCTGGAAGCGGGATCAACGGTGGAGGGAGGGTCCACCATTACCATGCAATTGGTTAAAAACCTATTCCTGACCCCAGAGCGGGCGATCAGCCGCAAACTGGCGGAGGCCGTGCTGGCCCTGCGACTTGAGCAGATCTTCTCTAAGGATGAGATCTTGGAGATGTACCTCAACCAGGTCTATTGGGGGCACAACAACTACGGGGTAGAGACCGCCGCCCAGAGCTATTTTAACAAGTCCGCTAAGGACCTCACCCTGCCGGAGGCAGCGATGATGGCGGGGCTGATCCAGGCACCGGAGAATTATAGCCCCTTCAACAATTACCAGTACACCAAGCAGCGTCAGGCGATCGCCCTCAATCGCCTGCGCCAGCTCGGCTGGATCACCCCCGAGGAAGAGGCCACCGCCAAGGCCGCCCCCCTGATGGTGGGGGAAATTAAGTCCTTCCGCAGTAGCATCGCCCCCTACGTCACCGAGGCCGCTGTCCAGGAACTGAAGGCCCGGTTTGGCAACGAAGCGGTGGTAAAGGGGGGCATGCGGGTCCAAACCACCATAGACCTAGGCCTGCAACGTCAGGCTGAGGAGGTGGTGCAGCGTCACCATGCCCGCATTGCTCGGATGGCAGACCAGATGGCCCTGGTGGCGATCGATCCCCGCACCCACTTTGTCAAGGCCATGGTGGGGGGCGTCAACTACCAGGACAGCCAATTTAACCGGGTCACCCAGGCCTATCGTCAACCCGGTTCGGCCTTTAAGCCCTTTGTCTATTACGCCGCCTTTGCCACCGGTCGTTATACCCCCGCTAGCCTGGTGGCCGATACCCCCGTCAGCTACCCCGATGGCTACAAGTCCTATAGTCCTCGAAACTACGACGGTGGGTTCATGGGGAATATCCCCATTCGCCTGGCCCTAGAAGTGTCCCGCAACGTACCAGCCGTTAAGTTGGGCCAGGCGGTGGGGGTCAATCAGATCATTGAAATCTGTCGCACCCTGGGCATCAAAAGCCCCATGCAGCCGGTCACCTCCCTGCCCCTGGGGGCGGTTGATCTGACCCCCATGGAAATCGCCGGCGCCTACGCCACCTTCGCCAGCAATGGCTGGTATGCTGATCCCACCTTTATTGTGCAGGTCAGCGACAGCAGCGGCAATGTGGTGTTAGACAACACCCCCCGGCCCCAGTTAGTCCTAGACCCCTGGGCCACCGCCTCCCTCACGGATGTGCTGCAGGGGGCGATCGCCCGGGGCACCGGTAAAGCCGCCCAGATTGATCGCCCCGCCGCGGGCAAAACCGGCACCACCGACTCCCAGCGGGATGTCTGGTTTGTCGGCTACGTTCCCCAGCTAGCCACCGCCGTCTGGGTTGGCAACGATAATTACACCCCCCTGCGGGCGGGGGCTACCGGGGGCACCTACGCCGCCCCAGTGTGGCGTGACTTTATGCAGGCAGCCTTGATCAACGTGCCAGTGGAAAACTTTAAACGCCCCTCAGACTTCGTCAAGCCCTAACCCTAAACCGAGGGACTGCACCTCAAGAATAGAAAGGCTAAAGGCAATCGGGAAAACTCCCGACAGTCTTAGAATAAGCACGTATAGTGATAGTAGGGTAAGCATAAATACACAAGAAGGAACGTTTTTACATGGCAAGCAACGACACCGCTTCGGTCCATGGGCAGGGTAGTCTGTCGGATCGGGAGTTGCAGATTCTTGAACTGGTGGCATCGGGGTTAACCAACCAGGAGATCTCGGAGCAATTGGAAATTAGTAAGCGCACCGTCGACAACCACATCAGTAATATTTTGACCAAAACCGCCACGGGCAACCGCGTCGCCCTATTCCGCTGGGCCCTGCAGTCGGGCAAGGTCTGTATTGACGAAGTCAATTGTTGCCGGCTACCCCCAGCCTCTGGCCGCGATGGCGGTACCCAGGTCAACTAGCAGGGTATGATGGGAGGCTGGTAAGCAAGCACTGATTACCCTATGGAGCCGATTCAATCCCTACCGGGGACTGAAGATATTTTACCTGGGCCGCAATGGCTGGGGAACGACCTCAAGGTCGCCGATGTCCATACCTGGCAACGGGTGGAGCAGCTCGCCAAGAATCTGCTAGAACGAGCCGCCTATCGGGAAATTCGGACCCCCACCTTTGAGGCCACCGCCCTCTTTGAACGAGGCATTGGGGCGGCCACCGATGTGGTGAGCAAGGAGATGTACAGCTTTAGCGATCGCAGCGATCGCCCGTGTACCCTGCGGCCCGAGGGCACCGCTGGCGTAGTGCGGGCCTACATTCAACACAGCCTCTATGCCCAGGGAGGGGTGCAGCGCCTCTGGTACACGGGCCCCATGTTTCGCTACGAACGCCCCCAAAAAGGTCGGCAGCGGCAATTTCACCAGCTCGGCGTGGAGCTGCTGGGCACCACCGATCCCCGGGCTGATGTGGAGGTGATCGCCCTGGCTACCGACCTACTGCAGGGGTTAGGCTTAAAAAATCTGACCTTTTATCTCAACTCCGTTGGCGATCCTAGCGATCGCCAACGCTATCGGGAGGCCCTGGTGGCCTACCTCACCCCCTACCAGGCGGACCTTGACCCCGACTCCCAGCACCGGCTGGTGCACAACCCCCTGCGGATTCTGGATAGTAAGGATGAAAAAACTCAACGGATCACCGCCGCCGCCCCCAGCATCCTGGACTACCTGGGGGATGACTCCCGGCGCCACTTCGATCGGGTGTTACAGCAGCTCAGCGACCTGGGCATTGAGTTTACCCTCAACCCCCGCCTGGTGAGGGGGTTAGACTACTACACCCACACCGCCTTTGAAATCCAATCCCACGATTTAGGAGCCCAGGCAACGGTGTGCGGGGGTGGTCGCTACGATGGCTTGGTGGCAGAGCTGGGCGGCCCCCCCACTGCTGCCGTGGGCTGGGCGATCGGCCTGGAGCGGCTCACCCTGCTGCTGGACAAGCTCAATCCCCAACCGCCTGCGGCACCGGAGGTATACCTGGTTTCCCGCGGTGAACAGGCAGAGGCCAATGCCCTGGGCTTGGCCCAGCAGCTGCGCCAGCAGGGCTTTCGGGTGGAGCTAGACCTCAGTCGAGCCGCCTTTGGCAAACAATTCAAACGGGCCGATCGCAGCGGCGCCCCAGTCTGCCTAATCCTGGGGGAGGAGGAAGCCGCCCAGGGCACGGTGCAGTTAAAGTGGCTGGCCTCAGGGGAACAACGGAGCCTCAGCCAGGCGGAATTATTACAAAAGTCAGGGCAACTGCGGAGCCAGGGGTGATATTTAACCCCAACGATGGGAAGATTGCGAATCTAGCCCCAGCAATCTGTCCCCAAATGTACAGGGGTAAATAAATACCCGATTGTTTACCTCCACACAGGGCTGAGGTAATCGCGAAAAGCGGTCATCGTTTCAATTGGATTGCCCAACGAGTGGAGAGAACTGTTGCACTCACGAGGGTTCATCCGGGCCGCGAGGCGTTTTCAAACAGCGCCAGACTGGCGGGAAACTGTCGTTGGTCAGGATCGCGATCGGCAGCCGAGGGGGAGCGCAGCCGCGTGGTGTACTCCAGACGCAGTCCATTCACCGGATCGTCAAAAAAGAAAGAACGGTAAGGGTCGAGATCAAGCAGCTCCCCCAGTTCAACCCCCGCCTCAAGCAAATCCTGCCGCCGCTGCTTCAGGGCAGACAGGGACGGACAGCGAAAGGCAAAGTGAAACGTACCGCGGGGCACACCCAAGCCATGATTGATACTGCAGTCGTAATCAGACGGCACCCCCGGCACCCCCTGCCACTGCATAAAGGCTAAGGCGCAGCCGCCGCCACAGTCAAAAAAGATATGTTCCACCGTGCCGCCCTGCTGCATCAGCATCCGCTCATGGATCAGCACAGGAAAACCCAACTTTTCCCCATAGAAGGCACGGGTGGCGGCGATGTCATGGGTGCCGAAACTCAGGTGGTCAAGGGTCATTGTGGGTAGATTAGGATGATCAAGTTTCCGTGCAATGTGGCTCCCTAACGTGAGCGGAGACTGTCCCATTAAACTGGGTGCATCCCAGTTATGCAATGAGTAGAAATGCTTAGTGCAGATTAAGAACAAAAGCCTTAGTCTCTAAG
>CAYVMR010000057.1:0-12929 GCA_964452545.1 uncultured bacterium
TGGCTATTACGATAGCTTGGATCAGATTATGGTCAGCGAAGAGTTTGTGGCCCAAAACGTACACCGGTTAGGACGAGTCACCTACGTGTCTGTCTATAACGATCACCTGGTGGATCAAACCCTGGCAAATCAAACCATCGAGCCCTGGCAGTCCGACCATGGCCAGGTCGTAGCCACCATTGAACTACGACCGCCGGGAGATACGGAGTAGGGGCTAGGCTGAGGCATGACCCTCGCTAATATTGGGGGTGATCGAGGGCATGGGCGCACCCCAGCTGTCTTGACCCCGATCCCAGGATGGTGGGTCCCAGGGCTGGCCCCAGGGCCGCGTCGGCCTGGGCCGATGGAATGGGGTAGGGAGCCCCCTAGGTTATCCCCTTAGGACACCAGGGTGCGTTTCAACAGATCCCCATGGCTGAACACCGATCGCATCAGGCCCCAGCGCACATCATTGGAGGCTTGACCAAACAGCCCCACCATGGCCTTGACCACCTCTGGCAAGGGCAGGGCATCGGCCAGAAAGCCTGCCCAGGCCTCGGTTTCCAGCTGGAAAAAGGCTTCGAAGAAATGGTGCAACTGGGTGGGGCTAAAGGCCATCAGGTTTTCTAGCCCAAATAGGTAGAGGTAGTGCTTACGGCGCCTAGCCTGGGGCCAGAGGGCTTGCCAGGCCGCCTGGGCCGCCTGCTGGGGGGAGGTGCTGGCCTGGCTCAGGCTGGTGGCGATCGCCGTCGCCAGGTCTGGCCCCCGTCGCAGCAGCGCCCCAAATAGGTAGCCCGAGGCTGGGTGCACCATACTGGCGGCACTGCCAAAGCCCACCACCGCCTGATTGAGATCCGGCAAGGGCAGATTCATGGGAAACAGGCAGTGCTCCACATGGTGGATCTCCCGCACCGCCACCCCACGCCGCTCTAGACGTTGATAGAGCCGCTGCTCCAGACTCTCCAGGGTCACCGCTGGGCTGTGGGCCAGGGAGGTTTCCTCCAGGAAGTAAACATCCTCCCCCAAATCCATAGCATAGAGAAAGGTGGGGGGATGGCGCCGCTGTGGCACCGATAGGTGGTCGTCCTGATAATCCATTAACACCATATGTTGAGGTGGAATTGGCGGCCGGGAAAACCGACCGACAATCCCATAGGCGGCCTGAAAGGCCAGGGGGGGATGGGGCGATCGCTGCACTACCGCCGCCTGGTGACCGCTGGCGTCGACCACCAAGCGGCCTGCGATCACCTCCCCGCCATCGGTGACTACCCGGGTGTGGTCCCCCTGGGGGATCACCTGGGTGACCTGGCCCCGCCGCCACTTTACCCCCCGCCCCCGCTCCAGCCAGTGGGCCTGCATCCGATGCTTATCCACCAGCCCGTAGTAACGCTGTAGGGGTAGGGTTTTGCCCGGCACCTCCACCAGACAGTTTTGCCAACGATGGGAGAGCAGGTCGCTTAGCCCCAGGTCCTCCAGCTCGTCCACCCAGATACCGTAGGTATTGGGCCAGGGATCCGAGGGCTGCTGCAGCGACACGCCCGCTACGCTCAGGCCCCGTTGTTCCAGTTCTGCCGCTAGAGAAAGCCCCGCTGGCCCCGCCCCAATTACCACCACATCAACCATGAGTCGCCTTGAATTTACCCAGTGAGTTTTTTATTTTAGAGAGTTTTATCCTGGAGGGGGTGCACCCCAGGTCCGATCTGCGTCGGTAGGTCTTCACAGTCGACCTAGGCTAAACCAGACTACACCAAATCTCGAGGTCTAGCCGTTGCCAAGATATCCCCAGGGCATGGTTGTCCCCTAACCTCTTGGTTTAGGATTATGCCACCTCGGGAGGGCTTGAACACTCCGGAGAGGGTGACCAACGAGATCCTTTCCTGGACCGCCCAAGGGAAAGCTTCAGTGTATTATCAGGACGATGCGATACCGGTGGCAGCAATGGTCAACTTGGCAGCCAATCCTAGTGTATGGCCCGTGGTGGGGGGAATCATCGCCCTGGCCCTAGCCCCCCTAGCCTTTTTCCTGTGGTTTGTCTATACCCGCGATAAACTCAATCCCGAGCCCCATCGCTTGGTGTTACGGGTCTTTTGCCTCGGCCTACTGGCTTTTATTCCAGCCTTTTTGTGCCGCCAGCTCCTCCCCTTACCCTACTGGCTGATGGGGCTGGTGCTGGTGCCGGTGGTGGATGAACTGGCCAAGTTTGTGGTGGTTAAGGGGGCTGTCTACGATCACCCAGAGTTTGATGAACCGGTGGATGGCATGGTTTTTGCCGCCGTGGCTGGCCTCGGTTTTGCCACCCTGGAGGTGGTTGGGTCCATGGTACAGGCTTATCTCAGGGTGGCCATGGTGGGTGTGCCCGATCAAACCCTGGCCAGGTCAACCGGGTTGGCGGTGCTGAGTCTGTTCGCCCTGAAGGGGTTACTGCTTGCCCCTGGCCAGGCCCTTTGGTCGGCCCTCTGGGGGTATACCCTGGGGCGGGCCAAATTCAGCCAGCCTGATCAGCGCCGGGGCCTGGTGGGTCGAGGTTTATTAGTGGCCATGTTTGCCCATGCCACCTTTAACGCCCTGGCCATGGAGCCCAACTGGTGGTTGAACCGGTTGGGCATGGTGCTGGTGATCGCCCTATTGTGGTTGGTGGTGCGCCGCTGTTTGGCCTATGCTCTGGTGCTTGGCCAGGCCATCCATCCCGGTCTGGTGAGGCCGGGCCACTAACCGCTCAGCCGGTTAGCTTAACTGGCAGGTGAGCTCGCTACCCTTCGTACTCTCAGACTGGCGGTACTCCGCCAGCGGCACCGTGAAGGGGGAGGCCTGCCAAATTTCCTGGCAGTACTCGCGAATCGAGCGATCGGAGGAAAAGCCTCCCATCCGCAGGGCATTGAGAATGGACATGCGTGTCCAGCGATCGCTGTCGCTGTAGGCTTCACCCACCCTCTGTTGGCAGTCAATGTAAGCCTGATAGTCCGCCAACAGCATAAAGGGATCCTGGTACAATAGCTTGTCAATTAAGGGCCGAAACAGAGAACTGTCGCCCTGGGAGAAGTGACCAGAGCCGATCAGATCGATGGTCTCTTTGAGTAGAGGGTTGCTCTGGTAGTAGGTATAGGGATGGTAGCCCTCCGCTTTAAGGTTGACCACCTCTTCGGCGGTTAGGCCAAACAGGAAGAAGTTATCGGCACCGACCGCGTCACGGATCTCGATGTTGGCTCCGTCGAGGGTGCCAATGGTCAGGGCGCCATTCATGGCGAACTTCATATTGCCGGTACCTGAAGCCTCGTAGCCAGCGGTGGAAATTTGTTCTGACAGATCGGAGGCCGGATAAATCCGCTGGCTATTGGTAACGTTGTAGTTTGGTAGAAAAATGACCTTGATCTGGTCCCGCAGATCGGGATCCCTATTGATCATGTCGCTAACGGCGGTGATCAACTTAATCATCAGTTTAGCCATGGCATAGCCAGGGGCCGCCTTGCCGCCAAAAATAAAGGTGCGGGGGGTGAGGCTGAGGTTGGGGCTATGTTTGAGTTGGCTATACAGGGTGACAATGTGCAACATATTCAGGTGCTGACGCTTGTACTCATGGATCCGTTTCACCTGAACGTCGAACAGGGAGGCAGGGTCGATCCGGAGACCAAACTGATCATGGATGCGACTGGCCAGATCGCGTTTGACCGCCTGTTTAATATCTCGCCACTCCTGCCGGAAGCCCCCATCCTCCACCAGGGGTTCTAGTTGCTTGAGTTCCTCCAGGTTTTTAATCCAGCGATCGCCAACCCGGCTGCTAATCATGGTCGCCAGGCGAGAATTACTCAGCACAATCCAGCGGCGGGGGGTGACCCCATTGGTAACATTGCAGAATTTTTCGGGAAAGAGCTCATAGAAATCCTTCAGAACCGTCTGTTTTAGCAGGTCGCTGTGGAGCGCCGCCACCCCATTAATGGTGTGACTACAGACACAGGCCAGGTTAGCCATGCGCACATACCGTTCCCCCGACTCGTCGATTAAAGACATGCGGGCTAGCCGTTCCATGTCCTTAGGAAACTTCATCCGTACCAGATCGAGAAAGCGGCTGTTAATTTCGTAGATAATTTCCATGTGGCGCGGCAGCAGCTCACTAAACAGACTCACTGGCCACTTTTCTAGAGCTTCCGGTAATAGGGTGTGGTTGGTATAGGCAAAGGTTTTCTGGGTAATTTCCCAGGCCATGGGCCAACCTAAGCCATACTCATCCATTAACAGCCGCATCAATTCAGCGGTGGCAATGGCGGGATGGGTATCGTTCAGCTGAATGGCAAATTTCTCGTGGAACTTTTCCACCGGAATGCTTTGCCGGTGCAGGATGCGAAACATATCCTGAAGGGAACAGGAGACGAAGAAAAACTGCTGTTCTAACCGCAATTGCTTGCCCGCTAGTTTTTCATCGTTGGGGTAGAGCACCTTGCTGAGGTTTTCTGAGGTGACCTTGTCCTCCACCGCGCCGTAGTAGTTTCCCTGGTTAAAGGTGGCGAAATCAAAGGACTCGATCGCCTCCGATTTCCATAGACGCAGGGTATTGGCGGTGTTTACCTGATAACCCAAGATGGGGGTGTCGTAGGGCACCCCTAGTACTTTGCGGGCGGGGATCCACTGCATGCGGTACCGTCGCCGCTCATCCACATAGGTTTCGGTATAGCCGCCAAATTTTACCTCCACGGCCCACTCTGGCCGCACCACCTCCCAGGGATTGCCGTAACGCAGCCATTTATCCGTGCGCTCCACCTGCCAGCCGTCCTTAATGTCCTGGTGAAAAATGCCAAACTCGTAGCGAATACCGTAGCCCATGGAGGGAATTTCCAGGGAGGCCATGGAGTCCAGGTAGCAGGCGGCCAACCGGCCTAAACCGCCGTTGCCCAGTCCCGGTTCTACCTCCTGGGCCAGCAGGTCATCAAAATCGAGGCCTAATTCCTCCATGGCCTGTTTCACGGAGTTGTAGATGCCCATGTTGACCAGATTATTGCCCAGGTGGGGGCCCATTAAGAATTCCGCTGATAGGTAGCAAACCGTGCGGATCTGGTTTTGAGTGTAACTTTGGGCGGTGGCGTTCCAGCGTTCTAACATGCGGTCACGCACCAGGTGAGCCAGGGCCATGTAGTAATCGTGGCGGGTTGCCAGGGCCACCGGCTTGCCTTGAACAAAAAACAAATTGTTCAAAAAAGCCCGTTTAATACTCTCTACGCTGGTGTCAGTGCGCTCACTGGCCAGGGCAATGGCCACGGCGGCGGTAGCGGGGGTCTCCATGGGTCTTCAAGCCTTGCTTCAGCCTATAGGATGTCGCGAACATAACCTTATCAGATCAAATTGTCGGGCCTCGCGTTGTGGTCTAAGACACTATTTAACGTAAGTTTAAGGGCTGGCCAGCGACTTAAGGGCTGGTGAGCGGCCTGCCTAGCTGCTTGAGCGGCCTACCGGTGGTTCCCTCCCCCAGGATCTGGGGTATTCTGAGTGGGCAATCATCCCCTGGCGACAGATCTATGAAGCGGCGCAATCTTGTACATCTCCTCTTAGCCGTGGCCACCGCCGCGCTGGCTGTGGCGTTGGCTAGCCCCAGTCTGGCTCAGACCAGCAGCCCGGCCTCACCGCCACTGCGCGGTCTGGTGCAGGAGTATGCCCCGGTGATCATGCCGGAGGCCACCGCCTATGCCCTGTTTAGCCAGGATGCCACGGCCAGTTACCAAGTCTGGTATCGGATTTCCGGGGGTGATGCCCTGTTTCGCCAACGCCTGCGGGTTTATCAAGAACAGGCTAGCCCTCGCCCCCAAAATCAACTGCCGCCAGAGTCTACCCTACGCCACGAACTGACCAGTAATGCGGCCACGGGTTGGTTTGTTCTGCCCACCATCAAGGGGAGGGTGACCCACTACTTTGACGGTGATCATCGGGTCGATGTCCAGGGCCCCTGGGAGAGTGGGCGGGGGGTCAAGGTTAAGCGCAGCCGCTTTAGTAATGGCAATCTCTACGAACTGGGCTTTGAGGATCAAATCAGTTTGGATGACTACAATGATCTAGAGGTCCAGGTGGCGGTGTTACGGTCTCCCTAGGGGGCAATCAAGGGTGAAGAGTAAGCAGCTGATTTTCTTTCGCCACGGTAAGTCTGACTGGCAGGTTGCTAGTGGGTTAGATCGCGATCGCCCCCTGGCCCCTCGGGGGGTGGTGGCAGCCCAGGCGATGGGAGGACTGCTCACCACGCTGGGCTCACAGCCCGACTACGCTATCACCTCCCCCGCGGTGAGGGCCCATAGCACCCTGGAGTTAGCTAAACAGGCGGGGCACTGGTCCTGTGGGGTGGAGGTATCCCAGGATCTCTACGAGGCTAGCCCGGATCAGGTGCTGGGGGTGATCCAGGGGCAGGGCGATCGCCACCAACGGATCCTGTTGGTGGGGCATCAACCCACCTGGTCTGACACCATTAGCTGGCTGATCGGCGGAGGGCAGGTGGAGGTACCCACCGCCACTCTGGTCTGTTTGGACCTCCACACCACTGACTGGCGCCAGGTCACCCCAGGGCAAGCCACCTTACTCTGGCTACTGCCGCCCAAACTGTTGCGTCCCCTCCTGGATCGATGACGGCGAGAACCTCCCCTGACGCGCCACTCAAGACCGACGGTATGCCGCTTGACCGGGAGCTGGGAGGAGAGCCGTCGTCCCCCAGCCGGCGATCGGACCCCTGTAGCTGATCAACTGTGGTGATACCATGATCCCGACCCCTAGGACTGAGATTTATACCTGGCGAGGCTATCGTTGTCCTTACCAGGTTTACGACGGCTCTCCGGAGACTCCACCCCTGCTGCTCATTCATCCCCTCGGGGTAGGCCTGGCGGGCTGGTTCTGGGAACGGTTTTGTCAGACCTGGTACGGTCAGGGCCAGCAGGGCTCTATCTACAATCCTGACCTGCTGGGCTGTGGTCAGAGCGATCAACCGGCCGTTGCCTACACCCCCCAGGACTGGGCGGATCAATTGGCCGACTTTACCGATCAGGTCATTCAACAGCCGGTGGTGGTGGTGGCCCAGGGTGCCACCCTGCCGATCGCGCTCAAACTCCTGCACCACCCCCAAATGGCGGGCTGGGTCCGGGGGCTGGTATTGAGCGGGCCACCGGGCTGGAGGCTGGTCACCACCGCCACCCCGGCCTGGCGCCAGCGCCTGCTATGGAACCTGCTGTTTAGTGGGCCGGTGGGGTGGGGTTTGTTTCGTTATGTGCGACGCGATCGATTTTTGCGATCCTTCTCCCGTCGCCAGTTGTTTGGGCAGGAGGCTGATATTGATCAGGGGTGGATTCACCAGTTGCGCCAGGATGCCCAGCGTAGCCGGGGACGTTACGCGGTCTATTCCTTTCTGGCGGGCTTCTGGCGGGAGGACTATGGGACGGCGATCGCGAACCTCACCTGCCCTACCCTGGTTCTATTCGGTGCCGGCGCCTCCGGCATTGATCGGTTGAGCAAGACAGACAGTGCCCCCCAGCGTCTAGAGGATTACCTGACCCATCTACCCCAAGCTCAGGGAGGCATCATCCCTGGTCGAAATGTTCTACCCTACGAATCCACCGCTGAGTTTGCTACGCAATTGCGGCAGTGGCTGACCGAGCGGAGTTGGAGTTGATAGACCTGATCTACAAACTTTCTCTAATCAGTCGTAGGGCGTTACCTATTTCTAGAAAGTAGGGATCTTCAGCCAGCGCATAGACCGTTGCATCGGAGTTATCTTCAAGGATCTGGTTGTATAGCGAGATCGCTGTTGTTAGTGATTCGATATCAAGATCGGCACTATTCGGTTCGGTGGGATCAATGGTCAATATACCTGGCAGAACCTCCATCAAATCTACGGTTACACCATAGTTAACCCCTGCCATAGCCAGACTAGCTCCCGCCTCGGCGTGATCAAGATAGGTTTCCTTGACCATGGCCACCGCCAGAAAGGTGGCGGCATTAGTAACCTGGGCTACAGTTCCTGATAAGTTCAGATTCAGCACTAATGCTGGCGGACTAGGCATAGATCCTGGCCCGTCTAAAGCGGGTCTACCTTCCTCAAACTCTAAGTTCTCAGGAATTGGACCCGTCAGCCCTGGATCTGTAGCCTGAGCTTCTCGTTGGGAATCCAAGGAAGCTTGCGAATTCCTAGGTATTTCTATCTGTCCCTCTTCGGGAAACAAGGCATAAACTGCAGCGACCCCTATTTGTTGGTCTCCAGTTTGTCGTGGTTTAGAGAGAGTGAGCTGACCGAAGCGCGAGACTATGGAAGTGGCTTCGCCTTTATCGATAGCTGTTTGAACTATTTCAGCCGCGGCTTCTGGGGTAAGACTCGAAGTGGCCAAGTTAGCTTGTTCAGTAACTGCGATCTGAGCCATCAGAGAGGGTAATAACCCTTGCCTCGACTCGACGGCCTGTACTGACCCAGGTACCTGATGATCGGCATAGGCGGCAGGTTCAAACATCGTAACCAGGGCAGCGGTCAATAGGATAGTAATTCTTCCCTGCAGAACTCTAGTTTTTTCCATAAAACGCAGCAGAAATAATTCAATAGTGGTTTAAGTGTCTACTTCCTAAGCCCATAGGGGCTTGGGTGTTTGGACACGGCCTCCCCAACTAAACCCATTCAAGCCAGTAGGTGATCCTTAAGTAAAAAGAACATGCCTGGAAATGCTTAATTCCCAGGCACGCTCTAGTAATATAGCTTACACCCTAGGGCGGTAAGCGATCACTACGGGCGAGGCTGACGACCTCTGTTGGTTACCAGGCGGAACCCACCGTCAGGAATTGCGGGGGGATGACCAACGTGAGGATTACCCACAATCTGGCCATCAAAGGTGAAGGTGCCTCCGTTGGGTAGGGGGAACTTGAGATTAGGCGGAACTACCTGTCCAGCGGGACGCTTACCTTGACCGCAGGAGGGGCAAGGCTTTGTACCCGCTTCAGCGGTTTGAGCCGCTAGGGCGACAAAAGCTACACCCAGAGCCAGTTGAGTCACTTGCTTGAATGCATTAGTCATTATATCTTTCCTCGCTTTTTGCTAAGATTTACTGCAACTTGAAACCACTATGCGACAGACCCAACCAAACAATGGGGCTATCATTTTCAACCATGTGAGAAATCAGTTCTCAATCAATTTCAACCTCAAACAGACAAAGAATTAAACTCCAAAACTGAATTTCAGGGTCTATCTATTTAGATCTGAAAACAGTCTCAAGAAACTAGTTGTCAAACACCTGTTGCATTCAGCTATGTACTCATCACATCGTTGTGAAAAATATTAACCTCATTACAACTCACCCTCATTTATTTTATACAAAGGAAAAGTCAATCATGTCAAGGATGAAACTCGGTAAGTTTGAAAGTTTTTTCACGTCGAAAGCCACAGGTCCTTAATAACTAGTTAAAACTATAGTTGTATTCCAAGGACAAAATTAGTCGGTGCCCTTGCCTGGTCATATTAAAAACATCATTGTATTCAGCACTCAAGGTAAGGGGAAGGTTTATAAAGGGTAGGAAAGATGCTCCTAAACTAAACGCTTTTCCATTCCAGGACGAACCCAAGCCGATTTGGGGATGCACCTCAACTCCAGCTCCGACCAGAAAACCCACCCCACTATCTGCGAAAACAGGAGCACCTCCAGCGCCCAGGGTTACGGCTAAAGCCATGGGTGAGGCAGGGTTATTAGGCTGCAAGTAGGTCAGGCCAGAGACTACTCCATAGGCACTAGACGCATTGGTTTTAGCTTCAGGCCCATAACTATAAAAATTATTTACCCCCACAGCCGCCGCGGCCCAAAAGTTCTCAGCCTCAAAAATGCGACGGTGAACCTTGACATCAAAGGAGCCATTGACCGCAAACTGAGTGCGAGTGCTAAGAATGTTGTAAGTCAACTCTACTCCTACGAAATCTTGAGGATTTCCCAAGCCAAAGCCTGTAGAAATAGAACTATCAATGTGGGTGGTCCGCACCCTATCTTTGGTGGCACCACTGATAGTTAGAAAAATGTCACCCCACTCCGCTCCAAAGGCCTCAGGAATGCGAGCCCCACTACCTGGATAGTAGGTCTTAGGCATCAAGAGTGGCCGCACCTGCAGTTGACGCCGCAGTTCATCGACACTCAACTCAGGGGTAGGCGGATCGGGAACTGGATCCGGAACGGCTTGAACTACTTCTTCACTTTTCACCGAGGATGACACCGGGTCAGAAGCTCGTAGGCCTACCCTTTCAGCCATAGAAAGCCCTGCTGCCTGATTAACCGACTCCAAAGCCAAAGCAGTGGATGATGGCACCTCAGAAGCCTCTAGGGCACTAGCCAAAGGCTGGGGCAAGCCAGCTACTAAACCGGACATCAGCAAGAACGTCAGTCGAAAGGACAAGCCAATCCTGGAACACTTAGGGCATAAGTTCCTGGTTGCCATGATGCTCCATTCTTTTAGATATAAATAAATACAAAACTCATTAGTCGAGTCATTAACTTGGCTAAATATAGTAGCAATCAGACCTATAGTAGCAGCAAAACCGACAATGTTCGAATAGTGACATGAAGTTTACGTAAATTTAGTGATAAGGGTCACCTGCTTAGGGGTCTACCCTGGGTGGTTGAAGGCCCTCTTGAGGAAGGCTAGGACCAGGTTGGGGCAGGCTTGTGGTTGGGCGATTCTCCGTTTCTTGAGGTATTCCAGTCACTGGTTTTGTGATTCTGGGTGAGTTATTCAAGCTGGGATGGCAGTTCTGAAGTTGATATCCCATTTAACTTAAATTTTGCCTGCGATGCATCGGTATAAGTTCTGAACCAAGGTGGCGAGGAGCTGCTCCCTGGGCATGGATTCTTTGAAGTGCTTGGGGTCAGGCTTGACTGGTATGTCGCCTGGTTCCTGATCATGGCTATAGCCGTCGCCAGTCCGGTTAGGACAAGACGGCGATGCCATTGGCTATACGCTAAGACCCAGAGCCTTGCTCGGTGTCCTGAGCTAAATGGCTATAGCGATGCCATGGGGCTCTCAAGGTATGGGGCTTTTGTGGTGCTGCGGTCACCTGCTTAAGGTTAGGGTTTAGCCTCTAGGAGCGGTAGGGAGGACTTGGAGGGTGTCAAGGCTAGGATCGCCAGCGCCGCTCAGGTAGGCCCCCAGTTGTTTGAGCTGGGTGAGCTGCTCCAGCGCGCTTGATGTAATGGTTTCTCCAGCTATTAGGGTGGGGATGCCGGGGGGATAGGCGGCTATGGTTTCGGCGCTGACTTGGCCCACGGACTGGGGGGCTGGCAGAGTGAGGTGGGAGCTGAAGAAGGCTTGGCGGGGAGATAGGGTGGGGCGGCTGTAGGGGGAGGACGAAGACTGACTAAATGTCCTTTTCGCCTGGTGTAAAGGCGGTGAAGCTTGGGCCTGACGAGCGGCTAGCTTGGTCAACCCCTGGTGGCAACGCTGGATATCCCCTGGGGTATTCCCCCAATTGATAATTAGGGTGAGGTGGTGGAGTTCAGCTAGCTCAACGGTAACGCCCAGATGGTGATGCAAGTAGTCATCTGCCTCGAGGCCGGAGATGCCTAAGCCGCTGATGTCAAGGGTCAGGCGGGTGAGATCCAGGTCCGCCACGCTGGGGTATTTCAGTAACTGGGGTTTGCTGAGCACGGTTAGGTTGGGGATCTGTTCAATGCGTTGGCGTAGATCCTGGGCCAGTGCTAGGCTGTTGGCCAGAAGCGTGTCGCCCGCCGTAGCCAGCTGGTGGCGGGCGGCATCCAGGGAGGCTAACAGGAGGTAACTCGGGCTGCTGGATTGGGTGAGTTGTAGGGCCCTACGCAGGCGATCGCGATCCACCCGGTCCCCCCGGCAGTGGAGCATGGCGGCCTGGGTCAGGGCCCCCAACACCTTGTGGGTGGACTGGACCACTAGGTCAGCTCCCTGGCTGAGGGCGGCGGCGGGCAGATCTGGATGGCCGCCAAAGTGGGGTCCGTGGGCCCCATCCACTAACAGGGGGATGCCGTGCTGGTGGGCGATGGTGGCGATCGCCCCCAGGTCAGAACAAATGCCATGGTAGGTGGGGGATACCACCAGTACCGCCCGGCTCTCTGGATAGTCAGTCAGGGCCCTGGCAACGGTCTCTGGCGCCATCCCCAGAACCAGGCCCAGATCCCCGCTGTAATCCGGTTGCAGGAATACCGGATGGGCCCCTGCTAGAACCAAACCAGAGATAATGGACTGGTGGGCATTGCGGGGCACCAGGAGGGTCTCCCCAGGGTTACAGGTGGCCAGAATGGCCGCTTCTAAACCACAGGTAGACCCATTGGTGAGGAACCAGGTTTGGTCAGCTCCAAAGGCCTTGGCGGCGAGCGCTTGAGCGGCGGCAATGACTCCTTCTGGCGCGAACAGGTTATCCAGTTCTGGAAGTTCCGTCAGGTCTGCGGCCAGGGCCGCCGCACCTAATAATTCCTGGAGATCGGGGGATGCCCCCTGGCCACGCCTATGACCGGGGGTATAAAAGGCGGCGTGGGAGCGTCGGGCGGCATCCCGTAGTGCCGATAGCAGGGGTGTTTGACCTTGATCCATTGAGCTGGCCATGATACCTGGGATTTGACCCTGGATTATGGGGGAGACAAGGCCAAGCGGGCCCAATCCCCGCACAGGACCTGGTGAGTGCTCCAAGAACTCCGGGTCGGCCTTTCCCTGGAGGGACTACTCGGGAAATTGATGTTCATCAAGCCAATACCTTCTCCGGATGACTGGGGGGAGTGGATAGGGGTCGGGTCGAAATCCTAATTCTTCTTGAAGAAAAAATAACCTCTGTGCTGTTTTGAAAATTTGCAGTCAGGTCAGGGCCTTGGTCTGAGACGATTTTACCCATTTCCCATAGATCTGCTCCCGGACCTCCCCTAACCATCCCAAATATTCCATCTCTAACAATAAAGTGTAAAACTGTGCAATAGGTCCTACCGCGCCTGGGGGTAGGGTATGTCAGA
>CAYVMR010000058.1:0-12886 GCA_964452545.1 uncultured bacterium
CGGCTCGGGCCCTGGGGGCCGATGCCATCATTGCGGTGGATCTTGACTACGAGTCCATAGCCATCAGCAACGGCGGCACCATGCTGATGGTGGCCGCCAGTGGCACGGCGGTACGGCTGGCCTAGGCGGTGGCTACGCAGGTGACGGGGGCCGCCCTGGCCGCCTGGCGGACCCAGGCTCGACACCAGGCCGAGGCCGCCGGGGTGGACCCGGCGGAGGTGGACTGGTTGCTGCGGGCCCTCAGCCCCCTCGATGGCCTGACCCTAAAACTGGGCCGCCTGGGGGAGCTACCCGCCATTCCCCTGGGTCTGTCCCTGGTGGAGCTCGACCACCGCTGGCAACAGCGCCTGCAGCAGCGGGTGCCGGTGCAGTACCTAGCCGGTCAGACCCCCTGGCGGGACCTGACCCTACAGGTGTCGCCGGCGGTGCTGATTCCTCGCCCTGAGACGGAGCTGATCATTGACCTGGCGGTGGCCGCCAGCCAGCAGGTCCCCATCCTGCAAGGCGGCCTCTGGGCCGATCTGGGTACCGGCAGCGGGGCGATCGCCCTGGGGTTAGCCCAGGCCCTGCCGGCGGCCACCATCCTGGCGGTGGACCACAGCGCGGCCGCCCTGGCGGTGGCCCAGGCCAACGCTGAGGCCGCCGGATTAGTCCACCGCATTCACTTTTACCAGGGCTCCTGGTTTACCCCCCTGGCCCCCTACCGGGGCCAGATCGGCGCCCTGGTGGCCAATTCCCCCTATATCCCCACCGGATTACTGGCCACCCTAGCGCCGGAGGTGATTGACCACGAACCCCGCAGCGCCCTCGACGGCGGCACCGATGGACTAGACTCGATCCGCACCCTGGTGGCCGAAGCCGCCGATTACCTGCAACCGGGCGGCCTCTGGCTGGTGGAAATGATGCCGGGCCAGGGGCCCGCAGTGACCGCCCTGCTGGCGGCCAACGGCGCCTATCGGGATAGTCAGGTACACCGGGACCTGGCGGGGTGCGATCGGTTCACCCAGGCCTGGCGTCGCTAGCCACCGGTAGCCAGACCGTGAACACCGTGCCCGGCCCCTGCCCAAACCCCTGGCTGGCCCCCTGGGGCGGGGCGGACCACCACTGCCCTAGGGGAGCCGGACTGACCAGGGTTAAGCGGCCCCCCATGGCGGTGACCAGCTCCTGGGCGATCGCCAGCCCCAGCCCGGTGCCGGCGATCGTCCCCTGGCTCTGCACCCCCCGATAATGGCGATCAAATATCCGGGCCTGATCCGCCAGGGGAATGCCCGGCCCCGTATCCCCCACCGCAATCCCCTGGACGGGTTGGCCCTGCCACCAGTCCTCCAGCCCCCCCCGCAACCCAATCAGGGCGCCAGCTGGAGCATACTTGAGGGCATTATCCAATAAGTTACTCAGCACCTCCCCCAGGGCGGCCCGGTCCAGCCACACCGGCGGCAGATCCTCCGGTAGATCGGTCCATAGTTGCAGGCCCCGGTCCTGGGCGATGGCCTGAATGGCGGGCACCAGGGGTGCGGCCACGACGCTGATGCGATCGGGCTGCACCTGCAGGGCGCTCCCCAGGGGCGGATCCCCCCCTGGTTCCGCCGCCGCGGGCAAAACCAACTGGGACAGGGAGGGCACCCCAGCTGGGGCCGCCAGTCGCTCATCCCCCTGCTCCAGGGTGTGATCAAACTGTTCCGCCAGCCCCTCCAGTCGCTGACTTTCCCGCACAATACCGGTGGCCAGAGTCTGGTTAGGGTCATCCCCGGGTAGGCGCTTCACCAACAGCTTGCCAAAGGTTTGCAGGGCGGTGAGGGGGTTGCGAAACTGGTGCAATAGGTCGTGGAAGGTCTCCGACTGGTTGAGTTGCTGACGATGTTGTTGGTAGAGCTGTTGTTGCAACCACTGCCCCCGCTGGTCGAGCACCCAGGCCAGGGCCAGGGTGCGGGCGATCTCCTCCCCTCGCTGCTGGTCAGCGGCGTCCCAGGGTGGACTCAGTCGGTGACTGACGATCAGCCCCAGGGCGGCCCCCTCATGGATCAGCGGCAGCATCAAGGGAGCCGGCCCCGCCGACCAGGGCAAGAATGCAGGGGGGTCCGCCGCCATGGTAAAGTGCTTAGCCCCGCCCCGATCGCCCGCCTCCTCCTTGGCTAGGTCCACCTGCCCTGGTGCCGCCATGGCCCTATCCCCTGGTCGCGGCTCGATCTCGCTGTCAGGACAGGCCAGCAGCGGCACCAGGGATAGGTCTCCGGAGTCAGCGGTGGGTTGGGCCAGATAGAGAACCGTGGAGGTGGCCCGCAGGACCTGATTGAGCACCAACAACTGGGACCGACACAGGGCAATAAATTCGGCACTGGCGAAGGGCATGGAAGGAGGCACAATCTAGGAGTATGGCAACAAAGATCCTAAAGTTTTGTCAATTTTTTAACAGTTGTTTTTACCCGATCCTCCGTCGATGGGCTGAAACCCTTTATTAACATAACTTCAAGGGATCGCGCTAAAATTTTAAGAGAAGTTGAAAATCTGATTTCAAGCCGATATACTGGCCTTGGTTTAGAATTTTGTAACCAAAACTACACCAAAAACACAGTCAAATATCCAGTGAGAGAGGGAGGTAGGCAACTTGGCAAGGAGACGCAAGCGCAAGAGCCGCCGTCGACTAGAGGGTCGCCGTATATTAGAAGCTGTTCCTCAGTATAGTATTGAGAGCGGCGATGAAAAACCAGTAACTGCAGCTCGTAACTTTATTCACTCTGAAGGCATTGCTCCCCCAGCGTTATTGCTGGTGAAGCGTAATGAGCATACCACTGATCGGTACTTCTGGGCGGAAAAGGGCCTGTTCGGGGCGCAGTACGTCGAAGAAAACCACTTTCTATTTCCCAGTTTGCGTGTCTTGCTGGGGGAAGAGGATGGGGTCCCTGTGGGTACGGTAGCCCATTAATTTCTATGGGGGAGGTGGGTCAGCTCCTTCCCCCACTGCCATGATATTGATATTGGGCTAGTCCTGGGACTAGCTTTTTTTTGCTCGCCTGGGTCCGCTCGATCGGGGGTATCCTCGCCTAGATCGGCGGCTTAACCGGGGGTGGGCCGGGCGATCGCAACAAAACTTAAATAGGCCTGGGCTGCCAGGCCCCAACAGTCGTAGTAATCTGATGAACGACACCTAATCATCGACTTTCAAGAGGGGATTTGTCATGGTTCAACGCGGTTCTAAGGTTCGCATTCTCCGCCCAGAATCTTACTGGTACCGGGAAGTTGGCACCGTTGCGAGCATTGACCAAAGCGGGATTACCTATCCAGCGGTGGTGCGTTTTGAGAAGGTAAACTACTCCGGCATCAACACCAATAATTTTGCCCTGTCAGAATTGGAAGAGGTGGAAGCGCCTAAGGCTAAGGCTAAGTAGTTTAGGGCTGATTCCGATTGGTTTTGGCCTTACCCAACCAACTACACTAATCAGAATATGGCCAGGGGCGTTGTGAGAGTCTTCACCATGCCCCTTATTCTGTCCCTAGCAGTCCTTTGAGGTGGGTCGATGAGTGAATGGTTGGATCACAGTGTGGTAGTGGATGTGGATCTGCCGGTGGACGCCTGTTGGCAGTTGTGGTCTGACCTGGAGCAAATGCCCCGCTGGATGAAGTGGATTGACTCGGTCCATGTCCTACCGGAGGACCCGGATATCTCTGAGTGGAAGTTGGCCTCCCGGGGGTTGGAGTTTACTTGGCGATCGCGGATTACCAACCTGATCACCCACCAAATTATTCAGTGGGAGGCCATCGATGGCTTGCCCAACCGGGGGGCGATTCGCTTCTATGACCATAAAAACGGCACCTCCTCCGTCAAGCTCACCATCGCCTATGCCGTGCCGGCGGTAATCAAGTGGATGGATGGGTTATTTTTGGGTCGCCTGGTGGAATCGACCCTGCAGGCGGATCTGGATCGCTTTCGCGACTATGCCCTGGCCACCCACCAGCCGCCTCAGCTCTAGGCGGCCATGGGGCTGAGGCAAGCACAGCTGCAGGCCAGATTGGCGGCCTTTGACTTTGAGGCCCTGTTTCGGGAGGATTTGGGCTGGGCGGCTCCCGCCTCCCCAGGAACCGGGGAGCTGGCGCAACAGGGGCCTCACCGGGTACAGCTGGTTCAGACCTCTGGGGTGGGGGAGATCGATCCCCTGGGGCCGGTGCCCCCCCAGACCCTGGTGATTAGCCTCAGCCCCGACGGCGATCGCAGCCTTTGGCGCTGGTCTGACCCCAGCGGGGCGGCCCCCACCTGGCAGAGTCGGGTACTGCTGCGGGGCCAGGTCGATCGGCCCTGGGCCAACCGCCTCTTGGCCCTCCAAAACCTGGAGGACACCAGCCTGGCCAGCCGCCTGAATGGCCCAGACCAGCCCACCAGCCCGGCGGATCAGGAGGGGTTTCAGCGCAGTTGGCAGAGTCTGATGGCGGCGTTGACGGACCTGCCCCTAGTCAGCCAGCGCCGCCACTATGCCCTGATCCTACTGGTCCGCCTGATCGCCCTGGCGGCGTTGCAACAGCGGGGCTACCTGGGGGAGGATCGCTGGTACCTGCAAAATCAGTTTGGCCAAAGTCAACACCGGGGGCTAGATCGATTCTTTGTCGACTGTCTCTATCCCCTCTGCCACCAGGGGCTCCCCCTGCCCCCGGAGGAACGGCCTGACTGGCTGGTGGAGCGCCTGGGGCGGTTGCCCTTTATTCCCCAGGGGCCCTTCTGTCCCGGCCCCCTGGATCAGCTCTGGGGGCCTCGACCCATGGCGGATGCCGCCTTTGAGCCGGCCCTGCTGTGGCTGGGGGACAGCCTGATGGAGACTGAGGTCGACCTGGGGGAGCAGCTGCCCCAGCTATTTGAGGGGGTGGTGAATGGGTACCAGGGGACGGCCATGGTCACCCCTGCGCCGATCTGGTGGGCCCTTTGCGATCGCACCCTACACCGCACCCTGTTGGATCGGGCCCAGGGGATCACTGGCCTCGCCTATGCCAGCCCGGCCCAACTGCTATTGACCCTGGAGCCCGCCAGTGCCGCCCGTCTGTTAGAGGAGCTGGGAGAACTCACCCTGTTAGACCCGGCCTGCGGGTCGGGGCGCTACCTGCGGGCGGCCCTGCAGGAGTGGCTCTATCTGGCCCAGACCCTGGGGGCGATCGCCGCCCGAGGTCGCCCCTCCCCTCGCTCCGCCTGGGGAGAGGAGGGCCACGGTCTGGGCCTCTACCGTCACCTGGCCAGCCAGGCCCTCTACGGTCTAGATTGCTGGGCCCCAGCCCTGGACCTGGCTCGCCTACAGAGCTTTTTAGTGGCCCTCCAGCACAGCCAAGGGGCCAGCGACCTGGGCCATCTACCAGACCTCCGCCTCAACCTATGGGTGGGGGATGCCCTATTGGGTCTGATCACCGTTGATCCGGAACGGTTTGACCAGGTGAAACCCCGGCGAGGCCAGCCGGCGGCCAGCCAGGGTAACCTACTGCAGCCCCTGTTGGCGGCCAACTACTGGGGAATTTTGGCGGAACGCCAGGTGCGCCTGGAACATTACCGCAGCCAAACCCAATTGTTGGCGGAAACCGGTCATGTGCCGGCCTATGCCCAGGCCGACTTTCTCCGCGATCGGCTGGAGGAGGTTAACCAGGCCGCCCAGGCCAAGCTGACCCAGGTGCTGTGGCAGGAGGCCAGTCACCAACTGGGGTTGCGGGTGCGGGTACCCCTGGGCCACACCCGCCCCCTTAGCTTGGCCGATGTGGAGGCCAGGCAGCCTTTCCACTGGGGCTTTTATCTCCATAGCCTGTTGCAGCAGCGGGGTGGGGTGGATCTGATCATCAGTCACCTGCCCAGCGGCTCGGTGGAGCCCACGGCGATCGGGTTTGTCGAGGCCTATCAGGACCTATTGGCCCAGCGTGGGGTGACAGCGGCCACCTTTTTGGCCAATCCTCCCCAGGTGTTGACGGTGCACCCCGATCTAACCGAGGCCTGGGGGCAGTTCTGCAGCCAGGTTGCCTGGCTCCGCCAATATTTCCGTCGGGCCGAGGCCTATCCCCAGAGTGGGCGCCACTGGACGGGTAAACTCGCCTGGTCTTGCCTGGGGTTGGAACGCAGCCTGGCCTTGCTGCGCCCCGGTGGCCGCTGTGGCCTGGTGCTGGATCGGTTTTGGGGGAAGCGGGCCAGTCACCAACTGGAGCAGGGGCTATTAGCTCACACCTGCCTGGGGGCGGTGGTGGAGCTGTCTAACCACCAGGGTCTGTGGCCTGAGTTAACTCCCGGGCACAGTTATTGCCTGTTGTGGTTGCAAACCAACGGCACCACCCAGGGCTGCCCCCACTATGTTTATCGGCAGCGCCGTCGCGCCCCCAGCCCCGATCACCTAGGCTCCCTGCTGCAGGGCCTGATCGACTTGGCGCCATAGGGCTTGGCGATCGCCGCTGTTGTCCAACAGCCAGTCCGCTCGAGCCGCCTTCTCCGCTAGGGGCATCTGGCTGCGGATGCGGGCCCGGGCCTGGTCGGGGCTGAGGCCATTGCGTTGGATCAGGCGCTGATACTGCTGCTCAGGGCGGCAGGTCACCACCCAGATCTCCGTCACTTGGTGGCTGAGCTGGGCTTCAAACAGGAGGGGAATCACCTGCACCACCGTCGCTGCACCCCCTAGCTCGGCCATCGCCGCGGCCATGGCCTGGTTCACCCGGGGGTGGATTTGAGCCTCCAGCCAGGCCCTCTCCGCGGGTTGACTAAAGACAATCTCCCCCAGGCGGGCTCGATTCAGCTGGCGATCGGGCCCTAATAGGGCGGGGCCGTAGCGATCAACGATGGCGGCCAGGGTCGCTGAGCCCGGCACCACCACCTGGCGGGCGTAGACGTCGGCATCCAGTACCGGTAGGCCATGGTGGTGCTGCAGGTAGTCCGCCACCGTTGATTTGCCGGTGGCGATGCCGCCGGTTAGGCCGATGATCCGCTGGCCCATGGGTTCAGGGCCTCCGTCAGGGCCTCGAGGGTATAGTCCTGGGGTTGGATATCCACCCGCCCCAAAACCTGGCGGCAGGTGGCGGCGGTTTGCGGGCCGATGGCGGCGATCGCCACCCCCTGCAGGTGATCCCGCCAATCCGCCCCCAGCCCCTGTTGCAATAACTGAGCGGTGTGGGTGACGGTTTTGGAGCTAGCGAAGGTGATCACATCCACCCGCCCCGCCGCGATCGCCGCCAGGGCGGTGGGGTCCGGCACCCGGGGACAGCCGGATTCATAGACCGCCACCGTCGTCACCGTCGCCCCCTGGGCGGTGAATCCCTGCACCAGCACATCCCGGCCACCGCTTTCCACCCGGGGAAACAGCAGCCGCTGCCCCGCCACCGGGGTGGGGAAGTGGTGGAGTAGGGCATCGGCGACAAACTCGGGGGGGATGAAATCGGGCCGCAGCCCTCGCTGCTCGAGCACCGCCGCCGTTTTACTGCCCACCACCGCCAGCTGCAAATGGGCCAGGGCCCGCAGGTCTTTCCCCTGGGTGAGGAGGCGATCGAGGAAACCCTGCACCGCGTTGGCGGAGGTGAGAATCAGCCAGTCGTATTGATTTAGGTTGGCGATCGCCCGATCCACCCCCTGCCAGCTCGAGGGGGGGCGAATGTCCAGGGCCGGCAACTCCAACACCCTGGCCCCCTTTGCCCTCAATAATTGGGCAAAGGGGCTAGATTGACCAGCCGCCCGGGTGATCAACACAGTTTTGCCCGCCAGGGGCAGGGAGGACGGATCGGCAGCGAGCAGGTAATGCCGCAGTTTTACCACCTCACCAAACACCATCACACAGGGGGCCAGGGCCTGGCCTCGGGTGATCTGGCGGATACTCACCAGGGTACCCTCCCAGACCTGCTGCTGGGCCTGACCAGCCCAACGAATCACCGCCACCGGCCAATCGCCGCGACAGCCCTGGTGCTGTAACCGTTGGAGGATCTCCTCCAGGTGTTGGCTACCCATTAACACCACCAGGGTTTGGAGCCGAGCCAGCCCGGCCCAGTCCAACAGGTCAGGGTCGTGGGCGCTGACCACGCCAAAGCCATGGCTCCACACCGGATCGGTCAGGGGAATGCCCGCTAGTAGGGGAGCCGCCAGGGCACTGGAGACCCCAGGCACCACCTGGAAGGGGCAACCCGCCTCCTGCAAGCTCTGAACCTCGGTGGTGGTGCGGCCAAAGATAAAGGGGTCGCCACTTTTCAACCGCACCACCCGACGCCCCTGCTGACAGAGATTGATCAGTAACTCATTGATGGCGGTCTGGGGCCGACTGGCCTGGCCGCCCCGCTTACCCACCTCAAACACCTCACAGCTGGGGGGCAATAGGCTGAGCAGACTGGGGTCCACCAGGGCATCGTGCACCAGGGCCTCCGCCTGCCCCAGCAGATCTCGCCCCCGGCAGGTGAGATAATCCTCGCCAGCCGGACCGGCACCCACGATGTAGACCATGCCTAAGGTGGCCATGCAGCGCTGACTAGTGGGAACCTACAGAAACGGGTTCCGCCACTTTCCCCTGCACAATTAATACCGCACAGCCGGCCCGGTGCATCACAAAGTTGCTGACACTGCCCAGCAACAGTTCTCCCACCCCTTTCATGCCCCTTCGCCCCAACACGATCAGATCCGCGGGCCACTCCTGGGCCAGGGCACAGATCTCCCGGCCCGGCTCCCCCATCCGCTGGCTGGTCAGCGCCGTCACCCCCGCCGCCTGGGCGGCCTCCAGATAGCCCTGCAGCTTGGCCAGACTCTGCTGCTCCAGCTCCTGCCATTGGCTCACATAGGCCCCAAAGGCTTGGGTGTTGAGGGTGCTAAGGGAGCCCTCCAGGGTCAAATAAAGGGGATCGGAATAAGTGCCTTTCAGGGGATAAAGGACCTGCACAATCTGGAGGCTGGCCTGGTGAGTCTGGGCCAGGGCCAGGGCTTCACTGAAAACCTCCTGGGCCATGGCTGGATCGTGATCAACCGCTACCAGAATTCGGTGAAACATAGGTTCAGTAATCCTCGAGGAGTGGCCAGATGGGATGGTCTTTCATTATAGCCAGGCGGTTCTGCCCCCTACTATCCGTATATCTACCGGCAGGCACCTAGGGTGGCGGCCCGCTCCAGCTAGGTGCCGAGCGGCCCGCCCCTGCTCGGTTAACCGTTGATCGCCAGATGTTGCTCCAACTCCCGTAGGTCCTCCTCCTCTAGCTTGGTTTGCATGGGGCAGAATTTGGGCCCGCACATGGAGCAAAACTCGGCGGTTTTATAGATATCTCCAGGGAGGGTTTGATCGTGGTACTCCCGGGCCCGCTCTGGATCCAGGGCCAGCTCAAACTGACGGGTCCAGTCAAAGCTGTAGCGAGCCCGGGACATGGCATCATCACGATCGCGGGCACCGGCCCGATGGCGGGCAATGTCAGCGGCGTGGGCGGCAATCTTGTAGGCAATCAGCCCCTGACGCACATCCTCAGGGTCGGGCAACCCCAGGTGCTCCTTGGGGGTAACATAGCAGAGCATGGCCGCCCCACTCCAGCCCGCCAGGGCCGCCCCAATAGCGGAGCTGATGTGATCGTAACCGGCGGCGATATCGGTCACCAGGGGCCCCAGCACATAGAAGGGGGCCTCATCACACTCTTCCATCTGCTTCTTAACGTTATAGTCAATCTGATCCATCGGCACATGGCCCGGCCCCTCCACCATCACCTGGACCTCCCGTTGCCAGGCCCGCCGGGTGAGTTCCCCAAGGGTTTTCAACTCCGCCAGCTGGGCGGCATCGGTGGCATCGTGAAGACAGCCCGGCCGCAGGGAGTCCCCCAGGCTAAAGCTGACATCGTAGCGCTGAAAAATCGCAATAATGTCGTCAAAGTGGGTATAGAGGGGGTTCTGGCGGTGGTGGTGAAGCATCCAACGGGCTAAAATCCCACCGCCGCGCGAGACAATCCCGGTGATCCGGCCCCGCACCAGGGGCAGGTGCTCCATCAAAATGCCAGCATGGATGGTCATGTAGTCCACCCCCTGCTGGGCCTGTTTTTCAATCACGCTGAGAAAGTCCTCCGGGGTGAGGTCCTCCACCCGGCCATGCACCTGCTCTAGGGCCTGGTATACGGGCACCGTGCCAATCGGGATGGGGGAATGCTGAATAATGGCGGTGCGGATTTGATCTAAATCGCCCCCCCCGGTGGATAGATCCATCAGGGTGTCGGCCCCGTACCTGACCGCCAGCGCCAACTTGGCCAGCTCCTCGTTGATGTCAGAGGAGTTGGGGGAGGCGCCGATATTGGCGTTGACCTTGCAACGGGCGGCAATGCCAATGGCCATGGGTTCTAGGTTGGGGTGGTTGATATTGGCGGGGATAATCATCCGACCCCGAGCCACCTCCGTCCGAATGAGCTCCGCCGGTAGACCTTCGCGCTCCGCCACGTAGGCCATTTCCTCGGTAATCATGCCCTGGCGGGCGTAGTGCAGTTGGGAAACATTCCTGTGGTTTTGTCGTTTAGCAAGCCATGGGGTTCTCATGGGGTGACCTCCAAATTGGGGTAAGGGAATGGGACTGGACATGGAAACAGAAGAAATCTGGGTATCCGCCTCGACGCTAGTCGTAGGACTGGATGGTTTGGGCCAGGCGGCCAAAGTCAAACACCTGGGTGCGACCCCGCCAGGCCTGCAGTTGCATGGCCCCCAGGCAGAGCAGCAACGACACCAGAATCGGGGCACTAAAGCTAACCAGGAGGTCACCGGCCCAGGGCAGACTATTCCAGGGGGAAAAGTCGGGCCGGGGGAAGAACAGGGCCCCCACCCCAATCCCCGCCAGGGCGCTGACCAGGGCCATGGCGCCGGTGAGGCGGCGGCTATACAGCCCTAAAAACACGGGCAATAGGGCGCCGGCACAGACCAGGTCGGCCAGCAAAAATAGGTAGAGGACGTTGTACCCCTGGGCGGCAATGGCGATCGCCGGCAGGCCGGTGATCAGGGTAAACCCCTGGGTGAGCCGCAAAATCCCCCCATTGGACTGGCGGGGAAAGATCCGTCGCAGGTCCGTGGTGCAGAGGCTGGCCATGCCGTTCAGCAGGGTATCAAGGCTGCTCATCACCAGGGCCAGGACCAACACCAACACCACCAGGGTGGTCCATTGGGGTAGGGCCAGGGCCTGCCACAGGGAAAAGAAGGTGCGATCGTCGTTAAAGCCAAAGTGCATACCCAGGATCCCCAGCAGACCAGCGATCAGCACCATCGGCCCAATCAACAGAAAGGAGCTCAAAAAAGACCGTTGCACCACCTGATTATTGCGGCAGGCGTAGACCCGCTGCCAGTTACCCTGGTTAAACATTTCCGCCGCGATCACCGCGATCACCAGGGTGGCCCCAAACTTGAGCCCCGGCCCATGGCTCAGGATGAGCAACTGGGGAGCGGTTTGGGCCACCGGGGCCAGGGCGGCCCCCCAGCCCCCCAGGGCCCCCAGGGCCACGACAAAGCTCAGAATTAGCAGGGGGACAATCACCGCGAACTGGACGGCATCGGTGAGGATGGTGGCCTCTAGCCCCCCCACCAGGGTGTAGGCAAACACCGCGGTCATCACCACCAGGGCGGTTAGCCAGAGGGGTACGCCGGCCAGCAGCTCAACCGCCTTGGCGATCGCCGTCAACTCCGCCACCAGGTAAACAAACATATAAAACAGGGCAATAGCCAACACCAGCAAATACATGGCATTGCCAAAGCGATGCAGCACGTACTCATTGAGACCATGGCCCTGGGGCATCAGGCCCCGAATCCGACGACCCAGGCTGGCGAACAACCCAGAGGGAGCGGCCTGGCCCAGGCAGTAGCCCAGGATGCCGGCAATGCCACTGGTGGCCCCCACCTCCGGCGGACTAAACAGAATCCAGGCCCCCATGGCGGAGGCCACAATGGTGGCGGTGGCCATGGGGGTGCCCACCCGGTTGCGACTGACCGTGTAGTCCTCCAGGGTGAGGCTTTGGCGGCGGGTTTGGACCAACCCCAAAAGGGCAAAACTGGTGGCGGTAATCAGGATGACGGCCAACGCCGTGGTAGCCAGGGTCATGGTTCACGCACCTCTAGATAGGGACTAGGATCTAGGGGCATGCACCTGGGAAAGGAGATCTGGTGAATCGATGACGGCAGCCCTTAACCTGGCCAGAGTCAGGTGGCAAAGGTTTTGCCAATTCCTGGACTGAGGCTGGCTGGGGCTCGCCTCAGCACCCAACCCAGTTATCTGCTCGTCGCTTCGGCCAATGACCAGAATCAACGCTTCCCTCCGCTGGTATTAACCAGGTCAGGTTCTGAGGGTATGATCTCAGCCCGATCACCTCGGGCACCCCTAGCTTAACGGCATCATACCATTTCCCCTGGTTTTAGCCGCTGAGATTAAGCGTTAGCAACAATGTTTGGCCTTTAGCAACAATAGTTGTGAAAAATATTTGCCGTTAATCCGGGCCCATGGGGGGTGATGGTTTGCCGTCATCCCCCCATGGCCAAGGGTCCAGCCTATTCTCCGGCTGACTCCTGTACCATAGAATCCGTACTTCACCCCTACCGCCATGGACGTTATCCCCGCCATCGATTTGCTGGACGGTCGCTGTGTGCGGCTGTACCAGGGTGACTATGCCCAGGCCCAGGTGTTTGACTCAGACCCGGTGGCGGTGGCCCAGCGCTGGGTGGAGCAGGGGGCGGGGCGATTGCATCTGGTCGATCTAGACGGGGCTCGGTCGGGGCAGCCTGAGAATTGGCAGACGATCGCCGCGATCGCCCGGGCGGTGGACATTCCGATCCAGGTGGGAGGGGGGTTGCGCCGCCGCGATCGGGTGGCTGCCCTGTTCGATCTGGGGGTACAATTTGCCATCCTGGGCACGGTGGCCCTAGAGCAGCCGGAGTTAGTGACGGAGCTAGGCCAGGCCTTTCCCGGCCAGATCA
>CAYVMR010000059.1:0-12711 GCA_964452545.1 uncultured bacterium
GCATTGAGCCCACCCAGCAACTATTGCTCTGGCAAATTGGTCGCAAGTAGGGCCTGGCGATGATTACCCTACTCACGGACTTTGGTACCGCCGATGCCTACGTGGGCATCATCAAGGGGGTGATCGCCAGCCATTCCCCCACCACCCCCCTGATCGATCTAACCCACCACATCCCTCCCCAGGATCTGGAGGCGGCTCGCTTTCACCTATTGAACGCCTTTCCCTACTTCCCCCGCGGCACCATTCATCTGGTAATTGTGGATCCGGGGGTAGGGAGCCAGCGTCGCCCCGTGGCCCTAAAGCTGGCGGGGGGGTATCTGGTGGGCCCCGATAATGGCATACTCAGCGGAGTTGGCGATCGCTACCCGGTACAACAGGCGGTCACCCTCGACCGACCCACCTACTGGCGCACCCCCAACCCCAGCCCCACCTTCCATGGGCGCGATATCTTTGCCCCCGTAGCGGGCTACCTGGCCACGGGCATTCCCCTGGGGGCCCTGGGTACCGCCATTAGCCCCGAGTCTCTGATGCGGCTGGATATCCCGCCGGTGAAAACCAACCCCCTGGGGCTGGAGGGCTGTATCCAGGCCATTGACCATTTTGGCAATGGCATTACCACTATCGCCGCTGAGCACCTGGGCGATCGCCCCTGGCAGGTGGTGCTGGGGGCCACCTCCATTCCCCAGGCCACCACCTATGCCAGTGTCAGCCCCGATCAGCCCCTGGCCCTGGTGGGCAGCCATGGCTGGCTAGAAATCGCCGTTAACCAGGGCAATGCCCAGGCGCAGCTGGGGTTGACCCGCGGCGATCGGGTAACCCTGGTGTGGATCTAACTCCCAGGGGTTAGGGGGATGGCACCTGGCGAATGTAATCCCCCAGGTGACCAGGGGTCAAGTTAATACCAATAGCAGACTTAACCAGGTAGGCGAAGGCAAAAAGACTGACACTAATCACTAGGTTTACCCCCAGCAGCAAAACCATGGCGGTCAGCCAATTGATGGCGGCGGTTAAGGGTTTGACCGGCTGTTGTCGCCGCGACCGGCGCCGGTCCTTACCCACAAACAACACGATAAAAAAACGGCTAACTAACAGATCAACATCCATCCGCAGATCAATGATTTTAGGCGCTGGCTGAGGCAGGGCCAGATCAATAACCCGCTCAATCTCACTCAACTGATCGGGGCTGAGGCTAGCGCGCACTTCTGGTGCCATGGCCTCCAGGTAGGTGATGGCACTGCGGTCCTGGTAAGGCCGTCGCTCACCCTGAGAACGGGTAGGGGAATAGGAGAATAATTGACTCATAGAATGTTACCTATAGGGTCAGAAATACAGGTTTAGGAAGAAAGAGTGCCCCCAGCCCTAGCCCTACCAGGAGGAGTAGCCAGCTACCCAGGCGCCACCAAAACCTTGCCGGTCGTGGTAATGGCTGCAGGCCCTGGGTATAGTTTGCCAACAGGGTGAACAGCAGGACACTGGTTCCCCAGAAAAGGATGATGCTAGCTGGCCAGAGGCGATAGTCAAAGTACTCAAGCCACAGGGGTGGCAGGATATTAAAGATAATCACCAGGCTAATTAAAACCGTTGCCCAAACACTGGCGAGGAAGATACCGGCCTGTCCGACCCAAAGCACGTACATTGTGGCCAGGAGAGTGCCAAGCCAAATCGGCCAGGGGGAGGCCAGACAGGCCAGGCACCAGCCAAAGCCGGCAAACCCTACGATGAGGGGAATGAGTTGTGCAATGAATCCTAAACCAGGTCGTAGAGGTGATGGACCCATGGGGATGTCACGTAAGATTGACCACTGAGATGTAGGCCTAGGATACCCAGGTTGTCACCCACACCATCGCACTACCCTGATGGCATCTATCTTACCCTTTTCTGTTGGTGTCCAGGTCCATTGCTGAGGGTTAGGTTAGACTAGGACAATGATCGGTCAGATGCTGGACAGGTATCTGGGCATACTGAGGGTACTGTCAATCTGATTGATCGATAAGGACTGAGATTTGGCCAGTTTACGAGTTTAACCGATCTATGGGAAGAGGTTCCGTGGGTGAGTTGGGGGTTGGCAAGATGAGACGTTATTCCAGGGTAACAGGGCTGATGACCGTTCTCTGGTTAATGTGCCAGGGGTTGCTCCCCCTATATCCCGCTTTGGCCGATGCTAATCAGGAAAAGCAAGAGGACTTCACCTACGGTCAACTGCTGGAGAAAATTGACCAGGGCTTGGTGGAAAAGGTCGATTTGGATCAGACGCGAGGCTTGGCCTACGTCCGCCTGGAAGGCGATGCATCGGATCAGCCTCCTCGCCAGGTGATGCTGTTTGCTAGCGATCGCAATCCCGAGTTAATTCGTCGCCTGCGTCAAAATGACGTTGATGTGGATATGCGGGATGCCGATAATAATGGCGCATTGGCCTGGCTAGCCACCAATTCGCTGCTGGGGTTGATTTTAATTTTAGGCCTCCTAATGCTGCTGCGACGATCGGCGGCGGGGGCCGGCAACGCTATGAACTTTGGCCGGTCTAAGGCTCGCTTTCAAATGGAGGCCAAGACCGGTGTGGCCTTTGAGGATGTGGCCGGTATCGAAGAGGCCAAGGAGGAACTGCAGGAGGTGGTGTCCTTCCTGAAGAATCCTGAAAAATTCACCGCCATCGGCGCCCGCATTCCCAAGGGGGTGCTGCTGGTGGGTCAACCCGGGACGGGAAAGACCCTGCTAGCCAAGGCGATCGCCGGTGAGGCCGGGGTACCGTTCTTTAGCATCTCGGGTTCTGAGTTTGTCGAGATGTTTGTGGGGGTGGGGGCTTCCCGGGTGCGAGACTTGTTCCGCAAGGCGAAGGAAAGTGCCCCCTGCATTGTCTTTATCGACGAAATTGATGCCGTCGGTCGGCAACGGGGAGCCGGAATTGGCGGCGGTAACGACGAGCGAGAACAGACCCTGAATCAGCTGCTCACCGAAATGGACGGCTTTGAGGGTAACAGCGGTGTGATTGTGATTGCCGCGACCAACCGCGTTGATGTTCTGGATACCGCTCTCCTTCGACCTGGCCGGTTTGACCGACAGGTGGTGGTGGACCTGCCTACCTACAATGGTCGTTTATCCATCCTGGAGGTCCATGCCCGCAATAAGAAAATTGCTCCGGAGGTTTCCCTGGCGGTGATCGCCCGTCGTACCCCGGGTTTTTCCGGTGCGTCCCTGGCCAACCTATTAAACGAAGCGGCCATTCTTACCGCGCGTCGACGCAAGGAGGCGATGACCATGCAGGAGGTGGAGGATGCCATGGATCGGGTCACCATTGGCCTCAGTCTCACCCCCCTGCTGAATAGCAGCCGTAAACGCATGACCGCTTACCACGAGGTGGGTCATGCCCTCCTCACCACATTGCTCAAGCATGCCGATGAGCTCAACAAGGTGACCATTATTCCCCGTTCCGGGGGTATTGAGGGGTTTACCCAGTTCCTCCCCAACGAAGACACCATTGACAGCGGTCTTTACAGTCGTAATTGGTTGCTGGATCGGATTACCGTTTCCCTAGGGGGGTTGGCTGCTGAGGCCGAGGTCTTTGGGGACGATGAAACCTCAACCGGGGCCAGCAATGATATTCAACAGGTGACCAATCTAGCCCGGCAAATGGTTACCCTCTACGGCATGTCTGAGCTCGGTCCACTCGCCCTGGAGAGCGTTGATAATCAAGTTTTTCTAGGGCGGAATCTGATGCCCCGCAGCGAAGTTTCCGAGGAAATGGCCAGTAAAATTGACGCCAAGGTGCGAGAGATTGCCCTCGGTTGCCTGGCCCAGGCTCGCCATATGTTACGTCAGCATCGACCCTTGATGGATCAACTGGTTGATCTTCTCATGGAGCGTGAAACCATAGACGGCGAAGAGTTTCGCCAGATCGTCCAACAGTTCACCGAGATTCCCAGCAAGGCCATGGCGAAGCCAGTCTAGGTCTGGCCAAAACGGTAACCCTAGCCACCGGCAAGGGGCTAGAAACTAGCCAAAACCCCTATCTCCCTTCGCTTCAACCGATCCACTCTGTCCTCAGCGTTGTGGCTAAAACTATCTTGATATCTGAAGAAAAAACCGACAAGCCTAAGCAGGCTGTCGGTGAGTCTTGTGTTCCCTGTAGATGACTCGAATAAGGATGAGTCATTCGTTAGTATGAGGCTAAGCGTAAAGAAAGCCCAGGGTTTTTCTCACCGCCGCAGGTGAGTTTGATCACACCTGTGAGCTGGATCAGGGGTCAGGGGTCCACGGGTTACCCCAAGTTGGCTCTGAAGATGCAACTGTCGCCACAACTGGGGGCCGCTGATCTCCCCTGCCAGTAGGCGATGATACTGGCCAATCACCGCCGCGACCTGTTCAGGGGATTCCTGCAAAAACTCCAGGCGGAAGTATCTAGCCCCAGCCTCGATCAAACGATGGGCATAGTCTGCCCCAGTTTGGGCAACACCGTTGAACAGGGTGTTACGACAACCGGCATCGGCCTGCAACCGATGTTCCGTACCCACCCGATCGCGCAGGGATACCTGGTGGCGTTCGCAGGGCCGGCCGCAGTCTCGGAAGTCTTTACCGCTGGAGAGAAAGGCGCAAAACACACAATGCTCCATATGGAACAGGGGCATGTGCTGGTGCAGGGTGATTTCAAACCACTGGGGTGGAGCCATGGCCAGTAAATCCCCCAATTGATCGACGTTGAGGTCGTAGGAGGCGGTCAGCCGTTCTAGGCCGTAGCGCTCCATCAGGTGGGCGGCGGTGAGGGGGTTGGCCACATTGAAGGAAAAGTCCCCAAGGCAGGGTTGGTCGGCAAAGTACTGCAGCTGGTCGTAGTTGCGCACCAGGTAACCATCCGCCTGGCAGCGACGCACCTGGTCAAGGATGTAGGTTTCACCGGGTTTACTAATCCGGGGTGGGGCAACCCATAGGGTTTGGTCAGTATGCTGACGGTGACCATGGAACCAGTCCACGATGTCGCGGTAGGTAGCCGGGTTCTCGGCCTCATAGTAGATGATCGCCAGGCCCGCCGCCACGGCCGCTTGCAGCTGAGCCGGTTGACGCACCAGGGCTGTTAACTGGGGAGCCTCTGGGGCCGGACCCGTGGTTGGAGGCAACAGTTGATTCAGGGTTGCTCCCGATCGCAGCTGCCAGGCGGGGGACTGGGCCCGCTGGGCCTGGAGTTGCTCCACCAGGGATCGACGCAACTGATTCAGCTCCTTTAGGGGTAGCATCACCGGGACAGTCAGGTGATTGGCTAAATCCTTGAGAAAAAAGGGGGTCTGACCCAAGCGGCCCAAGTGCTGTTTGAGGCGATCGGTGGTGAGGGGTTGGGAATGGGCCGCCACCAGGGGAGAGCTGGAGTGGACCTCTACCTGATGGCCCAGGTGGTCATCGCCGATCAGCCTCAGGGGTTGATTGACCTGGCCATACACCGCCAGGCTGAGCGGACGCCGGTGGCCAGGTTGAGAGCCCTGGAAGCTTTGCTGGAGTTGCTTTTCCAAGGCCGGATCACTGGTTTTCCAGAGCCGGTCCCCCACCTGGATGCGTTTGAGGTTAAGGCTTTGGCGGCCAAACTGTAGCTCCACCTGCTTCCCTTGAGGGATAACGTGGTAAATGCGCCCCCCACTTTCGACCGCCGCCGGATTCCCTTGATCAAAGACCACGCCGTCCCCGGCTTTAATTGGAGCCAGGGGCCGGAGCCAAACCCCCTGGGGGGTAACTCGGCTGACCAGGCCCAGGTAAACCCCCCGCTTTTTACCAAAGCGACCCTGCACCAGGGCCTGGTTATCCACCCCCTGTAACCACCCCGAGTAGAGTCCTCGAGAGAAGGCCATAGCCAATTCGTAGTGTTCCTGGGGTAAGGGCGGGGCTGGCGCCGGGGACTGGGCGACGCGATCAAGGGCCTGGCGATAGGTGCGGGTGACGCTGGCGACGTATTCTGGGCTTTTTAAGCGGCCTTCGATTTTCAGGGAGCGGACACCGGTGGCGATCAACTCCGGTAGGACATCGATCCCGGCTAGATCCTGGGGACTGAGCAGGTAGCGGCGATCGCCCAAATCCTGGAGCTGGCCATCGACAATCAACTCGTAGGGGAGGCGACAGGCCTGGGCACATTCCCCCCGATTGGCGGAGCGGCCCCCCAGGGCTTCACTGGTCAAGCACTGACCGGAATAGGCCACACAGAGAGCCCCATGGACAAACACCTCCAGCGGTAGGGTGAGGCTCTGGTCTTGTAATTCTGTTTGAATGCGGTGGATCTCCTGAATCGAGCATTCCCGCGCCAACACCACCAGGTCGCACCCCAGGGCCTTGGCAAAGGCCACACCAGCCGCGCTGGTGATGGTCATTTGGGTGGAGGCATGGAGGGGAAAATCTGGGGAGAGATGACGAATTAATCGACAGAGCCCAAGGTCCTGAACGATGGCGGCATCCACTCCGGCGGCGATGATATGGTGTAGATCCTCTTCCACCGCCCGCAGTTCACTGGCAAACACCAGGGTATTCAGGGTGAGATAACCCTTCACCCCCCGCTGATGGAGAAAACCCATCAGCTCTGGCAGATCGGCCAGGGTAAAGTTATCGGCTCGTAGCCGAGCGTTGCCGCGATCGAGGCCAAAGTAAATAGCGTCGGCGCCATTTTCGACGGCGGCCCTGGCACAGTCCCAATTGCCAGCCGGAGCCAATAGTTCGGGGAGAGAGGCGGAGAGCATTAACCAGGGGAATAGGGAAACACCAGAGCTAGGCTAGGGTAGCCTTGACCGGTCAATCCATCGACCTACCGGGTGTGCCTGGAGGGGGGAGGGATTGGGATAGCCCTAATCCTCATCATCTAAATCAAGGCTATCGTCGTCGTCGTCATCCTCAAAGCTGTCATCTCCCCCCATCAGATCGGAGATTTCCTCACTTTCTGCCTCATCCGGGAAAATTTCCCCCGTGTCCCGACTGCGCAGGCGGCCAATCCGCTCCAGCCAGGCCAAAATCGATACATCACCAGGGGAGGGCAGGATAGGCGCCTTGGCACTGCGGGGCACCTGTTGTAGGGAGGGATTATAGATTTCTGAGGCCATGGCTGTGGTTTTGGCGTAGGACGGGAACGGGGAACGATGCTACCGATTGTATCAGGGCTGGGCCCAACTGGCGATCTGGGCGATCAGCCCGCACTCGCCGCCAGGATTTTCTCCGTTAGCTTTTCAGGCACCGGGTCAAGGTGATCGTAGCTCCACTGGAAAAACCCCACCCCCATGGTCAGCGATCGCAGCTCCAAAATCATGGTTTGCATCTCCGCCTGGGGCACATAGCCACAGACCAAATCCCAGCCAGACCAGTCGGTCTTGCTATCGTAGCCAAGGATTTGGCCACGTCTGCCGCTAATTAACTTTAAGACGCTGGCGGTGTAGAGATTGGGCACGGAAATCTCCACTCGGACGATGGGTTCCAGCAGCGTGGGCTGACCGGTGGCCATGCCCTCCTGCATGGCCAGGCGAGCCGCCTGCTTAAAGGCCAGGTCGGAGCTATCAACATTGTGGTAGGAGCCATGGGTGAGGGTGACCGCCACATCCACCACCGGGAAGCCCAGGGGACCATGGTGCAGAGACTCTCGCACCCCGGTCTCAACACTGGGAATATATTGCCTGGGGATCACCCCACCGACAATAGTTTCTTTAAAGACAAACCCCTCCCCCCGGGGCAGGGGTTGAAGGGACAGGTAGACATCCCCAAATTGGCCATGGCCGCCACTTTGGTGCTTGTAGCGACCATGCACCGACTCTACCGCCTGACGAATGGTTTCCCTGTAGGGAACCTGGGGCAGGTGGCTGGTCATGGGCAGGTTGTATTTGCGATGCAGGCGATCGATGGCCAGGTTGAGGTGTACGTCCCCCTGCCCCCAGAGGATCACCTCATGGGTATCGCCGTGCTGTTCCCAGGCCAGGGAGGGGTCCTCCTCCAGAAGTTTGGTGATCGCCGCCGTCAGCTTCACCTCATCACTACGGTGGGCCGGCATAATCGCCAGGGCATAGACTGGATCAAGCCGGGGGGCCTGGGGTAGGGGATCGGGCAGGGTAGCGCCGGTACCCAGGGTCTGACCCGTTTGGGCCTGGTCTAGACGAGCAATGGCCACAATCCGGCCAGCCTCGGCCCGGGTCAGACTGGTCTGTTGATGGCCCGTCAAATCGTAGATGCCGCCCAGGCGATCGCCGTTCAAACTATCCCCATCTTTTACCTCACCGCGCCACACCCGCACCAGGGAAAGCTTGCCCCCCTGGGGGGTATAAAAGGTTTTCAGCACCTGACCCAGGGGCTCACCCTCGGCCGCAATGCCCCGACGGTGACGGGTAACCTCTGGGGCCGGGGCCTCCTTCACCAAGGCTTCTAGTAGGGGACGAACCCCGTAGTCCGCCTGGGCCGACCCCAATAGCACCGGCACAATCAAGTCAGCCCCCAGCTCCAGGCGCAGATCCCGGACAATTTCCTCCTGAGCCGGCACCATGTCCTCTAAGAGCTCCTCCAGCAGATGATCATCGTACTCCGCCAGGGCTTCCAGCATCTCGGTCCGAGCCATCTGTTCCTCCGCGTGCAGAGATGCCGGCAGGGGGACCGGATCAGCCGCCGCTCCGACGTGATAATGGAAGGCCTGCTCGGTCACCAAATCAATAAAACCCACCAGATTCTGGTTCTGAAGAATCGGATACTGCTGGGGGATAATCGGTCGAGTCGACACCTGCCGGAGCGCCCCTAGCACCTCGGCGAAGCGGCCATTCCCCCGGTCTAGCTTATTGATCCAGATCAGGTGGGGAATTTCCCAGCTATCGAGAAACTGCAGCAGGGGAGCCAGGGTGAGGATTCGGTTGGGGTCCGCTTCACAGACAATGATCGCCCCATCCACCCCCATGAGGGCGTGGTTGGTCTCCTGCTGCAATTCCACCGAACCGGGACAGTCAAGAAAGGTAAATTCCATGTCACCATAGCGGGTGCTGGCCACGTTCAGCTCCACCGTCATGTGGCGTTGGCGAGCTTCGGGGGTACTGTCTCCGACGCTATTGCCATCGGTGACGCTACCCTTGCGGGTGGTGGCGCCGGTGACGAATAAAATACTTTCCAGCAGGGTGGTTTTGCCACTGCCATAGGTGCCCACCAGGGCAATGTTGCGTCTCTCGAAGGCGCTCCCTGAAACAGCCGTCCCGGTCATGGTCAACTCCTTATGCCCTTTACGACGGGCTAGTAAGGTTCTAGGGATCGGTCTTCCCCTATCGGTGGTGACCCCGGCTAGAACCGATCTACCTCCCAGGTTAACCTGACCCCTTAGTCTTGCCTAAGCAGGTTTTAGAAAGTTCACCTGTTAACGTTTTGTAGGCAAATGTTGCATCCTATGTAGCTTTGGCCAGACCGGCTAGGCGCGATCAAAGCGGTTCCAGGTGGTCTGACTGGTGGGGTTAGCTTAAGGGACTGGATGGTCAGGGATGTGCTGCAGCTGCTGGTAGGCTTCGGCAATGGTGGGTTGCCCCCGTAGGAAGCCCAGGTTGGCACCGGGGCAGAGGTGGGCCAGGGTCGCTTCACTGAAACGATGCTTGAGGGCATCCACCTGGGCCAGTTGGCGAGGCCAGTGAAAGGTTTTAGCTAGCCGTAGGGGACGGGGGTGACCGTGCTGGTCTGGCAGCAGGTGGCGACCGGTGAATAGGAGGCCACCGTAGGCGTTGTGGTAGAGGCAGGCAGAACCGGGGGAGTGACCAGGGGTCCAAAGGGCTTCGGTGAGGGGGCTGAGATGAAAGCTATGGCGAAAGGGGGTGGTGGGGGTGTGGGGGAGAAGATAGGCCTCCTGCTCCTGGATCACCACTTCGCAGCCAAGCGCCTTTTGGATTTTAGCCGCCTGACCCAGCCCTCCCCGATGGGTAATAAATAGCCAGCGGACTCCTCCCTGGGTGGTCAGAAAGTCCTGGGTGGCCTGATCCCAAGGGGGGGCATCGACCAAAATGTGGGCAGGTTCCTCCGGGTTAGCATGGTTGAGGATGAAATAGGCGGTACCTCCCGCGGTGTCACGATTCGGGCCGAAGGCGAAAACCGTTTCAAACAGACGACGGGGGGGTTTAGGTGAGCTGGTAGCCAAAGTGACGATCGGGGGGTCAAAAGGGGAGGTAAGCTGGGAGAGACGGGTTAGGGCCTGGGGTGCCAGGGTAGAAACGCGTATACTAGCCAATGAGTGGGGGACGATAACTCAACCAAGGGGTGGCACCACTCTGTCACCCAGCGCTGCTCAATCTGATGGATGGTTTAGAGCTACGGTTATATAACTAAGGTTAGAGGCGATCGCCTGAGTTGGGGTGATGCTTGACTGGGGTTATGGCCTGGCCGCTGTAATTGGCTAATTGGCTGATTTAACTTTAAATGTTGTTCTTCTGGCTGTTGTTACTGTTCCTCGGTTGGTTGACCTTTGCGATGGTGAAGCGCAATGTGGGGCAGCTGACCCGTACTCCGGTCTGGTTACTCTGGCTGGTGATGATGTTGCCGGCCCTGGTGGTGGCCACCTGGTCGGTGGTCAACCCAACGGGTGAACCCTTACCCCTGGGGGTACTACTGGCCCTGTTTATCATTTGCCCGATCGCCTACTGGTTGTTGGTCCAATGGGGACGGCGACCTGGTGCGCCTCCCCTGGGTTCCCAAGCCCCTGCCAGCTTGTCGATCGAGTCTAAGGATCAGCAGAGTGCTAAGCCCCTGCTCAGGCCCATTGACAAGACCGAAGAGGTGGCCCTCAAAGATTGCTTTCCCTGGTCAGTCTACTACTTGCAAAACATCGAATATCGCCCTCAGGCGATGATTTGCCGGGGCCAGTTGCGGGCTGCGCCTACCCTTGCCTATGAAACAATCCGAGACAACGTGCGGCGCCGATTTGGCGATCGCTTCCTGGTCATTTTTCAGGAAGGACTGCAGGGTAAACCAATTTTCGCCCTGGTGCCCAACCCTCAGTTCCAAGCTGATCTGAGCTCCCGTCCCGCCCCCTTAACCCGGCCTGGCTTGGCCCTGGGGTTACTGCTGGCCACCCTATTTACCACCACAGCCGCGGGCACCTACCTGGCGGGGGTTAGCGAAGGGCAACTGCAGGATAACCCCAACCTAATCTGGCAGGGCTTACCCTACGCCCTCTCCCTGATGGTAATCCTGGGTTGCCATGAAATGGGGCATTACCTGACCGCGCGCCATTACAGCATGCGGGCTACCCTACCCTATTTTATTCCCGTGCCCTTTTTCCTGGGGACCTTTGGTGCCTTTATTCAACTGCGATCGCCCGTCCCCCACCGCCGTGCCCTCTTTGATGTCGGCCTGGCCGGCCCCCTGGCCGGGTTGGTGGTCGCCCTGCCCCTACTGTGGTGGGGTCTGAGCCAATCTACCCTGGTCTCCATGCCGGAGGAGGGCTCTGGGCTGCTCAACTTCACCGCCTTTAACCCCAGGGTATCAATTCTGGTAGCATTGCTAGCCAAGTTGGTGTTCACCGATAGCCTTACCCTCAACCAGGCCATTCAGCTGCATCCCCTGGCTATTTCCGGCTGTTTGGGGCTGTTGGTCACCGCCCTCAACTTGATGCCCGTCGGTCAATTAGACGGTGGCCACATTGTCCACGCCATGTACGGTCAGCGCATGGCCAGCGTGGTTGGACAAATCTCCCGACTACTGGTACTGTTGCTGGCCTTGATTCACTCCGAGCTATTGATTTGGGCAATCTTGCTGTTTTTCATCCCATCCGTAGATGAGCCCGCCCTCAACGATGTCAGTGAACTTGACAATCGCCGCGACCTGATCGGTCTAGTCGCCCTGGCCCTACTGGTGATGATTATCCTGCCCCTACCCCCACCCCTGGCCCAGTTGTTGTTCTAGCCCCTGATCTGCGCCATGTCCCAGGATTTAACTGAATGGATCGCCGAAGTCCGCCGCCTGCAACAACAGGTAGGGGAACTTCGTCAACAGCGGGATCAAGCCTATAACAGTGCCGCCAACTGGCGACGACTCTACGATCGGGAGGCCCAGCAACGCCGCCTGGCGGCGGCCCTGCCGATCCAGGCGGCGCCAGAGCCCCACCCCTCTCCCCCCGGAATGGACCCTGACCCCCTCCCCTCCCCCACCTCCCCGGAGGATCAGATCCAGGCCCTCAAAGTTCAGTGCCAGCAACTCAGCCAGGCCCTGGAGGCGGAGCGCCATGCCCATGAGCAGACCCGTCTGAGTTTGACCATGGCCCTGGGGGAAGCCCTAGACCAGTGGAAGCAACAGGCACCATGACCCTCACCACCACCATGCTCGATGGCCTGCCCGGTAATCCCCTGGCCAGCCTGGCCCAAGTAGACCAGGTCTGGCAGCAGTATCGTCAGGCTCCATCCCCTGCCCCTGAGGTGATACAGCCGGCGGCCGCACCCCTGGGTGAGGTCGACTGGGATGTGATTATTGCCGGCGGTACCCTTGGGATAATATTAGCGGCCGCCCTGGCCCAGCGCGGCTGGCGGGTAGCTCTGGTGGAGCGGGGTCAGCTGCAGGGGAGAGCCCAGGAGTGGAACATTTCCCGCCATGAGCTAGGGGCTCTGGTGGATCTGGAGCTGCTGACGGAGACGGAACTCCACCAGGTAATTGCCTCTGAATACAACCCAGCCCGGATTCAGTTCCTTGGCTACGATCCCATCTGGGTTAGGGATGTGCTCAATGTCGGGGTTGTTCCGATCTCCCTGCTAGCCCAACTCA
>CAYVMR010000060.1:0-12686 GCA_964452545.1 uncultured bacterium
CGGGGTGAGGGTGTGGCTGACCTCCTGCCGGGCCACCTGGGAGCCAACGCGCTTGGTCATGTTCACCACCTGCAGGTGGGGTGGGGCGGCGGTGGGGATTAGGGAGGGCATGGGCAGACCCCAGGGGGCTAGGGCTGGCGGAAACATCCAACCAAGAATGGGGAACAGTCTACCACAGCTACAGCCGCAGCCCAGGTCAGACTGCCCCCGTGCACCGGTGGAGGGGAGGGCGAACTCGCCAAAGGCAGCGTTACTTAGCCACCTGTTCTTTGAACAATTTACCAGCGGAAAAGGCCGGCACCCGGGTAGCCGGGATCACCATGGTGTCCCCCGTCTTAGGATTACGCCCTTCCCGCTCCTTACGGTCACGGCGTTCAAAGGAACCAAAGCCAACCAGGGTGACCTTTTCTCCCTGAGATACGGCTTCCATAATCGCATCAATGGTGGCGGTAATGACAGAATCAACCTCTTTCTTCGTTACGGTCCGATCCAGGTTGGCGGAGGCCTTCTCCGCAACCTTATCGACAAGTTCACCTTTGTTCATTGTTGTCTCCTATGAGGGAAAGAAATTGAGCAAGAGTTCAGACCGACGGCCAGGTAAGCCAGGGGTCTAGGCTGAGACCATGCTCCCAATTGGCTGAAATCCCCATGTGCTCGGAATTTCACTGAACTATTCTAAGGGCAAGTTTCCAGAATGGATCGTCAAAAGCTTTAATTTATGTAGATTACAGGGGTTTGACCCGATTCTAGGGAAGACTGCTGGGCCCGATCGCTGGATCTAGGAGATCGAGCAAAATCCTCGGAACCCCTTTTTTGGCCAGCTTTCCGAGCCTTGAGGGGCGGTTGGACAGCGATCTCCGTCAGGGGGCTACCGCCGGGACCCCACCTAGGCTAACCTGGTATACGATTCCTTCCTTCCTTCCTTCCTTCCTTCCCCAAGTAGTCCCTGACGGGCCAGGTAGGATAGCAGGTTTGATTTGCGGACAGGCTCCCCCAAAGCCGTTGATAGGGTCTGCCATAGTTTGGCCGCGGTTGTCTTAATGTGGCCTTCAGATTGGCCCCGAACTTGGGCTATGGTCGCGTAGCGGCGGCCCTCCAAAACGCCGGTGAGGATGTAGACCTGGGTATCGTTTAAAGGTTGACCGGTGTGATCTGAGATTCTGGCGTTGATCCATGCAATCGCCCTGTCAAGGGAGTTAGCCCCTGGCCGGGAGGGCAAGGGGGGCTGTCTGTCAAGGGGCGGGGCGGGGCGGGCGGGGCCATTACCGAGCCGTTCAGAGGGGAGGGTGAGTTGCCATAGGAGGTGATAGACTCTCTGGATCCGCTGAGCTTGGATATACTGCTGAGGGGAGACTCCCATGGCTTGCTGAAACCCCTGAAATACGTGGGTTTCGGGCAAATCAACCAGGGCCGCCAGTTGGCTGAGGGGAATTTCTCCATGGAGGTGGGCTTGAATATGGTCAAGTAACCGCTGCAGATCATGGGGGCTGAGCAGGGACGAGGTGACTTGGGGGGCAGCGTAGTCAGACCGGGTGCATTTCAGGAACAGGGCCTCGGCGAGTAACTGTTGATAGGGCAGGCCCACCTGCTGACCGGGGTCGGTGAAGAGCTCCGCCTCTAAGGACTTGATCAATCGATGGACGGCCATCTGGTCGCCATGGCTATCCTCCGGCAACCGCCAGATCCGCCCTGGGTTAGGTGAGTGGGCCGTGACCCAATCCCTGGCGAAGAAAACCAGGGTTAGGGCGATCCCGCCAGAATGGTCAATCTGATGGGGAACCCCGGCTGGCACCAGGGTGACGTTACCGGGGCTGTCGACGTCATAGCTATCGCGGCCATTGTCTAGTCTAGGGGGCCGGGGCTCGCCCTCAGGCCGATCAACCAGCACCAGCCAATGGTAATCAGGGCACTGCAGCTCGGCGGTGACTAACCCGGGCAACACCGGGAAACGGACTAGCCACAGCGATCGCTGGGCATTGCTGACCCGCTCAGGGGCATCGCCAAATTGAGATCGCAATCCTTCAGCGCAGCCAGGGTCAAGTGATAGTGGAAATGCCATAGATCTGCCACTGAGACAATCAATTTACATCATTACCCCTTACTTAAAAACTTTAGCCAAGTCTGCTAAAGTCAGCAAGAAGCTCCACTAATGGCAACTATGAAACCAATTTATGGGTGGTGGTAACTGACCTGGCAAGGTGTGGTGCCCTTGCGTGGGTTAGACCTATCGAGTCTTGATGATCGGGCCCCTGACCCTGGTCAGGGGCCCAATGATTAGGTTAAGGTAAACCTATTGGGTATGTGGCTATGCTTTAACGCCATGGTTTTAGAAAACATCAGGCTGAGTCAACTGCGCGCCCTGTTGACCGTAGCGGAGACCGGCAGTTTTAGTGCAGCGGGGTTAGAACTAGGGGTCTCCCAGTCAGCCATTAGCCACGCCATCGCCACCCTAGAGGCGGAGTTGGGGGTGGTGCTACTTTTCCGTACCCGTACCGGGGCGGTGCTCACCCCCGAGGGCAAAGACCTGCTACCTGGGGTCAAAGCGGTGCTTGATAACCTGGGGGCCCTGGGGAACCAGGTCAACCGGTTGAAGGGGCTGGAGGGGGGTGAGCTTCGCATTGCCGCCTTCCGCAGTGCCGCGGCCCAACTGCTACCCGGGCTGATTTTGCGGTTTAATCAGCAGTTTCCGGGGGTGAAGGTGAGCATCCTGGAATGTGCTTTCGCGGGGGAAAATATGGGCATTGCTTCAGCCCTTCGAGACCGGCGGGCGGAAATTGGCATCATGCTGCTGCCCACAGCTGAAGATCTGGAGATTATCGAAATGCTCAAGGACGAATACCTGGTTCTGCTACCCGAGCAGGTCTCCGCCCCAACCCAGCTAACCTGGGCCGATTTAGAGTGCTATCCTCTGATTTTGCCTACGGTGGGAGGTGATTGCCGCACCCTAATTGATGACTACCTCCGCTCGGTCAACCACCCCCTGACCCCTACCTACGAAATCTCCGAGGACAGCACAGCGACGAATATGGTAAGCCAGGGGCTGGGGATTACCATTATGGGGAAATTGGCCGCCCAACCGATTCCCCCCGGAGTTCAGACCCGATCGCTGCCGGTGAAATTCCACCGTACCATGGTGGCGGGGATTTTAGCGGATGTGGACCATTCCCCAGCGGTGTTTGCCTTCCTGGAGGTGGTCAAGGCTAATCTCCCCAGCCCCCACCGGCCGGGGGCCGTGGTACTCGGGGAATAGCCCAGGCTCCCCCGCCTCAGGGGGCCTGGCGGATCTGCGCCGCCGCCGCCAGCCCCGATCGGTAGGCGCCGTGGGCGGTGCCAAAGTGCTGGCGGCTGGTGGCCTCCCCAGCAAAAAACAGCCGGCCAGCTAGCCCCTGGGCCAGGTGGTCTCGCATGGCGGGGGTACTGCCCAGGGCATTAAAGGAGTAGGCCCCCAGGGCGTAGCGATCGCGGTGCCAGCGGCTAATCTGATAGTCTAGGGGCTCGGGCAGGCGGGGGCCAAACAGCCGATGCAGGGTGGACATGGCGCTGGCAACGATGGCCCCATCACTCCAGTCCTCCATCTCCCGACCCTGGTCAGCGGCGTTGAACCCCAGCAGGACGGGCTGACCCAGGGAAGGCACCAGGCTCACCCACTCAGTCCACCAGCCCGGGGGGGAGGCAATCTGCTCCAGCCAGTCCACGGTGTCGGGCCAGAAGACCCTGGGGAACCGCAGGTAGCATTTGTTTAACACCCCCATGCCTAGGCGGGCGATGGCGGTGGTTTTGGCCTCGGGCAGGGGGGGGCTAAACTCCACCGCGCCGCTTTTCAGCACCCCCAGGGGTAGGCTCACCACCACCCGTTCCGCCCGGTAGGTGGCCTGGTTGGTGGTGACTACCACCGCCCCCCCCGACCAATCCACCGCCTGCACCCCCTGCTGGAGTCGGATATCCAGGCCCTGGGCGAGGGCCCTGACCAGCCCCTGGTAACCGCCGGGCAGTAGGGCATCGGGCCCCGGAAAGGGCTCGCCATCGTCGTACCAGTGGGTGGAAAGCTGGCTGACACCGCCGCCGTACTCCTGCTCCAGGGTACTGTTCAAGAGAAAATTGACCTGCTCTTGATCCCCTAGGGGTAGGGCCGGCCAGTCGAGGGCCGCCCGCACCGCCGCCTGCACCGATTGATCGGGGTCACGGCCCTGGGCCGCGGCCAGGGCGGTGGTGATGCGATCGCCCAGCCTGGCTAGGTGGGCCAACTCCTGGGCCCCCAGGGGTTGACCGGAGGAGCCGTAGATCAGGGCGTTGTCGTAGTCGGTGGTGACCAGGTCCACCGCCGCTGACCGGGCCAGGGCGGTCAGGGGGTTGCCCCGCCAGCCATGGATCCAGGATGCTCCCATATCCAGGGGTAGATCGGGCCAGTGGGTGCTGGTCCAGGTGCGGCCCCCCAGGCGATCGCGGGCCTCTAGCACCACCACCGGGTAATTGGCCTGGGCCAGGCGCTGGGCCGCCGCTAACCCCGCCAACCCCGCCCCAATTACCAAAACCCCGGGGCGATCGCGGGCTCCGCGGCGGGCAGGGCGGCAGGCCTGCCCCAGCATCAAAGTCGCCAGCAACCCCTGCCCCCCCTGGATGAACCGACGACGCCCCCCAGCCATATCGACCCCTAGAGGTGGACCTGATCTAGAATCAGGCGCAGGCGATCGTAGTCATCCTTCAGCAACAAACTCAGGGTACGGCCAGTCTCAACCAACCACTCGCGGTCCAGATGGCGGAGCTGATAGCCCTGGCGAATTACCGCCGCCACCAGACTATCGATGGGGGCATTGGGCAGGCCCAGCAGGGTACGGAGAAACTCGGGCCGCTCGGTAAACCCCAAGACCGTTTCGACTTCACAACGGTAGACGGCCTGGTGCACCTGGGGCGGTCGGGGGGGAAGGTAGTGGCGGCCGGGGCCAGTCGGTTCCCCCGCCAGGTTAGCCTCCTGGAAACCCAGGATGGCAACGCGAAACTCGGTTTTGAGCATGGCAAAGACCTGGGGCTGCTGCTCCCGCAGTTCCACCAGGGATAGACCCAGGGCCCGGGCCCGGTGGACCGAGTCTACAGCGGTGGTGGTGGCGTGGTAGACCACCCCATAAATGTGGTTGCCTGAGTCATCATCCATGGACCTGACCCAACTGCCAAAGGGGGGCATGGAGGGGAAGCTAAGATCCTCAGGATCCAGGCATTGGGCCCAAAAATCCGTAGTCGAGGTTTCTATCACCTCGGCGATGTGATGGGGCTGGCGAGGCACCGCTGGGGAGTTTGACAGGGGCAATCGCATGGCTGACTAGGCGCGACGCTGGCCCGGATTAACCGGTTCCAGCTCCGACATCTCAAAGGTGACTAGCTTATCCCAATTCCCCCCTTCAAACAGGACGGCCACCTTGCCGTCGGTAAGGCGTTGGACCAAACCTTGAAAACCGTAATAGGTATCGTTGACATTGATGACCGTGACGGGAGCACCAGGGAAAAGCATAGATTTGAACCCTTTTTAATCATAGGTGGCCAGCCTTACTCTAGGGTATATTGCCTCAGGGGCGCTGTCACCCCCCTGGTTTCGACTGGGGCCAGCCGTCTCTCCCACCGGGTTACCCCAACTGATCAACCCGTGTTTACAATAAAGAGGATAGCGGTGAGGGGGTTGAGCCCCCAGGGTCCTATTTTCTTGGCCTGCCACCACCGGGTTTACCCTGGCCTGGCCCGAGGGCAGTTTCTAAATTCTAGTTTTTGCAGTTTGTCCTATGGATCTTGACGGCTCTTCTACCCTCCATTCCACCCCGTTACCGGCTGAGCCCCGTCCTGCACTGCCATGGCTGGAGAAAATTAAGCAGGACCTAAAAAATGATCTGATCGCTGGCTTGCTGGTGGTGATTCCCCTGGCGACTACCATCTGGCTCACGATTACGATCGCCACCTGGGTGATTCGCTTACTGACCCGATTTCCACGCCAGTTAACCCCCTTCGAAGGGTTGAACCCCCTGCTAATCAACCTGATCAACTTTAGTATCGGCTTAGCGGTACCCCTGCTGGCGATTTTGATGATTGGGCTGATGGCCCGCAATATTGCGGGCCGGTGGTTGCTGGATCTCGGCGATCGCACCCTGCAGTCCATTCCCCTAGCCGGTGCCGTCTACAAAACCCTACAACAACTCCTGCAGACCGTTTTTCAAGATTCTAAAAGTCGATTTCGACGGGTGGTGTTGGTGGAATACCCACGCCAAGGTATTTGGGCCGTTGCCTTTGTCACCGGTGCGATGGCCACAGCCAATGGTAGCGTTACCGCCATGCTCAGTGTATTCATTCCCACCACCCCTAACCCCACCAGTGGCTGGTATGCGGTGGTGCCAGAAGCCGACGTGATTAACCTGTCGATTTCCATTGAAGAGGCCTTTAAAGTGCTCCTTTCGGGGGGGATCGTCGGCCCCGATCTGGCTACCGCCATACCCGTGGACCGGTTACGTCCGAATCAGACTGAGGCCACCGTGGAGCAATCAACCCGGTCAGATCCAAATGCCGCCATTACCTTGAAGGAAGATTGCTAAGATAACAGGGCTATCTCTAAAAGGAACTGCCATGCAGGCTCGTCGTGTTGGCCGTGAGTTGGCTCTGTTGGGTCTAAGCCAGTTATCCGATCATCCTAAAAAGGTGATCCATTACGATTTTGACCGCCTTTTACAGGCCGCCATTAAGACGCTGACGGCGGAGGCGAGGGATGCCTTAGAACTGGCAAGCGATGAGTTGAAACGGGGTAGTCAGCGGTTAGTCGATACGGAATTGTTAGCGGAGGATGGGGGTAGCAGTCGAGTCATGGTGGAGGAGGCCATCACCCATACCCAGACAGCCATTAATCGCATTGCCCATGCCCTTGAATTGCCAGGGTTTATTCAGATCAGTAATCAGGCCGAGGTGCAAGCCTTCGCCCATCAGCTGTTAAGTCAGGCGGCCCAACACCAGGTGGCGGTTGACCAGGTCTTGAGTGAGGCGATGGTCGCCTGGCAACTCAAGCGTCTAGCTCGGATTGACCGCGACATTCTACGACTAGCGGTGGTAGAAATGAACTATCTGGGCACCCCTGATAAGGTGGCGATCAACGAAGCGGTGGAACTGGCCAAGCGCTATAGCGACGAAGATAGCTATCGGTTTATTAATGGTGTGCTCCGCCGGGTGGTAAATCGGCAAGATACCGCGGCCATGGATGCTCCCCTAGAGGTCGCCGTGGAGGAAACCAGTCCGCTAGTTAACTCCTAGCCCCAGCTCTGGTCAGGGCGGTGGGGTCGGGGCTGAGGTGATCCCCCGGGTGGTGTTTTCGTTCTTCATAGGATGGATTGAGTATGGCTGGGTTTGATTGGTTTCGACGTAGCTTTGAGCCCTCCGACGGGCCAACGGAGCCCTCTGCCCCAGCGGCGGATGACGATACCCTAGGGCCTAAGGCCGATCAGGCTACTCCGGTAGCCCCCGCCCTGTCCTCTGAAGATTACTTGACGTGGGCTAAGGCCGCCTACCAAAACCTGCAGAAACAACAGGCAGAGCCTGAGACGGTGGCCGCCCCTGACACCACGCCAGCCCCTGCCTCTACCGGGGAGACATCGGAGACACCAGTGGAGCCGCCCCCCCCGGCAACAGCCGCCGCCTTGGCCCCAGAGCCCCCTGCCGTTTTATCACAAAAGGTAGACGCTGAAGCGACACCGGAGGCAGAGACACCCGCTGCCGACCAGATCACCCAGTCTGTTCCAGGCTTACCCCTGTGGGCCAGGGCTGAGGCAGAACGGCAGCAGCGCTTAGAACGGCTGGAACAGATGGCGATCGCGGAGCCCGAGCCAGTCGCCATGGCTACCGAGGCGCCAATGGCCCCTCCCCTCCTGCCTGACATCAACCTGGATGAGGCCTTTCTCTGGTCTGCCGAGGTGCTGGCGGCCCAAGGCCGCCGTCCCGATGACATCTCGTTGGAGGAAATCACCTGGTTAAAGCGACTGCGGCAAGGGTTGAATAAAACTCGCCTGGGGCTGATCAATCAGCTGAAGGCAATCGTGGGTCAGGGCCCCCTTAACGAGGCGGCGGTGATGGAGATCGAGGCCTTGCTGCTGCAGGCGGATGTGGGGGTAGCCGCTACGGATAAGGTCATAGAAGCCCTACAAACTCGCCTGCGCCAGGAGGTTCTGCCCCCCGAACAGGCGATCGCCTACCTGAAGTCGATTCTTCGAGACATGCTGGATGCGCCCCTGGGGAAGGCCCATAACCTTACCTTCGTGCCGGCCAAGGACACCCTCAACATTTGGTTGATGACCGGTGTGAATGGGGCTGGGAAAACCACCACCATTGGCAAATTGGCCCACATTGCCCAAAAATCTGGCTATAGGACCTTGATTGCCGCCGCCGATACCTTTCGGGCCGCGGCGGTGGAGCAGGTTAAGGTCTGGGGGGCCCGCAGTCAGGTGGAGGTGATTGCTAATCCTGGCAAGAATACGGATCCAGCGGCGGTGGTCTTTGATGCGATCGCCGCCGCCCAATCCAGAAACATCGATTTACTCCTGGTGGACACCGCTGGACGACTGCAGAATAAGAAAAACCTGATGGACGAACTCGCTAAGATTCGTCGCATTGTGGACAAACAGGCCCCCAACGCCACCGTTGAAGCCCTCCTGGTGTTAGATGCCACCCTTGGCCAAAACGGGCTGCGGCAAGCCGAGATTTTTGCCGAGGCCGCCAACCTAAGCGGGGTGGTCCTGACCAAGCTAGATGGCACCGCTAAGGGGGGCGTCGCTCTGGCGGTGGTGGAACAGCTAGGCCTACCGATTCGGTTTATTGGGGCCGGAGAAGGTATCGAAGATCTTCGTCCCTTCTCCAGTTACGAATTTGTCGAAGCCCTGCTCAGTGGCTAGGGGAGTATCCCCTTGAAGGGGGCTGGTTGAGCCCAGTAGGGGGGATGAAATCTTGATAGACCCCTAGATCATCCGATCAACCAACCAGTAGGTCGCCATCTGGCCTCGCCCCTTGACGGCAATACGGCCTCGGGCCTCGAACCTAAACTGGTCCTTAAGGAGATCGTAAAACTCCGGGGTCACCTGGATCTTCTGGGGCTCACCGGTGGATTCCATTCGGCTAGCCAGATTAACCGTATCACCCCAGAGGTCATAGGCAAACTTGCGGCGACCGATCACCCCTGCCACCACAGGACCGGTATGGATGCCGACGCGAATTTGAAATGGCTTACCGTCGGACCGACAAAATTGTTGGATGGCGTCCCGGATATCTAGGGCGAACTGGGCGATCGCCTGATCGTGATGCTCCTGGGGCATGGGTACGCCCCCCGCCACCATGTAAGCATCACCAATGGTTTTAATCTTTTCTAAACCATGGAACTCCGCCAGTTGATCAAACATAGAAAACACCTCATTCAGCAGGGTAACCAGTTGATCGGGGTTCATTTCCGTCGAAGCGGCGGTGAAATCCACTAGATCGGCAAACAAAACACTAACCCGCTCCAAACTCTCGGGCACAATCCGACTGCCGGATTTAAGTCGCTGGGCAATGCGATAGGGCAAAATATTAACCAACAATCGATCGGCCTGCTGACGTTGCTGTCGCAACTCCGTCTCGATTTGACGGCGTTCACTAATGTCGTGCACAATGCCTTCATAATAGAGAAAACGACCCTCCCGGTCCCAAACTTTCCAGATATCCTCACTGACCCAGAGGGTACTGCCATTTTTACAGAACACCTCCGACTCAGCATCGGTAATCCGGTGATAACGATTCAGGTAGACCATCAATTCATCCCGTCGTTTAGGCTGAACATAGATCTGCCGGTTAATATCTTGAACCGTGGTGATCATTTCTGTGGTTGAATCATAGCCGTAGAGCTCCGCCATGGAGGGATTGACACTAAGGTAGGTGCCCTGAGCAGAGGCCTTGAAAATACCCACCGTAGAATTTTCGAAGATACTTCGATAGTTCATTTCTGCAGCTAACAAGGCCTGTTCAACCTGAGTACGTTCCTCCACCTCCTGCCGCAGCAAAGCATTTTGGTAGTTTAATTGTTGACGTTGAGTAGCTAGATTCAGTTGATTTTGTACCCGCACCAGTACCTCCTCACTGGCAAAGGGTTTAGCGATATAATCCGCTGCCCCCACTTGAAAGGCCTTAACCCGGTCCAAGGAATCGTCTAGGGAACTGAGAAAAATAACCGGGATATTCTGGGTTAAGGGATTGGCCTTAAGCGCTTGGCAGAGTCGGTAGCCATCCAGATCAGGGAGTAAGATATCCAGTAAAACCAAACTTGCCCCGGCCTCAGATAATCTATCGATAGCCTGTTGACCAGTGGCTACCGATTCCACCTGGCAACCTTTCTGCCTGAGGATGCGGGTGAGAAGATCCCGGGTATGAAGATCATCGTCAACGACAAAGAGTTTAATCAAAACAGCCCTATCATCCACTGAAATCAGGAGTTACGGACAACCTAACTAAGACGTTGTTTGAAAAGGGGCATCCTCGAGATAGTTCGCCGCCAAGGGGTCGTACACATGGAAAATATTGAGTCTTAAGGACATTGTCCTATTTTACAGGTATATTCTGAGACCCTATTTGGCTTTTCAAACAACCACTAAGCCACAACAAGACAGTCGAATCAGGCTTAGTCTAATCTAAAAACTAGTGAAACACCCCTACCCTGAGCGCTTAACGCTATGCAGGCAACCCTGATTGAATTAGGTGACAGTGACAGGAACCCCTAGGGAACTGATGGTAGAACAACTGACCTCAAGGTTAGCGCCCTTACCCATAAATTGGTAAAATAATTAAGAAAAATAACTAAGGATATAAAAGCAGGGCCTCAAGAGATATTCAGTCATCTGGAATGCTCTTCACGGATTAGCGAAAAGATTTTAGAGCTCAGCGAACCAAAAGATTATTGGCCTCGTTCTTATATCCGCTGACGAATCCTTGACGCAGGACAACTTCACTACCGCCAAAGTGTAAGACCTCTTCACAACTATTGTCATTTCGACTGACCGCCTGAGGGGGTCCAGGTTGGACACTCAACACCTCAGCCCTAGACGAACCCACTGACCAGCGGCTGGGTTTAACAGTTTTGTTGACTGGACTGGCCATGTCAACTGATACCTTAAGGTTTTGATCCGTATTCCAATAGCTGATGACATAGCCCTTATCCAGTACAACGGAGCTATTACCGTAGTAAAAGGTAATCAGGTCACCGGAACCATACTGCTGGGTCCTCGAAGGGGTACCCTGGAGCTTTAAAAGCTGATCCGCCGATGATCCTAAGGTCCATTTTGTTGCCGTAGCTTGAGTCGACAGGGCCATAGGGGTACTGGCGAGTACCTTGAGATTACCCTCCAGGTTCGAGTACTGATGCACGTAGCCGTTTTTCAACTCAATGGTGCTATTGCCATAGCGCAACACCTCTTGGCAAGACCCATTGTAGGTGAGGGTACGGGAGGGCGACCCTTGCACCGCTATCACCCAGTCGCGGTCTGAGCCCACCGTCCAATAGGGACGGTGATGGGGAGTGTTGGCCACCCGGGTGTTGACATTGGTTTCTGCGTATTGACGGTTGCGGGTATACTCCTTCACCTTCTGCTGAGCGACAGCATACTGTCTATGGCTAGGAGGGACTGACTGCATGGCCGAAATGGCCTGCTGCCACAATAGGGCCACCTTGATCCAGTCCTCCCTAACCTTGGCTTCCTGGGTTAGTTCAGCGGCTTTCATGGCATGACTAACTCCTTTGGTGAAACCGTCGTCCACCGCCGATGCCCGCAACCCAAAGTTAGGCCAGGAAAAAGCTAGGGGAGGCTTAGTCAAAACCAACAGGGTCACAGCCGCACCAGAACCCAATAGTAGGCCTAACCCTACCCAACTCAGACGCTCCCGGCGGATCTGACCAGTGCGTCTAAACTCAAGGGTGTAGAGCGCTTGATAACGTTCTCCGTCCAGTTCTGGGTGACTTTTCCTAGGCATGGTGGTGCTTACATAACCGAGACAGCTACTATGTCAACTAGGAGGTGAGGTAACTAGCCACCGGGTTTGGACCTAGCCCACCTGGCGGCAGAAGCTATCACCGAACCCAATTACTAACCTGAATCAGCTTGAGACTAAAATCTTAATCTTAAGGACCAACCTAATTCCTAGGTATTTTTACATAAGTCCGATGAATTTGAAATACCTGGGCTGAACAGTATGTAACCCGGATCACCTTTTCCTGTGATTGATATCTTATTCCTGTAGGAACTAACGATGGGTGTACCGTCCTTAACGTGGCACTTACCCAGCTTTAAACCTTGCCCAGAGGCCTGGCGGCAGGCTGTTTCTCAAGTCCTGGGGGAGGATCAAAGCAGTTCCACCACGGCTCAGATCCTCTGGCAACGCCAACCCTGTACTGTGCAGGAGATTGCTGGCTTTATAGACCCCCTTAACTACTCACCTTGCTCTGCCTTCAGCTTTGGCGAACCGATGCAGCGGGCGGTAGACCGACTGCTACAGGCTCTAGCCCAGGGGGAAAAGGTGGCCATTTGGGGAGACTTTGATGCCGATGGGATTACCGCCACGGCAGTTTTATGGGAGGGCCTAGGGCAGTTCTTTCCTCCGCCCGACCAGTTAACCTACTACATCCCTAACCGGTTGCAAGAGTCCCATGGTCTTTC
>CAYVMR010000061.1:0-12393 GCA_964452545.1 uncultured bacterium
TAGCGAGTCATTTAACCCCACCAGCTTGACACTAAGGTCCCAGAGTTTGCGGGCCTTGGCGTCATCCTGGGCTTCGTTGGAGACCTCCTGGGCAAAGGATCGGCGCCCTGGTTTTTGGCGGTTACCCCAGCTCCAGTAGATGCCAGACTCCCGCAGATCCGGATCGGCCACCACAGCGGCCACCCGTTCCCCTGCCAACTGCTGGGTGACGTAGCCCCCGGTGATGTTCTTTTGAAACCAGGGGAAGATAGTCTGAAAGGCCTTGAAATGGTGGCGGAAGAGGGGGGTGTCCGCTACGCAGCCCGGATAGAGAGAACTAAAGGTAATGCCGGTCTGATCATGGTGGCGGCGGTGCAGTTCCCGCATGGTGAGGACGTTGCACAGCTTACTGTCCTTATAGGCCTTACCGGACTTGAAGGGTTTACCATTGATCATGGCGATGGGGGCCTTAAATCCGGCCTCGAACCCCTCCAGGTTACCCAGATCCGGTGGGGCTGGAATGGGAATCTTACCGCCCAATTCCTTCGGGTTAGCGGTGACGGTACCGAGGATGATCAGGCGCCTATCCTGGGCTGGGGAAGCCTTTAGATCCTCTAACAACAGATTACAAAGCAGAAAGTGGCCCAGGTGATTAGTGGCCACGCTGATTTCGTAGCCATCCTCGCTGTAGATTGGCGCTTTCTCCAGGGGGTAATAAACGGCGGCGTTGCACACTAGGGACTGCAGCGATCGCCCACTGGCTCGAAACTCCTGAACAAACTGGCGAACGCTAGCCAGGGAGGCCAAATCCAGGTGCATCAGGCTATAGCTGTCGGCGGGCATACCGATGGCCAGGGCCGCCTGCTGGGCCTTCTCCAGGTTGCGGCAGGCCATGACCACGTGCCAACCCCGATCGGCCAGGGCCTTGGCGGCGTTTAAACCGACCCCCGAGGAGGCACCGGTGATGATGACGGTGGGTTGCTGTTCCATACTAGTTAGCCATTATTCAACAATGAATCGACAGGGGCTGGTGTTTCCTCGAGCGGGGGGCTAAACCCCAGGGGTAGACTGTCACCGTTCCCAAGGAGAGGTCACAGCCCATCGAGAGTTCTACTCTATACCTTCAGGCCTACCAAAATCCAGAATCAGCAGCGGGACAAAAATTCCTAGAACCAATCCGTTCAGATCTATAGGCCCTGGACAGGCGGTGGGCGTGGTGGAAGGCCTCCGGCCGATTGATTGCGGTGAGGTGATGCCAGGGTTTGGGCTGAGGATAAATTCAAGCGGGGAGCGGGTAACCCCCCGGTAGATATCTTACCGGGGGGCTTTTTCGCTATAGTGGGGGCTGACAACGGCGACGGGTGGGAAAGTCATGGCACGGTTGGCCCTATTGAGCGTATCCGATAAAACCGGGCTGGTGGATCTGGCCCAGGCTTTGGTCCACCAGTTTGGCTTTGACATCCTTAGTAGCGGGGGTACCGGCCGTACCCTGGCGGAGGCGGGTATTCCGGTTACCAAGGTGTCAGACTACACCGGTTCTCCCGAGATCCTGGGGGGACGGGTCAAAACCCTCCATCCCCGCATCCATGGGGGCATTCTGGCCCGTCCAGATTTCCCCCCCGATCAGGCTGACCTGGCGCAAAACCAACTGCGTCCCGTGGAACTGGTGGTGGTCAATCTCTATCCCTTTGAGCAGACCATTGCCCGGGCTGGGGTGACCCAGTCTGAGGCGATCGAGCAAATTGACATCGGCGGCCCTACCCTGGTGCGGGCGGCGGCCAAAAACCATGCCTACGTGACCGTTCTTTGCCAACCCAGCCAGTATGGTCCCTACCTGGAGGCCCTGGCCACCCACCAGGGAGAGGTGCCCCTGGAGTTTCGCCAGAGTTGTGCCCAGGTGGCCTTCTGGCACACAGCGGCCTACGACCAGGCGATCGTCACCTACCTGAGCCAGTCCTTCAATCCATCCCAATCCATGCCACCCCAGTGGGGGCTGATGGGCCACCGCCAGGCCAGTCTGCGCTATGGCGAAAATCCCCACCAGCCCGCCGCCTGGTACGCCACTGGCGCCACTCCGACGGGGTGGGCCGCCGCTACCCAGGTGCAGGGTAAGGAGTTGAGCTACAACAACCTGGTGGACTTGGAGGCGGCTCGCCGGTTAATCGCCGAGTTTCCTGTCGACCAACCGGCGGCGGCGGTGTTGAAGCACACCAATCCCTGCGGCGTGGCCCTGGGGGATAGTTTGGCCCTGGCCTACCGACGGGCCTACGAGGCTGATCCGGTCTCTGCCTTTGGGGGCATTGTTGCCCTCAACCAATCCATCGACCTGGCGACGGCCCACCAACTTACCGGTACGTTTCTAGAATGTATTGTGGCCCCGGGTTGTCAGCCCGAAGCCCAGGACGTTCTGGCGAAAAAGTCCAACCTGCGGTTGCTCCTGCTGGGGGAGCTAATGGCTGGGCCAGCCCAGGAGGTCAGAGCGATCGCCGGTGGTTTTCTCTTACAAGCCCCGGATCACCACGCTGATGACCCCGCTACCTGGCAACGGGTTACCCAAGCCCAGCCCAGTGACCGGGACCTGGCGGAGCTATGGTTTGCCTGGCGGGTGGTCAAGCATATTAAGTCTAACGCCATCGTGGTCACGAAACAGCAGCAAACCCTGGGCATTGGTGCCGGTCAGATGAACCGGGTGGGGTCAGTCAACATCGCCCTCGCTCAAGCTGGAGACCACGGCCAGGGGGCGGTGCTAGCCAGCGATGGCTTTTTCCCCTTTGAGGACTCGGTCCGGGCGGCGGCGGCGGTCGGTATTCGGGCCATCGTTCAACCCGGGGGCAGTCGCCGCGATCAAGAGTCGATTCAGGCGGCTGACCAGCTCGGCTTGATCATGGTGCTGACGGGAGTCCGCCACTTTTTGCACTGAGACAGGCAACCCCGATGACTGACGGCTAACCCGTCAGTGCTAGCCGCTACGTTTGCCCGTGACCCCGGAAGTTTCAAGGGTGGGTAGGCGATCGCGATCGGTGAGAATCTCATAACCGGTCTCGCTGACCAAAACCGTGTGTTCAAACTGGGCGGATAGGGAGCGATCGACGGTAACCACGGTCCACTGGTCCTTGAGGGTGCGGGTTTGCTTGGAACCGGCATTGAGAATGGGCTCGATCGCCAGGGTCATCCCCGGACGCAGGGTGACATTGGGCAACTCCCGAGTCCGGAAGTTAAATACCGAGGGGGCCTCGTGGAGATGGCGGCCCACCCCGTGACCGGTAAACCCCTCCACCACGCTAAAGCCAGCGCTAACCACAGAATCTTCGATGGCGCTGGCAATATCCAGCAGGGTATTGCCGGGCTTCACCTGCTCGATGCCAGCATAGAGGGCCGCCTCAGCGGCGGCCATCAAGCGTTGGGCCTTGGCGGACACCTGGCCGACCGCCAGGGTGATACAGGAATCCCCATGGAAACCCTGGTAGTAGGCACCGGTATCCACCTTGAGCAGGTCTCCCCGGCGCAGCACCTGACGTTTGCTGGGGATACCGTGGACCACCTGGTCATTGACACAGGCACAGATGGAGGCGGGAAAACCATGGTATCCCTTGAAGCTGGGGGTTGCCCCCAATCCCCGGATACGCTGTTCAGCGTAGTTATCGAGATCGGCGGTGGATAGGCCCGGCTCCACCATCGCCTCAATTTCCTTCAGCACCGTGGCCACAATGGTGGCGGCCTGGCGCATAATCTCTACTTCTGCGGCGGTCTTCAGTTCTATCCCCTGGACACGACGGCGACGGGTAGGCAGGGTGGGGCGATCGCGGCCACCAGACATCCAATTAGATAAGAAATTCATAGGTAAGGAGTAATCGGGAAGCGCAACCAGGCGCCTGAACAGTTATTTCCAGTGTAATCTCTCACCTCGGTGTAGTCATCCGGCCCGACCCCAGGTTTTACTTCAGGAGCATGGCCTGCCCATTTAACCGCTGGAACTCTTCCAGATCGACGGGCCATTCGATAGCCTCAAGGGGCCTGCCCTAGAGGGGGTAATTGAAGATCAAAGACCAGGCCAAAGCTCTGAAGTAGGTTGCAGGTTTGGTGATCGGTGAGGTTGGTGTCACTCAGTTCCAGGTTATAAAAATGTACCTGACCATGGCGAAAATAGGGGCCGGCGTGCCAGGTGCCCTGGGCTAGCTTGATAAAACAGTCACCCGGGACATAAAACCCCTGAATCGCCGCCGGGTCCGGTTGATGGCCAGGCCCTGGCGGTGCTACCGCCAACCCCCAGCCCTTACCGTCCAGAGACCCCAGGCATTGGGTGCAGCGCTGGTGCCGGGTAAGCTGATCAAAGCGGCTACCCCGGCATGGCAGGGTCATCAGGTAAAACCGGGGAATACCCTGACCCAATTCCAGCTGAGCATCCTCAGGTCCAAAGGGAATGCCATCGGGGCGAGGAAAAATCACCTGACCGAAGGGGGCAAAGGCCGCCTGGTTAATGGGCTGAGCCCACAAGGATTGGATTGCCGGGGACGGGGACATCGGTTTGGGGTATAGCTGGCTACTTAACGCCTCTAGTTTAGCGGCAGCATTCTACTCTGGTAGCGGCACCATTCTACTCCGGGTCACGATCTGCCCCGGCGGTTCCGGCGGCGGCTATGCTGAAGACAGTCAGTTCTCACCCTAGACCTATGGTTAGTCCCCCCACCCGCCGCCCCGCCGGTCTGGCCGCCGTCATTCGTTTACTGCGCTGGGATAAACCCAGTGGTCGGTTGATCCTTATGATCCCGGCCCTGTGGTCATTATTTCTGGCCGCCGCTGGCCAGCCCCCCTGGCCCCTGGTGGGGGTGATTATCTTAGGTAGTCTGGCCACCAGTGCGGCCGGCTGTGTTGTGAATGATCTGTGGGATCGTAATATCGATCCCCATGTTCAACGCACCCGCCAACGTCCCCTGGCTAACCGAGATTTGTCGGTGCGGGTGGGTTTCGGGGTGCTGGCGATCGCCCTGCTCTGTGCCTACGGGCTAGCCCGCTACCTGAACCCCCTCAGCTTCTGGCTGTGCGTCCTGGCGGTACCAGTGATTTTGCTCTACCCCCTGGCTAAGCGGGTCTTGCCAGTACCCCAATTAGTCCTGTCCCTAGCCTGGGGCTTTGCCGTCCTGATTCCCTGGGCGGCGGTCACCGGTCGCCTCGATCTGCCCGCCTGGATTCTCTGGCTAGCGGTAGTGTTGTGGACCCTGGGGTTTGACACGGTCTACGCCATGCCCGATCGCAATGACGACCGGTGCCTAGGGGTGCACTCCGCCGCCCTCTTCTTCGCTGACTCCACTCCGCAGGTGGTGGGCTTTTGCTTTCTCGGCACCTGGCTATTACTGGTTTGGTTAGGGCTTTTGCTACTTCTGGCCTGGCCCTACTGGATCGGTCTGGCCCTCGCCCTACTGGTTTGGTCCCGTCAGTTTGAACAACTGCGACGTTCTCCTCTCCCCCCCTCGGTTTACGGTCAGATTTTCCGCCAAAACGTGCAGCTCGGGTTTATCCTGCTAGTAGGCATGATCTTTAGTAGCCTTCTATAACCGATGAGCTCTTCCCCCTCTACCCTGCCCTACCAATCTCTCTCCGTGGAGGAACTGGTTACATGGCTAGCGGATCCTAATTCTGCGCTACAGTTAGTGGACGTGCGGGAACCGGCGGAACTGGCCCTGGCCCAACTACCCGAGTTTATTAACCTGCCCCTAAGCCAGTTTAACCAGTGGTCGAATGCCATTGATCAGCATTTAGTGGCGGACCGGCCAACGGTGGTGATGTGTCACCATGGCGTGAGATCGGCCCAAATGTGCCTCTGGCTTTCCCAGCAGGGGTTTAGTCAACTCTATAACTTGACCGGTGGCATTGATGCCTATGCGCTGCTTGATGGCAACATTCCCCGCTACTAAGCAATGATGGGATAAAACACGGGCCCTGCCAGGACAAGGCATTCCAGTGTCATCCCGCTGTTTTTTTTACCAGACCAGAGCCGGCCCGTGGCTGGATCAATACACCCCGTAGGGATCGCGGAACTGGTCTAATGCCTCTGGTTTAATTGGCTTTAGGCCAGGTAACTGACAGCGACGGGGCAGCCAGGCGTTAAGGTCAGCGTAAAGGGCCTGGACAGTGCTAATAATATCATCGGTGACCATCGGTAGGAATATATGCAAAATCCAACCCTGTTCATCGCAGACAATCGAGTAATGGTTGGGTAACACCATCGCCAGGGGGGATGGGTGATCGCTCGAGGGGCTGGCACTGGGAACTGGGCTAGCGACTTGGGTACCAGGGTGGTTTACAGATCGGTACGGTAGAGCAGGTTGATGCATGGTGAATCCTGTCAACAGAACACGTGGATGCTCCAGGATGACAAACAGATTGGAGCTATAAAACCAGAGGGTGACCTCGTTGGGTAAAGCGTACCGTCCTTAGGCCCCAGTCGGGTTGATTAATCAGGGTTTCTTTAAGACTACCCAAAAGCGCCCTTTGCTCACACAGGGAAAGGGACTGTAATCGCCGGGGGGAATCTCTGGAAATCCGCAGGTCAATGGTAACCGTGTCGCCCTCTACCCCTACCCGGTAGCCAGATAGTTCCAGATCAATAATGGCCTGTTCCGCCAAAATCAATCCCACGGTAGTGGCCAGACCGTCTTGACGGGGCACCTGGATAGTCTCGGGTTGAAAGCGATCGCATTGGTTATCCAGATGGTACAAGGTGACCGTGAGGGGATCGGTGGGCACTATCAGACGACGGGCCCTGGCTTGGATCAGTCGCTGGCCGGTTTGCACCGACCAATCTAGCCTAGCGATCGGCGCCAGGGGGCGGGGGGGCCTCTCCCTGGCCTGGGGGGGGGCGGTGCAACTCGGCAGTAGGACAACCGCCATAACTAGAGCCAATAACCACATCAATGCCCCTACGCCTTTCCCTGACTATGCTATGGGTGTTCTTTGATGACTTCGACAATTTTAGTCTAGCCCTAGGGGGAGGGTAGCCATGGTGAGGCAGAGGCCCTATGGGGCGTGATCAGGGTCTCTAGGCGTTCTGGCCAGCGCCATCTCAGGCTAGGACCAATTCAGCGATTAAACTAAGTTATTTCCAGGCTATTTTCTTAGATGGCCTATCCTTTACGCCTAACCTATGACAAGTTCCTCCTGGCACCGTCGTCATGTCCTATCCCTTGCAGACTTTACAGCGTCGGAGTTAGACACCGTCCTGGGCACCGCTGTTAGCTTTCGAGAAGTATTGTCCCGGCGGACCCGTAAGGTGCCGGCGCTGCAGGGGTTAGTGGTAACCAATTTATTTTTCGAAGCCTCTACCCGCACCCGTAGTAGTTTTGAGCTGGCCGCTAAGCGGCTATCGGCAGATGTGCTTAACTTTGCACCGGGCACCTCCTCCCTTAGTAAGGGGGAAACCATCCTGGATACGGCAAAAACCTACCTCGCTATGGGTACGAACTTGATGGTGATTCGCCACCAGGACTCTGGGGTACCCCAGTTAGTGGCGGCGGAAATGGATCGGCTAAATAGTGGGGTGGGGGTTCTCAATGCGGGGGATGGCTGCCATGCCCACCCGTCTCAAGCCCTGCTCGACCTGTTTACCCTGGCCTTGACCCTTGACCCCGATCAACCCAACACCGATTTGCTTCAGGGCAAGAAGATTGCCATTGTCGGGGACATTCTCCATTCCCGAGTGGCCCGGTCTAACCTTTGGAGCCTCACCGCCTGTGGCGCTGAGGTCCATTTAGCCGCTCCCCCGACCCTCTTACCCCCAGGTTTTGCTGATGCCTTTAGGCAGCAGTCACTCCTGCCCCTAGTCCGGTCTATCCATCAGCATACCGAACTAACTCCGGCTCTGGCGGACGCCCACTTTGTTATGGCGCTGCGTTTGCAGCGAGAGCGCATGAGCCAGCATCTTCTCCCCAGCCTGCGGGAGTATCAGCAGGGCTTTGGTCTCACCCGCGATCGCCTGTACCCCTGTCAGCCCACCGTCAAAATTCTGCATCCGGGGCCCGCCAACCGAGGGGTGGAGATCAGCTCCGATCTGATGGATGATCCCAACCTTAGTCTAGTTGCGGATCAGGTCACCCATGGGGTGGCGGTGCGCATGGCCCTTTTATACCTGATGGGGGTGGGTAAGCAGCGATAAACGCTTCCCTGGTGCTCTAGATACTTTTAGAGTGACTGGATACTTTTAAAGTGACTGGCGGAGATCAGCAAGAGAAAGATCACCCCTCAGCGAAGTCTTGATGGCCCCCTAGGGGCGGGCAGGTAGGCTAAAGTTACGGAAATGCTGGGCCTGTTCCTCAATGCGGCAGGCGATGCGATCGCACACCATACTGCACAGATCAAAGATTAATTCGTCAGCAACGCTGTAATAGGCTGAGGTCCCTTCGGTACGGCGGCTGAGAATACCCGCCTGCAGCATCACCTTAAGATGCTTAGAGACGTTGGCCTGGCTAGTTTGGGTGGCGTCTACTAACTCTTGGACACACTTTTCTCCATCCCGCAGGAGGTTTAAAAGTCGCAGGCGCATAGGCTCACTAAGAACCCCAAAGTACTCAGCCACCTGTTGTATTACTTCAGGGGGGACACTCTCAACAACAGCCATGGCGTGCCTGCGAGAAGGACTCAAGAGTATAACAATCGCCAATCCGCGTAGGCCAGGACGGCAATGCCATTTACTATAGGCTGAAACCCAAAGCGTTACCCAGTATCCTGGGCTAAAGGGCTTCAGCTGTATCTTAACAAGTTTTTTATTTTTACACTAAACTCCTACCGGATCTCCCGGCCGTTCTGTTGGTTTTATTTCTATCAGCGGCTTAGGGAGCACCGCTACAGCACCATAAACTAGGCTATAAAGACCTGGTGTTAGGTGTTTATAGTGGGAATCCTTTGTGTCTCAGTCTCAGTCAGTTCAACCGCCGCTGCACTTTATTCCAGCCCACTACCGAGCCTGGCTGGTGCGCAGCAGCTATGCCCTACTCCCGATTGTTTTAAGGCTGCGGCTCCAGCCCTGGCTGCCCGCCGGCATCGGGCCGGTCACCTGCAGCAACCCTGAGGTGCTAGCCCAGTATTTTCACCAGTTCCAGGCGGGCCAGATTCGGCTGCTCTTGGCCTTTCGCCATAGCCAGGTTGACGACCCACTGTGTTTATCCTATCTGTTTTCTCGCCTCATACCCCAAGCGGCTCGGCGCTATGGCATTTCGCTGAAACCGCCGATTCACAGTTTTTTCATGTATGACCGGGGTATGCCCCTGTGGGCTGGCCGCTGGCTAGGCTGGTTTTTCTCCAGTATGGGGGGGATTCCGGTCCACCGGGGCCGCCGCCTCGACCTCAAAGCCCTGAAGGCGGTGCGGCACTATTTGGTGGAAGGCCAATTTCCCTTTACTATTGCTCCAGAGGGAGCAACCAATGGCCATGGAGAAATGACCAGCCCCCTCGAACCCGGCACCGCCCAGGTCGCCTTTTGGGCGGTGGAAGACCTGCAGCAGGCTGGTCGATCGACACAGGTCCTGGTGGTACCGGTGGGCCTGCAGTATTTTTATCCACGGCCCAAGTGGGGGGCGTTGGATCGGCTATTGCGGCGGATGGAGGCCGACTGTGGTTTGATGGGACAGTCCTGGGCGCAGGCCAGACCGCGATCGCCCCAGGCTTGGGCAGAACGGTTGCTCACCCTGGGCGACCACCTATTGACCCAAATGGAACGGTTTTACAGCCGCCTCTACGGCCCCCTGTCAGCCCCCTCGGAGGGTTTGAGCGATCGCCTGGAAACTCTCCTGCACCGGGCCCTAGCCCTGGGGGAGGGATATTTTGGCTTGCCCAGTACCGGCAGCCTGGAAACCCGGTGTCGTCGCCTTGAGGAAGCGGGCTGGACCCATATCTACCGCGAAGACATTGCTGATCTAGGTCAGCTTTGCCCCTTTGACCGGGGGCTGGCTGACTGGATGGCGGAGACCGCCGCCCTGCAGATGCGGTCCATGCGTTTAGTGGAGAGTTTTGTGGCGGTAAGGGCTGACTATCTTCACGATCAGCCGAGCTTTGAACGGTTAGCGGAAACTAGTTTGATTTTATTTGACCTGGTAGAGCGGGTCAAGGGCACCCGCATCCCCAGGCGGCCGCAGTTAGGTCGTCGTCACGCGGTGATTAGCCTGGGAGAACCCATCAACGTCAGTCAGCGGTGGCCTACATACCACCCATCACGACAGGCGGCCAAGCTCGCTGTCAACCAACTGACCCAAGACCTACAGGGTGCTTTGGACAGCTTAATTTTGCCTACCCGTTGCCCCCGACCCTAGGCCTAATGCCTTGATGGCATTATGGTTAGGCTGGGGCCCAGACCCTGTTCTGGGCCAGGACAGGGTAAAGTTGAGGCTAACCTGTGTTGGATTTGCCGATGATCTCAATGTTTATAGCGTTGGCCAGCATGCTAAGGAGCCGGGGGATAGGTCCAAGCGATCGCCGGGTAGTCATGCTGGCTCCTCTGATTCGACTAAGCGCTCACGCCGAAGTATCCCCCGTTGCCCGTAGCTACGGCGATAGCTGGCGGTCTTTGGCATTATTGGGGCCATTTTCTCTGCTGCTGGTAGTGGCCGGGGGCTGCCAACCGCTGTCCTCCACCCATAGCCCTACCCCCTTGGATAAGATTGCCTTTGACCTAAGCCAACTGGATGAGCAGGGCCTCTATGGCCCAACTGGCGGTAAACGCGCCCTCGACTATGAATTTTGTATCCCCACTGGAGAACCCTACCAGTCAGCGGTGACGGCCATTGATCCTAGCTTGCAACTATTTCCGGGTATCCCCGGTCGCATCGGCTGTACCGAACAACAAATTTTAGCCATGGGTAATACTCACCAACCCCGGGCCCAGCTAGTGCTCCAGGAACTAGCTAATCTTGACTATATCGACCGCATTGTCAGGGTGGACTGGGAATAAATGAGTACTGTTGTGGTCATGGGATTAACCATCCTCGCGGGCGTCGCGGTTGTCGTCCAAGGGCAAATTATGGGCCTGATTACCCAAACCCTCGGGCCCTTGGAAAATCTCTGCATTACCTACACGGGTGGCGCCCTGGTCGTCTCCCTAGCCGCTCTGATTGCCCGCGGTGGTCAACTCAAGCACTGGGGCAGCTTACCCTGGTATGCCTTCACCCCCGGTCTGCTCGGCATCGTCATTGTCAGTACCATTGGTTACATGGTGCCCCGCCTGGGATTGGTCACTGGTTTTACTCTGTTTGTAGCCAGTCAGTTTATGGTGGGCGTGCTGTTTGACCATTATGGTTGGCTGGGGGCAGAGGTTCGACCTCTGGATATACCCCGAGCCCTCGGCCTGGGGTTGGTGATGGTGGGGATTAGCCTATTGGTTCGGTCCCCATCCTAACTCTGCCTACCTTGGTTATCCTCAGCTGCAGCTATGGTCACACTCCCCTCCCCCTGGTTACAACCTGGCGATCGCCTACGGGTGATTACCCCCAGTGGCGCCCTGAGAGAGTCCCAGCGCTTACAAGACGGCATCGCAGTATGGCGAAGCTGGGGGTTTGAGGTAGTGCTTCCGGCTACGGTTGATTATCGTTGGGGTTACCTAGCCGGTACAGACCAACAACGGCGCCAGCAACTCCTAGAGGCGTTGATGGATCCGGCCTGTCGGGGGATTCTATGTGCTCGAGGCGGTTATGGGGGCGCCAGACTCCTTGAGGGCTGGACCTGGCCAGAGACAAAACGACTTCCCTGGGTCGTTGGGTTTTCCGATATCACCAGTTTGCTGTGGAGCCTAGCCCGTCACCATCAGGTGGGGGTCCACGGGCCCCTACTCACCACCCTGGCCCTTGAACCGACCTGGTCTCAGCAACGACTGTTAGATTTGGTTACCGGTCAGCCCTTAGCGCCTCTCCAGGGTGAGGCTTGGGGCGGTGGCCCGGTGATTGGTCCCCTACTGCCTGCCAACCTGACCGTCGCCACCCACCTGCTCGGGAGCGCCCATCAGCCTCCCCTGGGCCAGGTCATTTTAGCCCTGGAGGATGTCACAGAAGCCCCCTATCGAATTGATCGGATGCTCACCCACTGGCGCCTGGCGGGTTATCTGTCCCAGGTGGCTGGCATTGCCCTAGGGCGGTTTAGTCGCTGCGATCCTCCCCCAGAAGGGCCCAGTTTTACGGTGGAGACGGTATTGCGCGATCGCCTAACAGACTTAGGCATCCCGATTGTCTCCGGTCTACCCTTTGGCCATGACGGCGATAACGCCGCCCTACCCGTCGGCGCCCTGGCCCGCCTGGATGGAGATCGGGGCACCCTCAGCATTGAATCATTCAAAACCTGAACCATCCCTCCCCCCTTAGGGATGGGATGGATCTGATCTATTAAAACCTGAGTTCGACAACTAAAAAGCGGCCTGCGGCAGGGCTTTAAGCTCATGAT
>CAYVMR010000062.1:0-12380 GCA_964452545.1 uncultured bacterium
TTCCTTGCCCCTGGCCCTGGCCTTCGGGGTCGCCTCTGGGGTTGGTCCCCTGGGCGGTCTATACGGGGCGGTCTGTGTGGGCTTTTTTGCCGCCCTATTTGGCGGCACCCCCACGTTGATTTCTGAGCCCACGGGGCCAATGACCGTGGTTATGACTGGCATTGTTGCCAGCCTCACCGCCAGTAACCCAGACAATGGTCTGGCCATGGCCTTCACCGTGGTCATGCTGGCGGGCATCTTTCAGATCATCTTTGGCAGTCTAAAGCTGGGCCGTTACAGCACCCTGATGCCCTACAGTGTGATCTCCGGTTTTATGTCGGGTATTGGGGTGATTTTGATTATTTTGCAGATCGCCCCCTTCCTGGGCCAGCCCACCCCGAAGGGGGGGGTGCTGGGGACCGTTCAGGCCATCCCGGGGTTAATTGCGAATCTTAACCCCCCAGAGTTGATCCTAGGGACCCTCACCCTGGCAATTATTTTCTTCATGCCTAAGGCCTGGAAAAAGGTGGTACCACCCCAGCTGGTAGCCCTGGTGATCGGCACGGTGGTCTCCCTTACCCTCTTTCAGGACATTGATATTCGTCGCATTGGTGAGATCCCAGTCGGTCTACCTCCCCTGCAACTACCGACGTTTACCCCCGGTCAGGTGACTCGCATGCTGGTGGATGGGGTGATGCTAGGGATGTTGGGCTGTATTGATACCCTACTAACGGCGGTGGTGGCCGATAGTCTCACCCGGACAGAACATAACTCCAACAAGGAACTGATCGGCCAGGGGATTGGCAATATTGTTTCGGGGTTGTGCGGCGGCTTGCCTGGGGCTGGCGCCACCATGGGGACGGTGGTGAATATTCAAACTGGAGCCCGGTCGGCCCTATCGGGGTTGACCCGTGCCCTCATCTTATTAGTGGTCGTCCTGGGTGCAGCGCGGTTAACCGAGCCTATTCCCATGGCGGTGCTGGCGGGTATTGCCCTGAAGGTGGGTATCGATATTCTGGACTGGAGTTTCCTGAAGCGATCGCACCAGGTCTCCACTAAGGGCTCCCTGATTATGTATGGGGTGCTCTTCCTGACGGTATTCGTGGATTTAATCGTCGCGGTTGGGGTAGGCGTGTTTATCGCCAATATTCTGACCATTGAGCGACTCAGCGAAATGCAATCCTCAGAGGTGAAGCTGGTGGCGGACACCGATGATGATGTCATTCTTACCGATGAACAGAAGCAGATTCTTGATCAGGCCCATGGCCGGGTGTTGTTATTCTGCCTCAGCGGACCGATGATCTTTGGGGTGTCTAAGGCGATCGCCCGAGAACACAATGCCATGCAGGAGGCGGATGCCCTGGTGGTGGATTTAACCGAAGTTCCCTCCATGGGGGTGACCGCCTCCCTGGCGATCGAAAACGTGATTCGGGATGCCCACGACAAAGGTTTATTAGTTTATGTCGTGGGGGCCAGCGAAAAAGTGCAAAAACGCTTACAGAAGTTGGGTCTCTTTGATCTGATTCATCCGGATCATGTGGTGGGTGATCGTACCTTGGCCCTGCGACAGGCGGTTGAGCAGATTAACCATAACAGTCAACTCACCTCAAATCCTCAAACCCCTTGAGTCGAATGACCCCGGAGGGGGCAAGGTGACTCTGGCCTTGCCCCTCGCTACACCTATCGAGCTATACCGAGTAGCTAATTCTGATCAGGTCAGTGTTTTGTCCATTGACGGATTGAACTTTCTTTTTACTGTGCTCCAATTTTTCTACCAATGACTTTCTACCAATGACAATGATGTTCTACAACTTACTTGAGTTTTTTAGCGGCAGCCCGTTCCCACCCCTACCCTACCTGGCGACGGTGGAAGCAGAGGATGCCCCCGTGGTTTTATCAGGGGTTCTCTTGACCTTGGTGGTGATTTATCTGGCCAGCAAACTAGGGGCCGAGGCGGCTAGGCGCCTAGACTTTCCACCGGTGCTGGGGGAACTGGTGGCGGGGGTAATCGTAGGAATTTCGGCCCTACACCTGGTGATCTTTCCGGAAGGAGACCTGGGGGCCTCCGACTCAATTATCATGGCGGTGCTCCAGCGACTGAACGATCTCAGCCCTGAGTCCTTAACCCGCATCTTTAGTTCAGAGAGTGAGGTCATCTCCGTCCTAGCGGAAATTGGGGTGATTATCCTATTGTTTGAGATTGGCCTGGAGTCAGACCTGCGCCAGCTCAAGGAGGTCGGCATTCAAGCCACCGTAGTCGCCTGTGTGGGGGTGGTCGTACCCTTTGTCGCCGGTACCGCCGGGTTGATGGCGATCTTCCACGTAGCGGCCATTCCAGCGGTTTTTGCAGGAGCTGCCCTCACCGCCACCAGCATTGGCATAACCTCTAAGGTGCTAGCTGAGTTGGGTCAACTCAAATCTAAGGAGGGGCAGATTATTGTCGGCGCCGCTGTGATTGACGATGTGCTAGGGATTATTGTGCTAGCGGTGGTAGCCAGTCTCGCCAAAACCGGTGAGATTGATGTTCTTAACGTGATTTACCTGATTATTAGCTCCACCGCCTTTCTGCTGGGGGCAATCCTGCTCGGGGGGATTTTCAATAAAACCTTTGTGGCCATTGTTGAACAGCTGAAAACCCGGGGCAATGTGGTGATTCCTGCCTTTATTTTTGCCTTTTTTATGGCCTTCTTGGGTAACGCCATTCACCTGGAAGCTATTTTAGGGGCCTTTGCCGCCGGCCTGGTCCTGGACGAAACCGATGCCCGCAGTGAGCTGGATGAGCTGATTAAACCAATTGCCGATCTGCTAGTGCCCATTTTCTTTGTGACGGTGGGGGCTCGAGCCGATCTCCGGGTGCTTAATCCCGCCATACCCGAAAACCGGGCTGGTCTACTGATTGCTGTGTTCTTAATTGTTGTGGCAATTATCGGTAAGGTGGTCACGGGCTGGGCGGTATTTGGGCAACCAGGTATTAATCGTTGGGCTATTGGAGTAGGCATGGTACCCCGGGGTGAGGTGGGCCTGGTCTTTGCTGGTATTGGCTCAGCCAGTGGAGTTCTAGATAAACCCCTGGAGGTCTCCATTATCATTATGGTAATTTTAACCACTTTCCTGGCCCCTCCCTTTTTGCGGGTAGCCTTTGGCCCCTCCCTGACCCCTCCTGCCGTCACCGAACCGGCTGGAGAGTAGGGCGATGGTGATCCTAGAAGGCTTGGTGTTACTGACGGTTTTAGTGGGTTTTTTGGGGGTTTTGCTGAAGCGAAACCTGCTGATGAAGATTAACGCCATGGACGTGATGGGGAGCGGCGTGGTGGCCTACTACGTGGTGGTGGCGGCCCGTCATGGGGTTTTTACCCCAATTGTGCAGGACGCTGCACCGATCGCCTACGCCGACCCCGTGCCCCAGGGGGTGATTTTAACGGCGATCGTGATTGGCTTTTCTATTCAAGCCTTGATGCTGGTGGGGGCCATGAAGTTAGCCCGTCACCATCCCACCCTGGAAACTCAGGAAATTGAAAAAGATTGCAGCCCATGACTTTTTTCACCCTGTGCTGGATAACCTTTCCCTTCCTTGTCGGCTTCAGCATCTATCTATTGCCTCGGCTGAATCGTATGCTAGCCCTGGTGGGGGCTCTATGGTCAGGGGTCTATGCTCTGGTGATATTTTTCCAGCCTGAGCCCCTGAGCTTGCGGTTGGTCGATCAGTTTGGCGTGAGCTTGGAGCTCGACTCCCTAGCTGCCTTTTTCATTATTACCAATGCCCTGGTGACCCTCGCCGTATTGCTCTACAGTTGGACCGAGCAACGCCCCACCTTTTTCTACACCCAAGTATTATTGCTCCATGGCAGTGTGAATGCGGCCCTCGCCTGTACGGACTTTATCAGTCTCTACGTCGCTCTGGAGCTGCTCAGCATTGCCACCTTTTTGTTGATTGTAGCTCCCCGCTGCGATCGCACGCTGTGGATCGGCCTACGTTACCTATTTGTCAGCAACATTGCCCTGCTGTTTTACCTGGTGGGAGCCCTGTTGGTCTACCAGGCTACCTACAGTTTTGACTTTAGTGGCCTAGCCCAAGCCCCCCCAGAAGCCACAGCCCTGATTTTCACCGGACTATTAGTCAAGGGCGGCATCTTTGTCTCTGGCCTGTGGTTACCCCTAACCCACGCTGAGTCAGAGTCAGCGGTCTCAGCCCTGATGTCAGGGGTTGTGGTCAAGGCTGGAATACTGCCGATGGCGCGCTGCGCCCTCCTGCTAGAGGAGATTGACCCCATTGTACGTCTGCTGGGGGTAGCGACCGCTGTGTTTGGTGTGGGCTACGCCGTCTTTGAAAAAGACCTGAAGCGCATGTTGGCCTTCCACACCATCTCCCAGTTGGGGTTTATTCTAGCGGCCCCTGAAGTCGGTGGGTTCTATGCCCTCACCCACGGACTGGTAAAGGCGGCCCTCTTTTTGGGCGCCGGTGTCTTACCCAGCCGGGATTTCAAGCAACTGGCCAGTCAACCGCTGCCCAGGGGGGTTTGGGCGGCCCTGGCGATCGCCAGTTTCTCCATCTCCGGCTTTCCCCTGCTATCAGGATATGGGGCCAAGATCCTAACCATGGAAAATCTACTGCCCTGGCAGGTGATCGGCATGAACATCGCGGCGCTGGGCACGGCCATTTCCTTTGCTAAATTAATTTTTCTAACTCCGGACAGAAGGGGTGAAGAGCCCAAGAAACCAGGATTTTGGTGGGCTATGGCGGTGTTGTTGGGGGGCTTGGTGGGAGCCAACCTAGTTTATTACGATGCCTACACCTGGAAAAACGTGGCTAAGCCCTTAATCACCATTGGCCTAGGTTGGTTGATCTATGGAGTTGTAATCAAGCGGGTAAGCCTCAAACTACCTCGTCTCCTGGAACAGTTTGAACACCTGATGGGGATGATGGCCCTTACCCTGGTCGCATTGTTTTGGATAGCCCTAGCATGATTGGAGATCTAGTATTTCGGCTGAGCCTGTGGCTGCTCTTAACAGCCAACCTAAGTCTGGGCAATCTACTGATTGGTCTGGTGATTGCCCTGCTATTGCCACGATCAAAAACCTCCGGCCTACGCTGGAAAGACTGGATCAAGGGACTAGCTCAGACCCTGGTTGCCATTCCCCAGGCCTATGCAGAGGCCCTTGAACTGATGGTAAGACCCCACGATCAGGAGAATAGGGTCTCAGAACCGGTCCCTCCCCGGCGATCCGCAGGCTTAATATTTCTCGATATTTTCCGGATTACCTTCACCCCCAAAACCATCGTGATTAATCATCACGATGGGGATCGATACGACATTCATCAACTGGAACGGAGGCAACGATGACCTTCCTGGAGTTAACGGTATTGGCCATGGTCATCAGCCTACTTATGCCCATCTATCAAACCCTAAAGGCGAATGACATCTGGCAAACCATGCTGGCCCTATCGAGCATCTCCACTAAAGCCTCTGTCCTGATTTTGGTGGTGGCTGTGCTGCGGGAAGACTGGATGATTGGCCTGGTGAGCATGATTATCCTCAGTGTTGGTAACGCCGGGTTCATGTTGTTAGCCCATCTTCTGAGGCAAATGGTGATCGATGATTAATCTCTTGAGTTATAGCTTGATCGGGGGTGGCTTAGTGCTCTGGTTTTGGGGCACGGCCCCCCTACTGGGCCGACGATCGGTGTTATTTAAGCTACACCACCTATCGATAGCCGATACCCTGGGTTCCATCGCCATTACCCTGGGCTTACTGGCGCAACACCCCGGCAAATGGCCTCTTTTTTTACTCGCCCTGCTCTCCTTAGCCCTCTGGAACACCATGCTCAGCTATGTTCTAGCCTACTGTGCCAGTCATCCTGCTGCGGATCGGGAGGTTCACCGTGGATAGCTATCTTTACCCCATCATCGCCCTGCTCCCCCTGACCGCCGCCATGCTAGTTTGGCAACGCAACCCCTACCATGCCCTGGTGCTGCGCGGCCTGATGGGAGCAATTACGGCCCTGATCTATGCGATTCTCGGAGCCGCGGATGTGGCCTTAACCGAGGCTCTAGTCGGCACCCTATTGGCGGTATTGCTCTATGCGGTGGCTGTCCGCTCATCCTTGGTGGTGCGGCTGGGAGGGTTGGCGGAGGATGACCTGGAGGAGATCAGAGCCCAGGTGAGATCGCTGATTCAAGCCCATTACCTGCGTTTAGAGGTTTACCTCTACCCCAGCCCAGAGGACCTAGAACAGGCCCTGAAAGAGGGGGAAGTACAGGCTATCAGCCTCACCGCTGGAGAAGCCGCTGTCACCCACCAGATTCTTACACCCCTACGCCGTCTTTACGAAATCCTCAATCACTGCCCTCAACTCCAGGTCACCTGGCTAGATTCTAGTGATCAGCCGAGGTCTAGTAAAGGCCAGGAGAAGACACCATGAGACTACGATGGCTTTATATTGGTGCCGCTATTACGTTTTACGTGAAGATGTTGGTCATGGCCAATACTGCCCCTGGCCCATCCTTCCCCATTGTTGAGGCTATTTTTAAGGATGCTGGAGTCCCCAATGTGGTGGCTGGCATCATTCTCCGGAACCGCCTTTATGACACCATCTTCGAGGTGATCGTGTTTACCCTGGCAATCATGGGGGTAAGGTTTTTACTGGCGAATGAAAAACTCGTTAGTCAGATTCATCAGTTTACCGATCCATCGACGATCCTGTTAGCTCGTCTGGGGGCCACCATCGCCGCTATGGTGGGGGTAGAGTTGGCACTGCGGGGTCACCTTAGCCCCGGCGGTGGTTTTGCGGCTGGAGTGGCGATCGGGACGGCGATCGGCCTGGTGACCATGACCTCATCACCGGACAACATGGAAATTCTCTATCAACGGTGGCAAGTCAGTACCTTAGAAAAGATTTCCGTCCTGCTCTTTATCCTCCTGGCGGTGCTTAGCCTCACCACGGCCCATTTACCGTTGGATCAATCCCTGTTGGGGCAGTACCTGAAGGACAGCCTGATTCCCCTCCTGAATATCCTGGTGGCGGTGAAGGTGGCCCTGGGATCCTGGGCAGTCGTGCTGTTGTTCATTCGCTATCGGGGGTTGCTATAGTCCCTGAGGATTTTCTGGACCGCTCCAGGTGGCCTAAATCTGGTAGGTTGAAGGCATCTTCAGTGAACAGCCACGATGGACCTACTTTGCCTCAGCAATGGTCACGGAGAGGATGCGATCGCCGTACGGGTTTTAAAGGCCCTGAAGCAGCTAGCCAACCCGCCCAACCTAGCCGCCCTTCCCCTGGTGGGGGAGGGGGTAGCCTACTATAAAGCAGGCATTAAGGTGTTGGGCCCCACCCAAGCGATGCCGTCGGGGGGCTTTATTTACATGGACCAGCGTCAAATGTGGAGTGACCTGAAGGCGGGCCTGCTCGGGTTGACCCTGGGCCAATGGCAAACCCTCAGAAGCTGGGCGAAAAACGGCGGCAAGATTTTTGCCGTCGGCGATGTTGTTCCCCTAGCGATGGCCTGGGTCAGCGGGGCTGACTACGCCTTTTTGGGAACCGCCAAGTCGGAATACTACCTGCGGGATGATCGGGACCGCCTGCCTGGGCGTCCCTCCTTAGAAGGCTGGGGCGGATCCATCTACCTACCCTGGGAACGCTGGTTAATGGGCCATCACCGCTGTCGTCACGCCTTTGTGCGGGACCAACTCACGGCCGACTACCTGCAACGGTGTGGCGTAGCCGCTGACTACGTGGGCAACCCGATGATGGATGGCCTGGAGGTAGATGCCCCCATCCTCAGCCGACTCACCACTAGCTTTCCCCCCGATCAGCCGGTCCTCAGCCTGGCACTGATTCCCGGTTCTCGGGCCCCCGAGGCCTTTGATAACTGGCAGCGCCTCCTGGTGGCCCTGGACAGCGTGGCCCAAACCTTTCCAGACCGGCAGTTACGACTGTTGGGGGCGATCGCCCCTGGGCTTAACCTGGCGGTGCTCAGTGATATCCTCCGGGAGCACCAGTGGCAGCCCCTAGTCGGGGCCTACCCCAACTTTAGTCGGGGTAAGGCCCAGCTACTCCTCACCCAGGACGCCTTTGCCGAATGTTTACACCTGGCGGATGCGGTCCTAGCCACCGCTGGCACTGCCACCGAACAGGCGGTGGGCCTGGGCAAACCGATTTTTACCCTGCCAGGGGAAGGACCTCAATTTACCTATGCCTTTGCCGAAGCCCAGCTCCGCCTGCTCGGCCCCTCAATTGAGATGATTAGCGACCCAACCCAGACTGGACCGGCCCTGGCCCAGTGTCTGGGGGATAGCAATCGCCTGGAGAGCATTTATGTCAATGGTCAACGACGCATGGGCCCTCCAGGGGCAGCGCAAGAAATCGCCCTCCGGATCAGTCGACTTTAAGGAGCCAGGTTGCGAAGGGGGTCGCCATAACGAAGGTCCCCCTCCTGCATCCGCACCCTAGAACCCAGATCAATGGTCACCTCGGCCGCCCCCCAACGGTCTTGGATAGCCTGGACCAGAGTATCCTGTTCGGCTCGCAAGTCAGTGATATTCCAACCCCGATTGATGATGGCAAACCACACCGGTCCCTGGGTAGCGGTCGGCACCATCCCTGCCAAGGCGCTGACCTGAGCCAGACTACCGGTTTTAACTGCGGCCGTAGGAGGCAAACGACGATCCACCAGGGTACCAATATCCTGTCCTGCCACCGGCAAAACATCGCTGATGCTATAACCCTGATAACTCAATTGCTGCTGTAAAGCCACCATCAAAGCCACAGCGGTACGGGCAGACATTTTATTCTCCATACCCAGACCAGAACCATTCACCAGGGAGAGTTCGCCAGGGGGCAAGGCCGCCAGGGTGGAGGCCCTGGTGACCAAGTCGGTGGTTTCCCCCACTAGGTCGGCCACCATCTGAGCCATAACATTATTACTGTAGATGTTCATCGCCTTAAGAATGGCTACCAAGGGTAGGGACTGGTGCCGCACTAGCCAGTTAGGAGCGGAGTTAGGCTCTAGGCTGGTGACGGGGCGCACTGAGCCGGCTATCACCAAGTTAGGCTGGGCCGTGCCCGAGTCAAGCTGACTGTAGGCTTGCCAGGCAGCCCGAGGCCAAGTGGTGGTGGTCATTACCTGCTTCAGATTGGTCAGGGAGTCCTGGGGATCCTCTTCAAAGTTCATGGTAAAGGGCCCCAGCACCAGCAGGTCTCCGGTCACCCGTTGAATCCCCAGGTTCTGCAAGTGGTTCGCCAGGACAATCCCCTCTTCCCAAACAAACAGGGGATCACCACCTCCTTTTAACACCAGGTCACCGTAAACCACACCGTTTTCCAGACGACCCGTGAACCCCACCAGAGTCTCAAATCGATGATCCAGGGACCAGGTACCCAGAGCCGCCAGGGTGGTGGTGAGTTTGGTCAGGGATGCGGCTGGAAGGGGAGTCGTTCCACCATGTTGGGCAACCACAGCCCCCTGAGCTGCAATCCAAATACCCTGATCCTTAGCCGCCAAACCTTTCTGGCTTAACCCTGCCAGATAATTAGCTATCAGAGCCTCAAGTTTAGAATCTTCAATCAAGCCAGGCAGCCAGGGCGATCGCCATTCGGGCTGCAAAGGCAGAACATTCAAACCAAAGGGTTGTAAAGGCCGAGGACTGGACCCACCAATTAAAAAGGCAAATAACCCAAGAGGTAGGACAAAGGCATTCAGGTTAGTCAACCGCACCGACCTCACCCCTAATAAGCATCCTGAAGTTCGTAGAAATCAGGGGAAATATAATCCTTGCGGAGGGGCCAACCCACCCAATCTTCCGGCATTAATAACCGTTTCAAATTGGGATGACCTTCATAAACAATACCGTACATGTCATAGCTTTCCCGCTCTTGCCAATCCGCCGCCTTCCAAATCCAGTAGACTGAGGGCACTCTGGGATCCTGTCGAGGCAGAAAAACCTTGACTCGCACTTCCTCGGGGCGATCAGCATTATCACTAACTTTGATTAGATGATAAAAACTGACCAGGGGCTTACCTGGTCCCTCATCGTAAGCCCCTTGACACTGCAAGTAATTAAACCCATAGGCAAATAGAGCGGTAGCGATGGGAATCAGGAACTGGGCATCGACCTTAATCACCTCAACTCCCAGATGATCGGGGGGAGCAAGTTCGTGGGCAAAGCCATTGTCGGTTAGCCAGCTAGAAACCACGCCCGCTTCAACTAAGGAGGCAGATTCTTCACCACTGTCTGAACTAGAGAGAGGGGCCTTAGACTCGTCTGCTGTCATTTAACGGATCTCCACTTCAGTCGTCTGACCCAGGCCATCAGGCAGGGGGACACCCATCGCCTCCATAAGTTCCCTTGGGGGAGTAGTATGGGCACCAGTTTGCAGGTACTGTCCTGTCAAAATAGGGGGTACTGGCTTGAGACCATGGCTACGCTCATAAAAACGATGGGTCTGCATGGTGTAGGCCCGGTCTTGCATCGACTCGGTCGCCACCTTCTTACGCAGCTTGATAATAGCGTCAATAATGGCCTCAGGCCGGGGCGGACAACCCGGGATGTAAACATCTACGGGAATCAGCTTATCTACACCACGAACCGCAGATGGAGAATCACTGCTAAACATACCGCCGGTGATGGTGCAGGCACCCATGGCGATCACGTACTTTGGATCGGGCATTTGCTCATAGAGACGCACCAGAGCTGGGGCCATCTTCATGGTTACCGTACCAGCGGTAATCAGCAGGTCAGCCTGGCGGGGGCTGGCCCGGGGTAAGAGCCCAAAGCGATCGAAGTCAAAGCGCGAACCAATCAAAGCCGCGAATTCGATAAAGCAGCAGGCTGTCCCGTATAGCAAAGGAAACAAACTGGAGAGTCGGCACCAATTGTACAAGTCATCCACAGTGGTGAGAATCACATTCTCTGAGAGATCGTGGGTGACGGTGGGCGGCTGCGCTGAGTTGATCAGGGTTTCATTGGGATCCAACAAAGGACCGGTGCGATCGGTGGAGGTAGGATTCATGACCATTCCAGGGCTCCCTTGCGCCAAGCGTATACAAGACCAATGACGAGAATGCCAATAAAAATTAGCGCCTCGATAAAAGCTAACAGACCCAATTGATTAAAGGCTACGGCCCAGGGATATAGAAATACAGTTTCCACATCGAAGATAACAAAAACCAGGGCAAACATATAGTAGCGAATATTAAATTGGATCCATGCACCACCAATGGGTTCCATCCCGGACTCATAGGTGGTACGCCGGGCTGGCCCTCTCCCAACGGGGCGGAGGAGCCAGGACGCACCCAGGGCAGCCACGGGCACTAAGCAGGCGATCATCAGAAAGACTAAGAAATATTCGTAGCCAGAGAGGACAAACACGAGCCCACCACCCAAACTAAGGAGAAAGATGACGTGAAGGCGACGTGGCTCAAGACTAAGGCTAGAGTAGCCCATGAGTTCAGTCGTACGTCCCATTCTAGGGTAGATTCAGCCGAAAGTCAGGTTCATCTATTCAAGAAACTATCCCAATCCATTGACAAACCCTGGGAATTGCAGGGTGTTCACGATTTCTCTACTGGGTTTTCAACCAACCTCTCAAGCAAGCCACCCAACTATGTCATAATTGTTCACAACAAGCTTTTTTCTAATATTGGCCTTGGCGATTGGATTCGGCTTTATGCTGCGCCAGTGTTAACACGGGGCTGTCTTGTTGATTCGTCTATATTTTTATTCTGAAGCTGGTTAAGGCTATGAGTGCTGACTCTGAGATTAAAGCCGATCTAACTGGGTCCCTAGAAGACCAGAATGATTCAGCCGAGACTCTCCTCACCCCAGAGGACATGGATTGCTATGAATGTCTAGCTTGCGGTTATTCCTACGAACCCAGTAAAGGAGACAGTCTAGCCAAGATAGCCCCAGGTACTGCCTTTGAGGATTTACCGGTGAATTGGCGCTGCCCAGTGTGTGGGGCGCCTAGGAAGCGGTTTACCAATATTGGCCCGGCCGGCACACCCTCTGGGTTTAAGGCTAACCTCAACTACGGTTTAGGGGTCAATCGACTGACTCCTGGTCAAAAGAATATTTTGATTTTTGGGGCCTTAGCCTTGGGTTTCTTATTCTTCATCAGCCTCTACGGTTTACGCTAGGGCACAGTGCCACGAGCCAACCGACGTCTGCGCTGTTGAGCATCATCCCCATATTTTCCTCTACGTTCCCCCAACCACCTGAATGATCAACTTACCTATGGAAACAGCACTAAATTGGTTAAGACGAGGATTGCTCCTATTCGTTGCCGTGGTGCTGACCACCGCTTGTTCCAGTTATTTTTTAGCAGATGCACCCGTACATCCCTGGGAGGCCATGCAACTGCCAACGGAGGCTACCCTCTCAGACATTGCCTTTACCAGTGACAACACC
>CAYVMR010000063.1:0-10344 GCA_964452545.1 uncultured bacterium
CAGCAAATCCACCAGCACGAGGGTAAACACCCCAACGGCGTAAACCCCCAGTTCGTAGTGGGTGTATTGCTGTAGGGTCTGGGCCAGTAGCCCGCCCACCGTTAGTAGAACCAGGACGAGCCCCAGAATCAGGGCTAGGGCCAGCAGTTTACCCAATACCAAGGCCCAACTGCGTACGGGCAGCGGATCGGTGAGGGGGTCTACCTTCACCTCCCGCTCCCGCCAGACCAGATCCCCAGCCAGGAAAATAATCAACAGCGGGGCCAGGAACTTCATCAGCAAGGATGCCATTTCTACAATAAAGCTTGTAGCGGGCAGGGCGGGCAAACCGGAATTGTCGCGAATAGACGTGCCAACCAACACCATCAACACCAGCACGCTAATACTTAAAACCGCCAGCACCAGCGGGTTCCAGATCAACCGCTGAAGTTCCATTTGGGCGATGCGCCAGACATGGCTCGCTTGGGCACCGGGGCCATAGTGGCGGTGGGCCGTGGGGGCGGCCGCGGCGGCCGACCGAGTCGGGCTGGCCGTGGCGGGTAAGGCTGGCGGCGAGGGCGTTTTCCAGAACAGGAGCCGTTGTTCTGCCCAGTCTAGAAATCGCTCCAGGCGGGGGTTGGGGCCGGCGGTGGCTATGCCAGCAAAGCTAAACCGTCGCCACACCCAGGCAAAGAAGGCTAGGCTCAGCCCCAGATAAATCAGCCGCGAGAGCCAGATCACTGGGGCAAAGGGCACCATCAGGGTGTTTTGCTCAATTTTGGTCCAAAACCGAACGGCATAATCGATCTGGTTGCTGGGAAACAGGGGCTGAGCCACAAGGCTCCAAACCTGATCGAGGTTTAGCAGGGAAAAAATAGCCGTGATGATGCTGGTCGCAAACCAAAGCCCCACGATCGCCAGGTAACTGGTTAGGGTGCGGCGGCTGAGTAATCCTAGGGCAAAGCTAAACAGACCAAAAATGAGGATATTGGGAATGACAAAAGCGAGGTACGGCTGGACATAGCTGAGGAGATTGAAGGGAGCGATGCGTTGAGGGGCCATCCAGGGCAAGATTGACCCTAGCCAAAGTCCGAACCCCAATCCCAGGAAAACCATCAGGCTGATCAAAAAACTTGCGATCATTCGCCCCGTGGCGAACTGCCATTCCTTCAGAGGCGAGGTGAACAGCAGCCCATCCATGTTGGCGGTAAAGTCTTTGGTGGCGCGATCGGTAAAAATGCCCGCCACTACGATCGCCAGAGGAATCCCCGCTAGAAGGCTCACCGTATTCATAATTGCCAGGGGGGCATTGGCGTAGGGAATTATCTCCCCTGGTTTGGTGGCCGTACCTGCGGCTTGTCTGAGCAATGGAAAGAACAGGACATCGCTGCCGTTGATATGCATCACCAGCAGTCCCACGACCAAGAAAAAGCCAAAGGCCAGCAGCAAAAAGCGGGTGCGGAGGCTGTCTTGCAGCTCAAACCGGAGGATTTCCCAGACGGGTTGCCAGGGGGAGGTCTGGGGGGTGGGGGAATGAGTAGCGGGTGGCAATGCCAAACCGCTGCCGCATGCCCCCCGAGAAGCCCCTGACGGCGCGATCGCGGGCCTCATACAAATTCACCTGATTGAGCAAATGCTTCACCAGGTCCTGCCGTTCTTGGCGGTTAGTAACGCCCTTCAGCGCCGCAAAGTGATCTAGCAATTTTTCGGCAGAAACCCCCGGATACACCCCAAAACTCTGGGGCAAATAGCCCAACACCTGGCGGACCTTAACCTTGTCCTCCAGGACGTTGATATCGCCCCACTGAATGGTGCCCTCGCTGGCCTCCTGCAGGGTGGCGAGGGTGCGCATTAGCGTGGACTTACCAGCGCCATTGGGCCCCAGTAGACCAAACATGCCCATGGGAATATCCAGGTTGACTCCATGGAGAGCCTTGTAGCCATTGGCATAGGTCTTGGTCAGGCCCCGAATTTGAATGGGTGTGTCCACAGATAGGGGTGAGGTCATAGGGCAGTTATCGGGTTGGATCTTCAAACATAAACAAACAGCCGCCTGGGGGCAAAGCCACCCGCCCTTACCGGTTGGGCTGCATGCCAAAGGCCCGCTTCACTGGGGTAGTGGAAAGGTAGTAAAGCACCAGGACAAAAATGGCGAAGGAAATTAAGGTTTCAAGGCCCCTGAGCTGGCCTGAATGATAGCTAGCGAAAACGCCGATCATATTGAAGGACGCCACCACAACTGTCCATAGCCAGGCCCAGCCCTTCAGGGTAAACATGCCGTAGCTCATCAGCAATCCCAGCAAACCAATGACCAAAAAGACAATCCCCATCCACAGGGCCAGATCTGGCGTCATCGCCCCCGGGTCTGGCATGTCGGAGGGTAAACTTTGCTGAAAGCCAGCCTTGATAGCGGGATTACCGGAGAGGAGTAGGATGCCGACCGCTCCCCTACCCCTAGGGTCGCCCCTTTATATTCCCCGCCCGCCGACGGAGGAGCTCTGCCTTGGGGAAATCAGCCGCCCTGGCAGTCTACTCTGTATTAAGGCTCCCCGTCGCTTTGGTAAAACCTCCCTACTGCAACGGGTGATTGCCTACGCCACCACCCAGGGTAATCAGGTCTCCCGCATTGATCTGCATGAGGCAGATAACCTCGTATTTAAGTCCATTGATAGTCTGTTGCGGTGGTTTTGTTGTCGCATTGCCCACAGCCTAGATCTGGACCTGAGGCCGAATCAATGCTGGGATCCTGACCTGGGTAGCAAGGTCAACGCCGGGTTATTTATGCAACAGCTGTTCACTCAGGGGCAACGCCCGCTGCTGCTAGCCATTAATGCCCTGGAGCGGCTGTTCTTTTTTGAGTCCATAGCCCAGGATTTTTTATCCATGCTGCGGTTCTGGCATGAACGGTCTAAGCATAGTGACCCCTGGCAACAGCTGCGGATGGTGTTGGTTTATAGCACTGAGAGTTACGTTACCCTTGATTTTGACCAGTCCCCCTTTAACGTGGGCTATTCGATGCGGCTGCAGCCCTTTACCCTACTACAATTCCTGGAATTGGGGCGGCGCTATCAGTTGCCCTATATCGATGATAGTCACCACCGTTTTACCCTAGAAGCGCTTTTTCAGTTGATTGCTGGCCATCCGTACCTGGCTAATTTGAGCTTCTATAGCCTCGCCCAGTCGGGTCAAAGCGTGGATGACTTGCTCAATCAGGCGACCACTCCGGACAGTATTTTCTACAGCCATTTACAGGAAATCTGGGGATACCTGCGCAACAATGCAGCGGTTCAGGCGACCTGGCAACGAGTGGTGGATAGTCAGGGGCGGGGCTGTAGGTTGAATGAGATCGAGACCCTGCAGCTGGAAAGTATCGGGCTGATCCGCATCCAGAATGGTTTGGTCTATGTCCTCTGCAACCTTTATCAGGACTTTTTCGCCGCCCAGCTGCAATCCACCAATCTACCCTGAGCCCATGGCTTCGCCCCAGTGTCCATGGCTTCGCCAGGATTTTTGACCCCAGGACGGTTAAATCCTATGACCCCAAACACCCCCATGGCTCGACGGCTCAACCTTTATCTGGGGGCTAAATCACGCCTAGACAAGGATCATCCTAGGCCTTGCCACGACACCGGAGCGATCGGGACAAAAACGAGGCAAGCGGGTGGGGGGAATCGAACCCCCATCATTAGCTTGGAAGGCTAAGGTTTTACCACTAAACTACACCCGCAGAGCTATGATATTTTATCATAACTAGAGCTAGGGCCATTTAGCTCAGGACACCGACCCACCCTGCGGATCCCAGCCCATAGCCCATGGCATCGCCAGCTTGCCCTAACCGGCGTGGCGATGGCGATGGTAATAATGACTGACCCCACCCTGGCCATGGCAGACCCCCCTTCCTACTTCACCCCCGAAGAACTTGAGCAATGGCGCTTCGGTCTTTCCCAAGCTAACTTGAACAACGTTCTCTGCCACTGCCGTGACTGTGATGCCACCTGGGTGGCTTCTGAGGCGGAGCCCTGCGCCTGCGGCAGTGATCGGGTTGAGGCGATCGCCTGCTGGCAATTTCCCGACGACTAATGGTCTATGAAGATGCCGCCGTTCTAAATCACATCAGCAAAGGTCCGTTCCAGACGACGAAAATACCAGAGGCCCGTAGCCAGAATCGCCCCCGACACCCCAGAGGAGAGGGCCAGACCTGGCCAGAAAATCACCCCATCCCCTCCTAAAATTGCCCAGCGGAAACCATCAATCACCCCCACCATAGGATTGAGAGAATACAGTAATCGCCACTGGGGCGGCACCACGGCACTGCTAAACCCCACGGGGGAGATGTATAGACCAAACTGAATCAAAAAGGGAACAATGTAACGAAAATCTCGATATTTCACATTTAGGGCAGCTAGCCATAGCCCTGCCCCCAGGGAGGCGGAGAAGGCGAGCCCCGTAAACAGGGGTAAGGTCAGCAGACGCCAACTCGGGAAAAACTGAAACCAGACCATCAACCCCAGCAAAATCAATCCAGCGATGAGGAAGTCAACAAAACTGACCACCACCGCACTGACAGGCACCACCAATCGGGGAAAGTATACCTTAGACAGCATATTGGCATTGACAATCAGGCTATTGCTGGCCTCCGCTAACGCCCCAGCAAAGAACTGCCAGGGCAAGAGGGCGGCAAACACTAGAATGGGATAGGGTGCATTAGCCTCACTAGGAAGGCCTGCCAACTGACCAAACACCAGGGTAAACACCACCATGGTGAGAAAGGGCCGCACCAGGGCCCAGGCAAATCCAATCAAGGTTTGCTTATAGCGCACGGCAATATCTCGCCAGGCCAGGGTATAAAAGAGCTCGCGATAATCCCAGATATCCTGCCAATACTGGCTTTCGGCCCGACCGGCCGTAATTGTCAACGTCTTAGTCTTAGCCTTAGGGTTGATCATCCTACAACCATTGGCAGATAGGCCCGTCCCTCACCATACCAGGGGATTATCGCCATTTTCTCCTCCCAGAAAAGTCTGGCGGGGTTATTTACCGCCTGCCCCCCCATAATCCTGATTTTTACAGAAACACAACTTACATGTCTGGTGGACTACTATCAACCCAGGGTCGATCGGCTATGATAGCTGAAAATGTCAGGATTAACCATGGCCGAAAACATTATTGATTCTGCCCTTAACTAACCTGACATTTTGTTTTTGCATTTCGGTTCGGAGAAAGTTGTGACTATTTACATTGGGAATTTGTCTTTTCAGGCCTCTGAAGACGACATTAAGGCGGTTTTTGCTGAATACGGCGAAGTGTCCCGGATTAGCCTGCCAATTGACCGGGAAACAGGGCGCAAGCGTGGCTTTGCCTTTGTGGATATGACTGATGCGGCTAACGAAGATAAGGCCATTGCCGAGTTAGACGGCGCCGAATGGCTGGGGCGTGAACTGAAGGTCAATAAGGCTCGGCCCCAGGGAGAGCCCAGAGGGGGTCAAGACAGCCGCGGTGACGGAGAGGGGAGGCGTCCTCCCAGTAAGGGCAGGGGGTCTGGGTTTTACCACAACCCCCTATAGTTAGGGATACAGAGATCGGGGGCGCCGGGTTGGTTGACCCGGGCGTGATTTCTCTTGGGTTGGGTTAAGCATGGGCTGGTGGCTAGGGGGTTTGGGTTGCCAAGGAAGGGGGTAGGCTTTTACCCCGATCTCTGAGGATAGCCACCATAGCCTGGGCCAAGGACGCTCTACCCGTCTAAGAAAACATCCCTGTATCCAGGGGCGCAGGCGACAGAAGGGCTTACCATGGGGCGATGGCAGGGGTTAATGCTGACGGCAGTCTTGCTGGGGCTGTTGGTGGCAGCCCTGGTGGTCGGCGATGCCCTGGTAGGAATTTACCAAACCCTGGCCCTCCTGTCCCCTGGCCTGGCGAAGCTAGTGCTGGTTCTGCTGGTTATCCTAGCCGGGGCCGCCCTGGCCGGGGCAGGTTATTATCTCTGGCTTTTCCTACGGCCTCGGCGGCGGTCCTCGCTGCAGGCGCCCCAGCAACGACCGGAGGCCGCTTGGGTAAACCTGGCGGCGGTACAGCGCCAGGTTGAAACTCTCCAGGACCAGGTGGCTCAGCAAGCCCTGGCGGCGGCAGCGGCAGATCTGCAGGCCACCATGGCGAGGGGGGATTTAACGATTGCCGTATTTGGGGTGGGAGCCGCCGGTAAGACCAGTTTGATTAATGGTTTAGTGGGGGCGCCCGTGGGTATGGTGGGGCCATCCCTGGGCACCACCCAGATGGAACACCGTTATGCCTGGCAGTTACCCTCGGTCCCCTACCCCCTCTGGCTGGTTGATACCCCGGGGTTAGCGGAGCCCGGGGTAGCGGGTCAAGATCGCGAGCAGGTGGCCCGTCAGATCGCCACCGAGGCCGCCTTAATTTTGTTTGTGGTTGATAACGATCTGCACCAAGGGGAATTTACCCTACTGCAGGATTTACTGACCCTGGGTAAGCGCCTGATGGTGGTCCTAAACAAAGCCGATCGCTATCCCACCGCCGATCTAGAGGCCCTGCTAGCCCATCTGCGATCGCGGTTGGTGCCACCCCTAACGCCCCAAGACATTGTGGCGATTAGCGCCGATCCCAAACCCCTCCCCCAGGTGGGGGGGGGCTGGTTGCAAAAACCTCCTAATCTGGATCCCTTACTGGCTCGCATGGCCGACATCCTTAGGGCAGAGGGGGATGACCTGATCGCCGACACCATTTTGTTGCAGTCCCAACGATTAGGAGCAAAAGCTCGGCAGCTATTGGACCAACAGCGCCAGGGGCAAGCCGATCAAATCATTGATCGCTACCAATGGCTAGGCGCCGCCGCCATTGCCGTTACCCCCCTGCCTGGTCTAGACTTTTTGGCCACGGCGGCCATTAATGCCCAGATGGTGGTGGAGCTCAGCCAGGTCTATGGCTGCAGCGTCAGTTTAGAGGAGGGTAAAAGCCTAGCCCTGTCCCTGGCTAAAACCTTAGGGGGCCTGGGGGTGGTGAAGGGCAGCGTGGATCTCCTGGCCCTGGGCCTGCAAACCAATCTAGTCACGGCCCTGGGAGGGCGGGCCCTGAAGGCCGCTAGTGGCGCCTACCTAACCCGCATTGCGGGCAAAAGCTTTAGTGAATACTTTCGCCATAACCAAAACTGGGGGGATGGCGGCATGGCCGCCGTGGTCAGTCAGCAGTTTCAGTTAAACCAGCGGGAGGCTATTGTTAAGGCCTTTATCCAAAAAGCCATTACCCACCTGATGCCCCTGACAGAGCCCTAGTCCGATGATGCCGCCATGCTGGTTTAGCCACCGATCCAGCGATCGGTTTACCAGTAGATTTGTGCTACAATGACCGGGCATGAGTTCCTAAAAGTCAAGTCTTTAAGCGCTATTCAGCCCCCCTCACCATGAGAGTCTGACTAGCGCTTTCTAGCTCTTGCCTGGCAGAGGCTAGTCAACCGGCTTACTCAGTATTTGCCTTGATCGATTAACGCTCAGGACAGCGTTAATCGGTCAAGGCAATCCCATTCCATAACTTGGAGCTTTTTCGGCGATGGCAACCCCAGAAGAGCGGATCGTTCCCACCGACCTGCGCAACGAAATGTCCCGGTCCTACCTGGAGTACGCCATGAGCGTCATTGTGGGTCGGGCCCTGCCCGATGCCAGGGATGGCCTAAAGCCAGTACATCGCCGGATTTTATACGCCATGCACGAGCTGGGGTTGACCGCCGATCGCCCCTTCCGCAAATGCGCCAGGGTGGTGGGGGAGGTGCTGGGGAAGTACCATCCCCATGGTGACACCGCCGTTTACGATGCCCTGGTGCGCATGGCCCAGGATTTCTCCATGCGATCGCCGCTGATCAATGGCCACGGCAACTTTGGATCCATCGATAACGATCCCCCAGCGGCCATGCGATACACCGAGTGCCGTCTGCAGTCCCTGGCCAGTGACTCCCTGCTGCAGGACATTGAGGCGGAGACCGTTGACTTCGTGGACAACTTCGATGGCTCCCAACAAGAGCCGGTGGTGTTGCCCTCCCGCCTCCCCCAACTCCTCCTTAACGGCTCCTCCGGCATTGCCGTGGGTATGGCCACCAACATCCCCCCCCACAACCCGGGGGAGTTGATTGACGGCGTCATTGCCCTGATCGAAAACCCTGAGATTTCCCCGGCCCAGCTGATGGAAATTATTCCTGGCCCCGACTTCCCCACCGGTGGCCAGATCCTGGGTCGCAGTGGTATCCGTGATGCCTACATTACAGGGCGGGGGTCGATCACCATGCGGGGGGTGGCTGGCATTGAAACCATTGAACATCGGGCTCGCCCAGACCGGGAAGCGATCATTATTACCGAGCTCCCCTATCAAACCAACAAGGCCGGTCTGATCGAGCGGATTGCTGAACTGGTTAATGACCGCAAGTTGGACGGCATCGCCGATATTCGCGACGAGAGCGATCGCGACGGCATGCGCATCGTCATTGAACTAAAGCGGGATGCCTACCCCCGAGTGGTGCTCAACAACCTCTATAAGCAGACGCCGTTGCAAAATAACTTCGGCGTCAACATGCTCGCCCTGGTCAATGGTGAGCCCCAGACCCTGGGCCTCAAGCGCATGTTGGAGGTTTTCCTTGACTTTCGCATTGAAACCATTACCCGTCGCACCCAGTACGAACTGCGTAAGGCCGAAGAACGGGATCACCTGCTCCAGGGCTATCTGATTGCCCTAGCCAACCTTGATGCCATCATCGCCCTGATCCGCCGAGCCGCCGATACCCCCACCGCTAAACAGGAGTTGATGGACCAGTATGGCCTTTCAGAACTGCAGGCCGACGCCATTCTACAGATGCAGCTGCGCCGCCTCACCGCCCTGGAAACCCACAAGGTGGAGGAGGAACATGGGGAGCTAGTCCTGAAAATTGCTGACCTGCAGGATATTTTGGCCCGACGAGAGCGGATTCTCGAGCTGATCATCCAGGAGTTGGAGGCCCTGCGGGCCAAGCATAACGATCCACGACGCACGGTGATTGAGGCGGAGGATGGGGAGCTCACGGACATTTCCCTGATCGCCAACGAGCAGGTGGTGATTCTGGTGACAGACCAGGGCTACATTAAGCGTATGCCGGTCACGACCTTCGAAGCCCAGAGTCGGGCCACCCGCGGCAAAGCTGGCACCAAGATGAAGGAGGATGATGGGGTTCAACACTTCATCACCTGCTATACCCATGATCACATTCTGTTCTTTAGCGATCGTGGCGTTACTTACTGTCTGCGGGCCTACCAGGTACCGGAGGGGTCGCGGGCGGCCCGGGGGGTCCCCATGGTTCAGATGTTACCGATTCCCATGGAGGAATCGATCACGTCCGTCCTGGCCGTACCCGAGTTTACCGACGAAGAGTACCTGGTGATGTTGACCCGCGGCGGTTACGTCAAAAAAACGGCCCTCTCTGCCTTTAGTAACATCCGCACCAATGGGCTGATTGCCATCTCCCTGGAGGAGGGCGACCAGTTACGCTGGGTGCGTCTGGCCCGCACCACCGATAGTATTTTGATTGGGTCGCGGCGGGGCATGGCCATCCACTTTAAAACCGACGATGACCAACTCCGACCCCTGGGTCGGCCCACCCGGGGGGTTAAGGCCATGTCCCGGCGCCAGGGGGATGAGCTGATTAGCATGGATATTTTACCGAGCCAGGTAGTCGAAGCCCTGGTGCAAGCCGATGAGGAAGACGATGATAACCTCAGCTCCGACAGCGGGAGCGGCCCCTGGGTGCTGGTCATTACCGCCTCTGGCCTCGGTAAGCGGGTGCCGGTCACCAAGTTTCGCCTACAAAACCGAGCGGGGCTGGGGTTAACAGCCATTAAGTTTCGCAAACAGGACGATACCCTGGCGGCCCTACGGGTGGTGAATGACGGCGATGAGTTGATGCTGGTCACTAATCGAGGCATCATTATTCGCCAGCGGGTGAATGATATTTCGGTCCAGTCGCGCCCCGCCACCGGTGTGCGTCTGCAGCGCCTTGATGAGGAAGATGCGATCGCGGCGGTGGCGGTGGTTCCTCCAGCTTTGCAGGAAGCGCCCGCCCTGCCTGACTTAACCGCCAATAGCGAAGGGGAAAGTCATCACCGCGAAGAAGAAGAATAAAGAATAGTTTGCCATGGCCCGATCCTCCGCCCTGCGTTACTACCTCCTCACCCGATTGCTGCTGGCCCCCCTGATGATCTGGACGATTACCACCATCGTCTTTTTGCTGATGCGGGCCAGCCCTGGGGATCCGGTGGATGCGCTGCTGGGGGCCCGGGCCCCCGCCGCCGCCAAGGATCAGCTCCGTAGCCAGCTGGGCCTCGATCAGCCCCTTTGGAT
>CAYVMR010000063.1:10354-12181 GCA_964452545.1 uncultured bacterium
TCTGACCTACCTGGGGCACTTGCTGCGGCTCGATCTGGGTACCTCCCTGGCCACTCAGGGCCAAACGGTTTGGCAGATTATTCAGGCCCATTTCCCAGCCACGGTGGAACTCGCTTGCTGTGGTCTGGTGGTGGCCACCCTGGTGGGGGTGACGGTGGGCTGCCTGGCCGCCTCCCGCCCCAATACGCCCCTGGATGCGGGGGGGCGGTTGTTTGGCATCATCACCTATGCCATCCCCATGTATTGGTTTGGCATGATTTTGCAGCTGCTGTTTGCGGTCCAGCTGCGTTGGTTTCCCATCGGCACCCGTTATCCTTTGCAGGCCACCCCACCGGCTGGCCCGACTGGCCTTTACCTGATCGACAGCCTCCTCTCTCTGGATCCAGGTGCCTTTGCCACCACTCTCTACTACCTGGCCCTACCCAGCCTGACCCTGGGGATTTTGATTAGTGGGGTGTTTGAGCGCATGGTGCGGGTCAACCTCAAGCAAACCCTGACGGCAGACTACGTGGAAGCCGCCAGGGCCAGGGGCATCCCTGAGTACCGGGTGGTGTTGGTACATGCCCTGAAAAATGCCCTGATTCCGGTGGTTACCATCCTGGGCCTAACCTTTGCGGCCATGCTCGGCGGAGCGGTGCTGACGGAGGTGACCTTTTCCTGGCCGGGGCTGGCCAACCGCCTCTACGAAGCGATCACCCAGCGAGATTATCCAGTGGTGCAGGGGTTGATGGTGTTTTTTGGCCTGATTGTGGCCCTGATCAGCATCGCCATTGATGTGCTAGGCGCCTATATTGATCCCCGGATTCGTTACTAAGGCCGTCCAGCCCTGCAGCCATAGGGGCAAGGCCCCTGGGCAAAATGTCCAGGGGCCTTGGAGCAAAGGCCAGCGCCGCAACTAGCTGGGATAAACACTAACTTTTTTGCCGTTTTTACCGCGACGTTCAAAGGTGACCACCCCGTCCACCAGGGCAAAAAGGGTGTCATCTCCCCCCCGACCCACGTTTTCACCCGGGTGAACCTTGGTGCCCCGCTGCCGAATCAAAATATTACCCGCACGCACCGCCTGTCCGCCGTAGCGCTTCACCCCCAGGCGTTTGGAGTTAGAGTCGCGACCGTTACGGGTACTACCTGTACCTTTCTTGTGAGCCATGGTGGGTTCCTTCCCTTGTCAATAAAGAGTATGAGTCAGTGCCGTCAAGTTAACTATCGCTATCGGGGGTATCGGTGAGTGTGGTTGCATCGACATCGAGGGTGGCGGTGGCGACGACGGTCTCTGCAGGGGGAGTGGCGGTCTGGTTAGGGGTGCCCGCGATCGCCTTGCCGTTCAAATGGATCCCATCGATCATCAAGCGGGTGAGCTCTTGCCGGTGCCCTTGCTTTTTGCGAGTTTTCTTTTTGGGCTTCATTTTGTAAACAATTACCTTACGGCCCCGCAGATGACTAACCACAGTGCCGGTCACCGTAGCGCCAGCCACCAGGGGTTGGCCGACCAGAGCCTCTCCATCATGGTTGACAAACAGGACCTGGTCTAGGGTAACCTGACCGTCCTCGGCCACCGCCAGGCGATCAATGTCGTAGAAGCGGCCCGGTTCCACCCGCAGCTGCTTACCAGCCGTTGCCACAATTGCGTAGGTCATAATATCCTCAATAATTAGCCGTACAGGTGCTAATTCCAGCCTTTCCTAAGGGAAGCTGGCGACTTGAAACCTGGTCCGAGCCTTAACAAACAGCTTTTAATTATCCCAGGCATTTCGGCCCTTTGTCAAGGATCATGGGGCCCAGACAAGCCTCTACCGGAGCTTTTCCAGGGTGCCGATCCTTCCCGGG
>CAYVMR010000064.1:0-12080 GCA_964452545.1 uncultured bacterium
GGGGCGAGCGCCGAGGGTTGGGTGAAACCCTGTTTAATCTCCATACCCTGGTTCCCCGCAGTGGCGACACCGGCCCCCAATAGGACGAGGGCCATGGAGGCCAGCACTGAGCGATTCGCTCGAAATCCATAGAGTGATTGCTTGTCTACCATAGGAACCTATCTCAAGAAACGCTAAACATGCTTTTACTTTAAAGTCATGATATGGCGGACCCTTGGCGGATGGATGGCGATGCTATGACAGTTTTGTCAATGGCCGGTACCACCCGGGCTTAGGTTGACGGCCCTGTCCCGGCCTCCTCTACCGGTCTCAACTCGTCATTTCAAAATTGATGGAGCCCTAAGGGGGAGGGGCTAATTGGATTGGGTCCAGGTGGATGGCAGCCTGCTTGAGCCGGTTTATACTGGGTGGGTAACTCGAGTCCAGGCACGAAAAACGTGGACTTAATTGAAGTCTTTAAAACCTCTCACCCGGTCATTGGGGTGGTTCATCTTTTGCCCCTGCCCCTGTCTCCCCGCTGGCAGGGCAGCTTACAGGCCGTTGTTGATCGGGCTGAGCAGGAGGCGGTGGCCCTCGCCTCCGGGGGGGTGCATGGCATTCTGGTGGAAAACTTTTTTGATGCTCCCTTTACCAAGGGCAGCGTCGACCCGGCGGTGGTTAGTGCCATGAGTTTGGTGCTGCAGCGCCTCCAAACCCTGGTTACCCTGCCCCTGGGGGTGAATGTGCTGCGCAATGATGCCCGCAGTGCCCTGGCGATCGCCGCCTGCAGTGGAGCCCAGTTTATCCGGGTGAATGTCCTCACCGGTGTCATGGCCACCGACCAGGGCTTGATTGAGGGTTGCGCCTACGATCTGCTGCGCTATCGCCAGCAGATCGGCTGCGACGTCAAAATCTTGGCCGACGTCCTGGTCAAGCATGCCCGCCCCTTGGGTTCCCCTAACCTGACTACGGCGGTGCAGGACACCCTGCAGCGGGGCCTGGCGGATGGGGTGATTTTATCGGGTTGGGCCACCGGTCATCCCCCTAGCCGGGAGGACCTGGAACTGGCCAAGGCCGCCGCTGGCAAGGCCCCAGTGCTCATTGGCAGTGGCGCTGATTGGGAAAATATTGGATCCTTAATATCGGTGGTGGACGGGGTAATTGTGGCCAGTTCCCTGAAGCGCCATGGGGATGTTAATCAACCGATCGATCCAGTGCGAGTCAGTCAATTTATCGAGGCCATGCAGGATAGTCTGATCCAACCCACCCCTGACCCCAGCCGGCCATCGATCATGGCCCACTCCAACTGACGGCATCGGAGGCATCACCAACCTTCCCGATGGTTGGCCAGAGCCTATAGACTAGAGTTACAGATTATTTAGAATTGTGATCACCCCACCAGGGCAGTCAATATCACGCTATGGAGAGGATCAGGATGAGACGTCGTCGTCAAGAAACCCGTTGGATTCACCGCCAATCTCGATCGCTACTGGCCGGTATTGCGGGTCTGGGCTTGCTGGATACGGCCTACCTGCTGTTTATCCGCTGGACAGGCGGTGCCGCCTGCCCGACGGAGGGTTGCAACCTGGTGCTATCCAGCCCCTATGCCACCATTCTGGGACTACCCCTCGCCCTGGTGGGGTTCCTGGGCTACCTGGCCATTTTGGCCCTGGCCACCGCCCCCTGGTGGGTTAACCCTGAAGGAAACAAAGCCCTGCGGCAACAATTAGAGCAGCGCACCTGGCCTTTACTGTTTGGTTTGACGACCGCCATGGTGGTCTTCAGTGGCTATCTGATGGCGGTGATGGCCTTTGAGATCAAGGCTTTCTGTCCCTTCTGTGTCGCCTCCGCCCTATTTGCCCTCAGCCTATTGCTAATTACCCTGTTCGGCCATCGTTGGGAGGACAGGGGGCAACTCTTCTTCACCGCCGCCATCATCGGGGTCGTCACCCTCACCTCAGTCTTCGCCCTCTATGCCCCAGCCCGTTCCGGTGGTACCGTGCAGGCTACCAGCGGTGGCCAGGCCGGGCCCCCAATTACCCTGGCCTCTGGACCGGCGGAATTAGCCCTCGCTAAACACCTGCAGGAGAGCGGGGCAGTCATGTATGGGGCCTGGTGGTGTCCCCACTGCCATGAGCAGAAGCAGCTGTTTGGGGCTGAGGCCGCCCAGCTGCTGACCTACGTAGAATGTGCCGAAGACGGTGTGAATCCCCAGCCTAAACTGTGTCGATCTAAGTCTGAGATTAAAGGCTTTCCCAGTTGGGAGGTGAAGGGCCAGTTTTATTCCGGTTCCCAATCCTTGGAACGGCTGGCAGAACTGTCTGGCTATACTGGCTCAAAAAACTTTCGACAGTAACTTCAAGTCCCTGGCCCGTCGGCGTATTACACATTCTGTAACAAAAGTTGCCTTGACGCTCCTGAAAAGTTACGCGACACTACATTTAATGAGGGTAATCACTCCTGAGATCAATACAATTGATTGTCATTTGTAATGGTTTATGGCGAGCTTGCCCCTAAGCGAGTCTACGGGATTAATCCTGCTTTCGACCGACGGACGGTAGGTACCACCCTTGTACCAGCTGGGTTGTTTGCCACTAGTTGACAACATTTGAATATCGTTTCATCGCTCTGATTATTTCAGTTTCTGATCATCCACTATGGAAACCCTGGAGTTTATTATTTATCCCGATGGCCGCGTCCAGGAAACTGTGACCGGCATAGTGGGTCAGTCCTGTGCTGAGGTGACCGCTGCCATTGAGGCTCAACTTGGCCTTGTATTAGATCGGCAACAAAGTTCTGACTATTATGCCCAAAGTGGTGTTGTTCAGGTCAATCCATCCCAGTGGGTGACCCAGGCCTGGTAGGAGGCCGTAGGTTGAGAGTGAGTTTTGCTATCGGTGTTTTAATTTCAAGTTTTGATTCCCTAGTTTTGACCTCCAACTTCATATACGCCCATGTCACACTTTAGCCAAATCAAAACCAAGCTCCGTAACTTGGAGACCCTTACCGCCGTCCTAACTGACCTCGGGGCTGACTGGCAGGTGGGTCCCGCCCAAGTCAGAGGTTACCAGGGGCAGACCCAGTTGGCGGACGTGGTGATTTCCCAGCAGAATGGTTACGATATTGGGTTCTGCCGTAATCCTGAAACCCAGGACTATGAGTTGATTGCTGATCTGCAGTATTGGCAGCAGCCCCTGACCGTCGATGGCTTTTTACGACGGATTACTCAATCCTATGCCTATAGGACGGTGTTAGCAGAGGCGGGGCGTCAGGGGTTTCAGTTGGCTGAGGAAGAGGTGCGCCAGGACGGTTCAGTGCGGCTGGTGGTGCAGCGGTGGCAAGCTTAAGCCTTAACCAGTTGTCCCCAGTTAAACAATAATTAGGGAACCAGGGTTTCTATGTTGCCCCCTGCTCTAGCCAGGATGGTATAAACTCCATGGATGATTTTCAACACTCTTCATTTGGACCTGGACCCACGGGCTATGAGCCCGAATTGGGAGGAGTATTGCGTCAGCTAGAGGCTCGCTCGGGCTACGAGCCCGAGCTGGGGGGGGCACTGCGCCAGCGCGGGGTTTACGTTGATGAAATTACCTGTATTGGCTGCAAACATTGTGCCCATGTAGCTCGCAATACCTTTTATATCGAACCAGATTACGGGCGATCGCGGGTTTACTGCCAGGATGGTGATGCCTTGGAGCTGATCCAGGAGGCGATCGATACTTGCCCGGTGGACTGTATTCACTGGGTAGACTACACGGAGCTCAAGCAACTAGAGACCGATCGGCAGCATCAGGTGATGCCGGTACCTGGGTTCCCCGTGGATAAGGCCATGGCTACCCTGCGTCAACGGCGAGCCAAGGCTAAAGGACAGCTTCCCCCTATCGGCTAGGTGGCACCTGTGAGGGGGCTCTCAGCTCGACCTTGCCATTGGGCCAGAAGATCACCTCTACCTGGGTGTCGGGCTCCAGGGTGAGCGGGGTAGGACTGTCTCCAACCTGGGGTAAACCTAGGTTGGGTTGGTACTCTTTAGCCAGGTCATCCATGGGTTCCACCGCCTCCACCTGGCCGTTAGGGGCCAGGTGGAGGCGGAAACGGAGCGGTTGATCAAGCCCCTCAGGTGCCAGCCAGGTTGTTGGCAGGGCTTGTCCCAGGCTGTCTAGCCAGGCTGGAGCGACTAGGTAGGGGCTGGCTCGGGTCACCCTGGACGTGGAACCATCCCCCAGGGTTGCCCCTGCCCCAGGTGGCTCCGATGCGGCCGTTGTCCTCTGGGGCTGGGGGGATGCCCCTGGGGTTGGCGGTGATGGCGGCGTAGGAACAACGGGGGATTCAGGGGGCGTCAGGGTGGGTCTGGTGGGAGTCAGGTCGACGGGGGGCGCCGGGATTGACCGGAGCCCTCCTGGTTGATTGGCGGCAGCATGGGGGGATCGGCGGCTAGGGTAGGGCAAGGACAGATGGCTGGGGCCAAAGGCGGGCGATCGCACCAGGGAATCCGCCAGGGGTCGAGGCGCTTGGACCAACCACTGACCGCCCACCGCCGCTGCCATCAATCCTGCCGCCACCGTCCCCAGGCTGAGGGCTCGGGCCGACGATCGCCGCTGGGGCAGGATCTCGGGGGAAAGCAGGGCAATGCCCCGATCCATTTGTTCCAGCACCTCGGACAAATCCGCCAGTTGCAAGGTAGATAGCTGCAGGTTGCGGGGCTGCAGGGATAAGATCGGGCGGGGCAAGGCTACTGGCCATCGGCCCGGATGGGGCTCTTGTGGGAGCATCTGTAGGTAATTCTGGACCTGATCCCGCAGGACTAACAGGTGGCGCGGTTCTCCCTGGATGATCGCTAACGGAGCTGTCGCCAATCCGTCTGGCTGCAGTGCCTCAGGCCAGACCTCCAGGCGGAACCGCGATCGCCGCAACAGGGGTCGATCGCTCACCTGGCTGAGGGCTGACCGTTCCCCCGTCAGGCTCAGGGTACAGCTACCGGCCTGGTAGCGATAGGTGGTGGGCGGGGCCATCATAGCCATGGGGACATTACTCGGACAGGGATCGATCCAGCAGGGCTAACCAGAGCTTGCGACTGCCCTCTGGGCCACTGTAAAACAACAGATCTACTAGGAGTTTTAAGGCCAGGGAGCTGAGATTATCAACCGGGATCCCCACCATCCGTTCCTGGTAGGCGTTAGTAAAGCTATCCAGGTAATTGCCCAGGCTAGCTACCCGATAAACAGGCCGGCCCTGCTCCAGAGCTCGCTCTAGGGCGGCTACTGCGGAGCGAATGGTGCGGCGACGCTGGCTAGCCAGCTGACAAATCACCAGGACCAGGGCCCGGGCTTCCTCAACATCTAATCGTTTCCGCCCCTGCCCCTTGCGCAGGGGGCTAGCCTGTCGTAGGCGCCAGAGGGTAACGCGATCGCTGAGCATGGTGGCCAATCCCAATTGGGCAGCGACCTCTAACACCGCCTCTGAACCCACACCGGTCAAACACTCCAGGGCCAGCAGCACCAGATCGAGCTGAGCCTTAAGGCTCAGCAATTGCTGGGGGGTCAGGGCGGCGGCGATTAACGGGGGTTGTCCAGGCTGCAATGCTAAACCTCTATGCGCCAGGCTGAAGGCCTGAATTCATTGTTACACGACCGTTACCGCTGATATCCGAATCAGTTGATTGTGAAAAACCCGCCTCTCATCTCTCCCCTGCTGCTATTCACCCCCTAGGGCTGTTCAGTGGCCCCTTCAGGTTCAACGGTGGACTCCTGGCGGGGTGGCTCCGTTGGTGGAACTGGGGGCCGCGTCAGCCACCACCAACCCGTGGTGACCGCCAACCCAAAGGCGGCGGCTAGCCCCAGGAGCCAGAGCCAGAGGGGTCGGGTGGGGGCCAGGTTGGCCGGCAGGGCAGCCTCCGTTTCCGGCTCCTGGCTTTCACCGTAAAGACTCACCCTGCCAGGGTTAACTCGGTTCATGCCCACACCCTTGAACGACGCGGGAATGGCTTCCTCGGGGGTTGTCACGGGCAGTGTCGGGGCCAGCAGCTGGTGATGGATGAGGACAACGGTGCTATTATCATGGCCATTTTTCTGGTTGGCAAGTTCAAGCCAGGAGGCTACCGCCGAGTCTAAACTGATAATCTCTTTGACGATTAGGCCAATGTAATTGGCCCAGGCCTCTTCAATCCGGTGGTTGTCACTGAGGCCATCGGAACAGAGCAACAGGATGCCTGGTTCATCGGGAATAAACCGTTGCAGGTGGATGGTCAGATGATCGCTATGTCGAGTGCCCAGGGCCTGGGTGAGCGCCCCGGCATCGCTACGGGCCTGGGCCTGGGCATATAGTTGTCGGCCCGCCCTCACCTCTCGCCCGGCGATGTCATCATCTACGGTGAGCAGGTGGCAGTAATCCGGGGTAATCCAGTAAGCTCGGCTATCCCCCACGTGGGCCAGATAAACCTCCTGGACCCGTTTCCAACCCTGATCGGTCTGAATCCGCTGGGGTAAGATCAGGGCCAAGACCAGGGTAGTGCCCATGCGTTGGCGACCCACCCGAGCCTGGTTGTCATTTTGGAAGTTAATCAGATCGTTAACGATGGTGATCACTGCCCGCAGTTGCTCCATGACGACCTGGGGCGGCAGCAGGTGGGACTCTTGCTGACTTTCGGTGAGTAGGGCCTGGAGCTGTAGTTTTAAGGATTGTATGGCCAGTTGGCTAGCCACTTCGCCACCATCATGACCCCCCACCCCATCGCAGACGATGCCTATCTGTAGGTCTGCCCCAGAGCTAACTAGATCTGCCGTTGGCCAGCACCCATCCTCGTTACGGGGTTGGTTGGGCCCTGGGGTGGTGCCCCCAGCTAGGGTAAAGCGCCGGGAGGTGGCCGCCGCCTGGCTTAGTAGTAGCTGATTGAGCTGCTTTGCCACCGTTTCCCCATCCCGAGGGTCCTCCCCCATGGCATCGATCAGGGCAGTCAGGGAAGTGGAGGTGGTGAGGGGTAGGGTGGGTAGCAGCGATCGCCAGGTGGCCGCTAAATCTGCCAAACTGGGAGCTTCTAGGTCGGGGTATAGTTCTAACAACCGCAGTCGCCAGCCCTCAACCCGCAGGTTATCTAAAACCAGCAGGCTGGTCTGGAGCTGATCGCTGGCCAAGCTTTGCCATAGTTCCCAGATTTGCCAAAGCCAGTAAAGCTGGCGCTGGGGACTGGCCTCCTCTAAGAGGGCGGTTTCCAGGCTGGGCAGCAGGTCACCGGTTTGGGGGTGAATGGGGACGTTGTCTAGCAGCAGCAGGGGGGTGAGGGGCGGGCGATCGAGGACGGCATAGAGGCCGGGCAGGTGCAGTCGGTGGCCATGGGTAACCAGGTAGGGCTGGGCTGAGGGGGGCAGATAATCGGGACAATCCCGTTCCTGATCAGGACAGGTGTCCAGCCAGGTCCGATGACCTATCACCCGATAGCGCTGAGCTACCCTATCCCCTAGGGGTAGGGTGGTGACCCCCTCACCAACCACCCAAAGGTAGGGGTGGGAACGGGAAACTAGACGATCAACCGGATGCATAGGCGACAGGTGGGGGAGACGGTTTCACCCGTAGGGGATAAATCAGTCCGTTAAACTATAACAATCTGATCAATTAGCCCCCGGATGACCCCTGGGACTCAATTAATCCTAGAGGATAACGAAAAATGCAACAGGTAACTCACTCATGAGTCATGTTCAAATCTGGCTGCTGGTCGGCGCCGTACTTTGTGTGATGGAGTTGGTTTTACCCACCGCTTTTGTGGAATCAACCCTGGGGGTGAGTGCCTTCTTAGTGGCTCTGATCGCCCTGGTGGTGCCCTCCTTAACGGTGCAGTTAGTGCTGTGGGTGGTATTCTCCATTGGGTTTATCCTGCTGCTACGGCGCTTTGCTCCCCAGCAAACTCCCTATGTGCTGCAGTCTTCCACAGAAGCTCGTACCCTCACCCCGATTTTGCCGGGGGAAACTGGCCGGGTCCTTTACGAAGGTAACTCCTGGCAAGCTCGCTGCGAAGACGACGGTGCCACCATTGCTGAAAATCAATTGGTGATGGTAACCCGGCGACGGGGCAATACTCTGTACGTCATGCCAGAGAAGCTACTGGATAGCTAAAAGCTTTCCTCAACTGACCAGCCAAGCAATCCATCAGGGTAATCTGGCCATCTATCGGGCCCTGTCTATGTCCACCAGTCCCATCACCGATTGACCAATCAATGGTCAGCCCTAGGGTAAATCTACCGATTGCTCCTGGCCCCTGAGTCCTAACCCTATTCCGCCACCACCCGCAGGTTCACCATGGCCGTCACCTCGGCGTGGAGTTTGACCTCAGCCTGGTACTCGCCCAGTTTGTTGATATCGGGCAGGGTGATATCACGACGGTCAACCTCTTTGCCCGATAGGGATTTGATCACTGTGGCCACATCAGTGGCCGTGACGGTACCAAAAATAGCGTTATTTTCACCCACGGGTTTCTCAATGGTGAACATGCCGATGGTCGCTAAGGCGGTTTTGGTGGCTTCGGCCTCCTGTTTGATCGCTAATAGCCGTTGCCGTTCGGCCTCTCGGCGTCGCTCCACCTGCTTTAAAACGCCAGGGGTGGTGCGGACGGCCTTGCCCTGGGGTAACAGATAGTTCCGAGCGTAGCCCGGAGCGACCTCCACCAGATCACCATTTTGACCCAATTTGCGAATGTCTTCGGTAAGCACAACCTGTACCCGTTTTGCCATCTCTTCTCTCCTATTAGCCCAGTTGTTTATACTACCTAAAGCGTTGATCGGTTGGCAACTTTTTTTAGGCCTATGGTAAGACTTCTACTGGCCATTATTCCAGCGGCTTGGATCATGGCGATCGCCATCATTGCCGTGCAAAACGCCACGCCAGTGACGGTACGGCTCCTCAACCTGCAGTCTATCGCCATGCCCTTTGGGGTTGTTTTGGCCTTTGGGGCAGGGGCAGGCATGGTGATAACGGCTATTTTGCTAATCCTGTTAGGAGGCAACCCGATGAAGCGTGGTTCCTAGCCTGGAGGCGGCGCCTCAGGCGCTGAGGGCGGTTCTAGCCGAGGGATGACCAGCACCTTATCCACCCGCGGACCGTCCATATCAACCACCTCAAAGCTCAGCCCCTTGAGCACAAACTGCTCACCGGAGCGCGGGATGTAGCCCAAATAGTGCATGACAAAGCCCCCCAGGGTATGGAAGTCACCAGTCGCTTCCTGGGGTAGGCTTGTCCATTGCAGCAGGTCCTTGACGTCGTTGATATCTAAGAGGCCGTCCAGTAACCATGAACCGTCCTGCCGTTGGATAATCATGGGCTCCTCCTGGTCTTCCAGGGAGGGCAGCCCGCCGACGATGGCCTCCATCAGGTCGTTGAGGGTGACTAGGCCCTCAATCCCCCCGTACTCATCAATCACCAGGGCGATGTGGATACCGGTTTGCTTAAATTGCTCAATTACATTGAGGGCTCGGACATGTTCCCCCACGTAAAGGGGGGGCTGGCAAATTAATTCCAGGTTCTTGAGTTCCCCGGAGAGTTGAGCCGCTAATAAGCTACTACCGCGGATAATGCCGACACAGTTGTCCAGGCTATCTCGACCCACGGGAAAACGGGCATGGCTGCTCTCCATCACGACCCGCAGGTTCTTTTCCAGGGAGGCCTCCGTATCCAGCCAGGTGATTTCCGTGCGGGGGGTCATCATGGCCTTGATGGGGCGATCGCCCAGGCGAAAGACCCGTTCCACCATCGCCTGTTCCGCCTCTTCAAACATGCCCGCTTCGGCTCCCTGGCGAATCAGCACCTTGATCTCCTCCTCCGTGATGTCAGGTTGATCGGAGGCCTTAATACCCAGCAGGGCGAGTAAGCCATCGGTGGAAACCGCCAGGATATGTACCAGGGGAGCGGTTAACCGGGATAGACTTCGCATCGGAGCGGACACGAGCATGGCGATCTGCTCGGGGTTGTTGAGGGCAATGCGCTTGGGCACTAACTCACCAATCACCAGGGAGAGGTAGGTGATCATCGAGACCACGATGACTAGGCTCAGGACCTCAGTATAGGGACGCAACTGCGGAATCCGAGCGATCAGGGGTTGTAACCGTTGCGCCAGGGTGGCGCCGCCCACCGCCCCACTGAGAATGCCAATCAGGGTGATACCCACCTGGACGGTAGCCAGGAAATTATTGGGGGCATTGGCTAACCTCAAGGCCATTTTGGCCCCGACATTGCCCTGGTTCGCCAACTGTTCCAGTCGGACTTTACGCGCCGATACCACCGCGATTTCCGATCCGGAAAACACTCCATTGGCTAGGATCAAAGCCAGAATAAGAAGAATTTCCACAGTCATCGAGGACATACTGGTCGGTGATGAACGACTAGCTAGAATCAGGTTTATCTCAGTCTAATCGGTATTTTTAGCTTATTCTGTAAGACTGAATCGCGATCGCAGAGGGATCTACACCATGGGTACCATCCTACACCGGGTCAAGTTGGGCGGCTGGCCCTGGCCACACCTGGGTCTGGCCCTGGTCACCGCGCTTTTGGTGGTAATGGCCGGTCCATGGCGCCTGGTGGCCAGTGATGCTCCCCCGGTCTCTAACTACGAAAAGGCGCAAGCCCAACCCTTTAACCAGGTCACCACCTACCCCATCTCGCCCCTGCCCTCCAGCCCCTTGCTGCGACCCAATGGCGATTGGATTGGTCGTCTCATCCTACCCTCGGTGGAGGAATACCAACAACAGCCGGGGGATTGGGTGTGGATGGAGGTCTGGCACAGTCTCGAAGGTCTGCCCAATCTAACCGGCCAACGGGTAAAGCTCACCTGGAAACCTAGCCCCATCAACCAGGCCTACCTGGATCAGGTCACCCGGGACATTGACTTTAGCAGCCAGGCTACCAAGTTTCTGGAAAATGGCAATATTGTGCCGACGAGACTGAATGGGCGACGCCAGGTGGGGCCGTTGCAGTCCCTAGCGGGAGCCCGACCCCAGGATGATATGACCGTGCGGCTGGTGGAGCCTGACCTGGTGCGGGAAGATGGCCAGTGGGTGCTGCGCACCGGCCTGGAGCCCATTCAGATTACCGGTCGAGAATACGGTCTGGTCCAAATTTTAGGCCCTGATACCGGGGTGACGACCCCAGCCCCGGCTGACTGCCCGGGCCCTACCCCCTGCCCCAGCGAATACTTTCGGGTGCAGTTCTTTAACCCCAAGAGTAAAAGCTTTAGCGGTCCCACCGGCACCGTGCGTATTCCCCAGCAACCCAGGCTGAAGGGCGATCGCTTTTTTTCCAACCTCCAAGGCCTAGAAACCTCCCCCGCCGGGGTAGAGGGCTGGTATATCTATGGATCTCGGGATAGTCAGGGGCTGTTTACGGTTCAGGCTCTTCAGCCCCGGGCCCTCTTGAAACTACAGCCTGACCAGGTGATTCTCTCGGAACGGGAAGGCCTAAAGTACCTGGACCGGGGCAACTGGCAAAATACTCCCCAACGCAAGGGCACCCTACAGCGGGTTTTAGTCAGCCCTAACACCGGTAGCTCCGATGCGGCCAGGGCCCAGTGGCAGGAGGGGGATATGGCTTTGCTGATCCATCTCTTTGGGGGAATTGGCGGCGAAAACAAGGAACTGACCCCCCTGGGGACGGTGACCGGTCATTTTGCCTACGGTTTGGCTCAGGTAAAGCGGGAACCGATTACCCAGGAACTCCAATTTGCCATTCAGTACCAGCAGATCTATGCCCATAACGCCGGGGGCATCGTCTCCGGCACCCACGACTGGCATGAGTATATGGGGGACCTGCAACGGGGCTGGATGGGGCTGCGACCGGTCTCCGATGTGGTGATTAAGTTGGATGCCTTCATCGAACCCTTTCAGTTTGGGGACACGCGTATTTCGCTGTTTCGGGAGTTGTTGATTCAAGCCCAGGTGCTAGCCGCTCGTTATCGTACCGGTGATGGTACTGGGGTGGCGGCAGTTACCCCCGCCACCTCCTGTGTGCAGGACTCTAACCAGGCCCTCTTTATTGCCATTCAACAGATTAAAAACAAAATTGAAGGTCAACCGGAGGTTGTCCAGTGGCTTCGAGATCATCCTGACAGTTTACAGACCCAGGAGGCC
>CAYVMR010000065.1:0-12013 GCA_964452545.1 uncultured bacterium
AATCCCCGTCGCCTCCGTGAAAGGGAGGTGTCCTAGGCCTCTAGACGATGGGGGCCTATGTAACATCGATATTAGTATAAGTAAGGAGACAGATCCTTGTCAAACGTTTTTAACCAGAAAAGTGATCGTATAGGGTCATAATGCTTAGGGCAGGATCTATCGGTTAAAACACAGCCTAGGCAAGTGTTCTAGTCTAACTTAATTAAGACTTCAATGGGTAGCCTAGTCCAAACCATCCCAATAACAAAATCAGCTGAGTGAAAGACAGCTAAAGCTAAGCTTAGGCTACGCCAATCGAACCGAACAGTCTAAACTGGTGAGCACCAATCACTTCAAAGGATTAACCATAGATCCTAATCTATGAATTTTGATTTGATTATCCCGACCCATTTACAATCCTTCAGAGGTTCAACTGATTTAGACCTAACTAACAACTTAAGTGAAGTAGCAGCCCCGAAGCTAGAACACCGACAGAGGGGTCAGACGGGGCTGGAGACGCAGTTAGGAGGTATCTTGATTAAACTATAGCTGATTTCATGGACGGTCAAGCTTTGGCTTAACAACTTCTTAAGGTCAGTCCGACCCCACTGGTTGTCCAGTGAGCTAGCCGAACACCCCAGCCCTGGTGAGCCAGGGTGCCCAGACCGAAAGCTCTCTCAGGCTGGGTAGCCTAAATTGCCCCATGGTTAGGAGTAGAGCCTTTGCGTGAAGGTACGGGGGGGCGAAGTACATCGGTCAATAAAGCTTCCGTAAAATTGCAAGGTTGTTGGTTCAGAGGTGGCTCTGGCAGTGAAGGATGATAGTAGTCCCGGGATGCGGTGAGTTCCTGGTGTACCTGCCCCTTGTCACCTAGACCGCAGAAGTGTTTGGTGTCTCTACAACCTTGCGTGATCTATGAAATCTGCGTTAATTCGGCTCTTTATCTTACCTGGTGGCATCACTGTTTTGATGACCATGAGCATGTTAAGTTTAATACTTATCCATGCTTTGCTACCTCAACAAGATTTTCAGGTCCAGAACGATCGCGATCAGTTCCCTGGGCAACGACGCGGAGGGGGGACCCACTTAATCACCCTACCGCCGGATAACTTCGCTTAGGGTCTGGGTAATATCTGCAGCAGAGTTGCCATGGTTTGCAAGGGGTCACCATTCGGGGGATGTTTCAGCAGTCAAGGCTCTGACTGTTTTCCCCTTGACAGTGCTGGAACGCTCTGTCAAGGGGGCATCACTGCCATCTTACCCATGGCGCCTAGTGGTGGCCTCCTGGTTGGCTGATAAATCTTTTTACCCTCATCCCTAAATCCCTTCTCCCACAAGGGGCGAAGGGATTTCAAACCGAAAGCCTGACCCAAAAGCCTCTCTCCCGCTCTGGGAAAGGGGTTAGGGAGAGGGCAGTACTTGTTTTGTCAGTCAATCAGGGTGGCCTCTATAGGATTCAGGGATTTAATCAACGGGTTTGAGCGTTCCCTCTGACTTTAGGGAACTATAGTTTTGCTAATGATGACTCAGGAGGTCACTAGGATTTTAGTCCTGAACCATGGCAATGGTTCCAGGCTATGAAGTCAGAAAAGCGTCCGACGAACACGATCGCTTGGACTCAGGTAGCAGCTGCCGCTAAATTTCCGCGGCAGCTGTTGCTGCTCAAATTTCTTTAAAAGGAGGCTCGCTAAGGAAATTAAACCTGGGGGTGTACGATCTCACAAATATTGGGGATTTTATAGATGTCTCATGGTAAGGACTAGGGTTCTCCGTAGGTTTTAAAGCAACCCCTCAGGTGATCATGGGATTTGTCATGATTTAGCAGAGAAATTCCTTAAAAGTTTCCGGATAGGATTGGTACTCCTCTGTATATGTAATTACTCGGGGTCTAGATATCACTGATCTTCCGAATCTACCGTTTTTCAGCGTCTGCTATGGTGCAACTTGGGGTGTGGTCTTTACAGCTAAATGTTCAACAGCTGACAACTCGCTTAGTTCAACAGCTGAATTTTGGTAGCCGGGCTATCCTGGTGTCTAGCTTGTTAGCTTTATCAGTAGTGGCAACCAGTAAGCGATTAGGGGTTCTGCAGCCGCTGGAAACAGCAAGCTTTGACTTTATGACGCGCCTACAGACCTACAAACCCCCGGATGACCGTCTATTAATTGTTGAAGTGACTGAATCAGATTTGGAGGCCCATGGCTGGCCCCTATCTGATGAAAAGATAGCTACCATCATTGCTAATCTACAGGCTCATAAGCCAGCGGTGGTCGGCCTTGATCTTTATCGCAATATTTCCCAGTTTGAGGGACGCGAAGACCTGCTGAACGCTTTTCGGTCTCCCAATGTCATTGGCATTATGAATGTCGGTCAAGACCCTGATTCAGGAGAGGTCCCCGCTCCGCCAGAATGGCCCGATGAACAGGTGGGCTTTAACGACCTGGCCCTCGATCCCGATGGAGTTCTACGACGTAGTTTACTCTACGTCGGCGGAGAAACTCGCGAATACTATTCTTTTCCCCTGCGGGTGGCTCTCACCTATGATCCCAGTTTAGATTTTCAGGTTGATCGCGAAAATAATCAATTGCGCTTTGGCGAGGTTGTAGTCCCTGCTCTCATGGCTGGCGATGGCGGATACGCCAATATTGATAGTCGGGGGTATCAGACATTACTTAAGTACCGAACTCCCTACGCCCCAGCCCGTATGCTTACTGTCAGTCAGGTGCTGGACGGCACCCTCTCGCAGGAGTGGGTAGAGGGCAAAATTGTTTTAATTGGTACCACCGCCTCTAGCCTTAAGGATGAATTTTTCACCCCCTTTAGTTTGGAGCAATCCAGTCGCTTTATGATGTCGGGGGTGGAGGTCCATGCCCAAAGTATTAGTCAACTGCTCGATGCGATCGCCGGTACACCGATTATCTACCGATTTCTACCCCAGTGGGGTGAGCTCGCCTGGCTACTGGGATGGATTATGGCAGCCGGAGTTCTGGGCTGGAGTGTCCGCCGTCCCATTACCTTGATCCTGATCGGAGGTTCAGTTGTTGTAGCCATATGGGGTCTTAGCAGTGTTGCCTTCAGTCAGTTGTGGTGGATTCCCACCATAGAGCCGATCACAGGCTTTTTGCTGGCAGCCGGATTAGTCGTCGCACAAAAGGCGCTTTATCGTAGTAGTTACGATCAACTGACCCTATTGCCCGGTCGAGATGTCTTTCTTCTGCATATCCAACGAGAACTCCATCATCAACGCCGTAGTAATGTAGATGATCCTCTAACCGTAGTTTTTCTAGATATTGATCGATTCAAACTAATTAACCAGTCCTTTGGTCACTCAGTTGGCGACCAGGTTCTCCAAACTATTGCCCGGCGCCTACTACAGGCACTACCCGAGTCCGCCCAATTATCCCGAGTAGGGGGTGATGAGTTTGCTTTCTTGTTACCCATGAGCGATCAAGCTGAGGTGGAGAAACAGTTAAATCAACTACAGGCTGAATTATCTAAGCCGATGAATATTGCTAAGCACCGGTTATCGATCAGCAGCAGTATGGGGGTTGTGATTGCTCGCGATGATCACTCTACTAAGCCAGAGGATTTACTGCGAGATGCCCACACCGCTATGTATCGAGCCAAGGCAGTGAACGAAGATCGCTACGAGATTTTCGTCAGTACTATGCGAGAAGAGGCTCTGCGCCGCCTAGAGCTAGAAAGTCACCTATTAAATGCTTTTGAAAAGCAAGAGTTTCTCCTCTACTACCAGCCTATTGTATGTCTTCAAACCCGGCAGATCATCGGTTTTGAAGCCCTGGTGCGGTGGTTTCGGTCGGGGGAGGGGTTTGTTTCCCCGGCCCAATTTATTCAGGTAACCGAAGAAACCGGTTTAATTATTAACCTCGGTCAGTGGATTTTCCGAGAAGCCTGTAATCAGTTAAAGACCTGGCAGCGAAAGTTTCCTGACTATCCTCTAAAAATGAGTATCAATCTTTCCCGCCGTCAATTTCAACAGGCTGACCTAGTTAGTCAATTTGCTCACCACCTGCAGGAGTTACGCATGGATGGTCGGCAAATTCAGTTGGAAATTACTGAAAGTATGATCATGCGGAATGTGGAAGACAGTCGTCAACTTATGCAGGAGCTAAAGGCATTGGGTTTACAACTGGCCATTGATGACTTTGGTACAGGCTATTCTTCCCTGAGCTATCTCCACCGTTTCCCCACCGATACGTTAAAAATTGACCAGTCCTTTGTGGGTCGCATGGATGGCAACTGGGACGACCGGGAAATTGTCCATACTATTGTTGCTTTAGGTCGTAAGCTGGGCATGACCTTAATCGCAGAAGGGATTGAAAGTCAAGCCCAGGTAGATATGCTGATAGCCATGGGTTGTTTATATGGCCAGGGATATTTCTTCTCAAAACCCCTCAGCGCCACTGATGCTACCGCTCTGTTGAGTTCTGAGGCGCCTAGCGTCAATACTCTTAAACATTACGGATCTGGCACTGGACGTTCCTAGCTATAGCTTTGACTTGGGTCAGAATTGCTTAGGAGCAAGTGGGATAGTCCTCTTGCCATCCCAGCTACGGGCCTAGTGTTTTGAGCAGTGCGTTTATTTGTGGCTTAACGTTAAAAAACGGCTGACCTTGGGCCAGCCGTAACATGAGACTGCAGTTTCAACTTGAGGGCAAATATCGCTCAAAGGGAGCTACGGTGAACACTGCAAACAAAATTAAATCACGGCAGGAATAAGACCAACGCTAGTCAGGATCCAATTTAGGATGGAACTAATAATCGCCAGTAGAATCGCACCTAAAATGGCACTCCAGAGGCCCCAACGTAGCCGGAAGCCCTCAATTAGCCAGGCGGCTAGGCCAAAGACAATGATTGAACCAATCAGTGGAATGATACCCAGGCTTAGCACCGAAATGAAATTGGTCAAACCACGGGGCAGAAAGGACCAAATGCCGTTAAAAGCGCCAATTATCGCTCCAGCAATCAGTGCCTTGATGGGGCTATCAATTTCTACTCCTACGGGGGGGATCTTGGAAATAATCAACAGACTAACGGCTAGTACAACAATGCTAATCAACAGTGCAATCATGGACTTTCCTCACAGATTTGATCAGTTTAGGGACGACTTTTAAGATCTCAAGCCTGGGGCTAGAAGTTAAGTATCAAGGGAAATTTTAATTCAAGATCAGCAAATAAATCGATATTGGAAAAGTCACCTAGAATACATTGACTAACCATCGATTTAGCCCCCTTGTCAACTGGCACACGGCTTGAGTCGAGGGATTAGGGCTGGTTTTAGGTCAGAAAACGACTGGAATAAGCCTGCCAATCAACCTACAAACCTAAGGCACCGGCCAATTGTTTGAGAACAACTGCTTCGCGGTCACTGATGCGGCTAGCCCCAATACCCATAATTCCACCTTCTTTTTGAGCTTGTGCCACTTTCTCGGCTAGTGACATTAACCAGGCTTTACAGTTATTGGCCTCAACACCAGTCACCTTAAGGCTGAGAATGGCAGCGACCTTTTGAAAATGAGTAATGGCAGCATTCTTGCCTTCATTAGCATTTTTAAAGGTTTGCATCAACCCCAATAGTTCAAATTGCTTCTTCAGCTGCAGCTCTTCTCCAGATAAGGGGTCCTGTCTATCCAGTTCGGCCGTAGAGCTGAGGAGAGCCGGCACCAAGTCTCCAGGTAAATCTGAACGACTGATTTCTTCGCTAACAAGCTTGATACCAGCCCTCAGCTCTTGCAAAAAGGAAACCGGATCCACTTTGTCAGCCAAACAAATAGCTACTAGGGCTTGCATGGGCGCCTGCAGAAGCGTTAGCCATTCATCCTCGCTAAAGTTTTGTCGCATGGACATGTACCTAAGGGACTCCCATAATAGCTATCACGGAAAAATAAGGATAGCCTAAGGGCCGACCGGGGGGATATCACGGAAGTCTAATTTACAGACTCTAGGCGAAGGGGCTTAACGATCGCCCATGTTCAGAATCATCGGGATTTAGTCGAGTTCCTCCAGCCCATGGGAAGAACTCTGACGTAGCCGATCTAAGGATTGGTTTTGACTACGACGAGAGATGCGTCGGTATTTCTTCACAGACAGCAGGGGTTCATAGTGAACTTGCCCCATTTCCCGACTCTTAACTTTGACACCGGTGTGATGGTGGCGAGGTTGTGTCCTGTTGTTTTGCTCCATGAGCCGTTCCTCTAGCCAACTCAGATAGACAGGATGACGTTCCCAGTCAGTTCCGACACTACAGCCCGGCTCTTGCCGGTGCAGGCAGTCTTTAAACTGGCAAGGCTGTTGACTAAGGCGATGGCGAATTTCTGGAAAGTAGGTCCCCAGGTCCTGGGGGGCAATGGTTAGGTCAGGTTGGTTAAAACCGGGAGTGTCGGCTAGAAACCCGCCCCCTGGTAGTTCAAATAACTCAACATGGCGGGTGGTGTGACGACCGCGTCCTAACCGTCCTGAAACCATCCCTGTTTTAAGATTCAACTGGGGCACCAGATGGTTAATCAGGCTTGATTTGCCTACTCCCGAGGGACCAGAGATCACCGTAGTGTGACCCCTGAGGCAATCCATCAAAGCGCCTATGGTTGATTGCTCTTGGTTCTCTAGACTGATCACCAGGGGGTTATAGCCCCACTGCTGGAGGCGATGTTGCCAATCCTGGCGCACCTCGAGGTGGACCAGGTCTGCTTTATTAAGACACAGCAGGACCTTGATGCCAGTGGACTCAGCCTTGACCAGAAACCGGCTTAATTGATGTACCTCCAGGTCAGGGGATGCTAGGGCGAAAACCAGTAACATTTGATTGGCATTAGCGATCGGGGGACGATCTAGGGTGGTTTGGCGGGGATAAACCTTGGCGATCGCCCCTCGTCCACTACTCCAATCAGCATCGGTCACCTCTACCGAGTCCCCCACCATGACCTGTTGCCCTATTTTTCTCAACCGGGCTCGGCGAGTACAGAGTAAACGCTTCGTCAACGGTTGATCAAGGGTTGGAATAGCAGACGCTATTAGGTCTACGCTGACCCAATAGAAATTTGCCTGGACAGCGGTAACAACTCCCAAAAGTGGCTGAGGATAGAGACTAGAAAACTCCATAGAGCTAGGCAGGACGGCGTACCCGCAGGCAAAAATAGGTATCCTTTGGTTTCAAGACGACAATCTCATAGCCCTCCATCCTCAGGCTGTCAGGGACCTGCTCGACCGGCTCACCCGGGTCTAGCCACACCTCTAGCAGTGAACCTGGAACCATTTTTTCCAGCTGTAGCTTAGTGCGGACAAAATTAATGGGGCAGGGAGTGCCACGCAGATCCAACAGGGTATCGACATCAGCCGCCGTAGGGGTGGGTAAGTTTGCTGGATTCATCCTCGAAATAAGCCCCCTAAAAATCCTTCAAGACCTCCCCGATTAACCTGATCACCGCGAATTTCCGCCAGCTTCTCGACCAGTTCGCGCTCCTCTGGTTTCAGCCGGGTGGGAATATTGACCTGGACAGTAATCAGATGATCACCTCGACTGACGGGGTTGCCTAATTTCGGCACGCCATGGTTTTCCAGGGTCAGCACCGTGCCAGGCTGGGTTCCGGCGGGGATTTCTAACTCCACTGGACCATCTACGGTATCAATGGAAAGTTTGCTGCCTAAAATAGCCTGCAGATAGGTGATGCGTAAATCGGAAAGAATGTTGATGCCATCGCGCTTAAAGGCAGGGTCCTCACTGACAAACAGATAAACGTAGAGATCACCGGCTGGTCCACCCCGCAGCCCCGCATCTCCCTCGGATGAGACCCGCAGACGGGTACCATTGTCGACTCCAGCAGGAATGGTAATCTTCAGCTTTTTGGTTTCCTGGATTTGGCCACTACCGCCACAACTTTCACAGCGGTCTTCGATCACTTCACCACTGCCATTACAGGTGGGACAGGCGGAAACCTGGGTAAAGCTGCCAAAGGGGGTGCGGGTAGCCCGACGCACCTGACCGGTACCCCCGCAGGTGCCACAGGTGCTGGGACGGGTGCCGGGTTTAGCGCCGCTGCCCTTGCAGTTACCACAGGTCTCCAGGTGACTAATCTTGATTTCCTTTTCGCCCCCAAAGACGGCCTCTTTAAAGTCTAATTTCAGGTCAAGACGCAGGTCATCACCACGGGTGGGACTGCGACGACGGGTGGCTTGGCCAGCCCCACCGCCAAAACCACCAAAGAAACTTTCAAAAATATCGGCAAATCCGCCAATATCCCCAAAATCTGGGTAGCCCCCAGCGGCGGCACCGCCAACCCCAGCCTCGCCAAAGCGATCGTAGCGAGCCCGCACCTCTGGCTCTGATAGAACTTCGTAGGCCCGGTTAATTTCTTTAAAGGTGTCTTCAGCGCCAGGATCCTTATTGACGTCTGGGTGATACTTGCGAGCTAAACGGCGATAGGCCCGCTTGATCTCCTCCTGATCGGCGCTGCGAGACACACCAAGCACATCGTAGTAATCACGGGCCATAGGGGTTACCTAGACGAGTCCAGCAAGTAAATAGGAATAATAAAACTCTAAACCATATTAAGAAGTTGACTTAATTTTGACCAGGTGGGATACCCGCCCCTAGTCAATGGCTTCGTAATCTGCGGTAACCGTAGCATCCAGCCCTAAATCATCGCCCAACTCATCATAGTCACTGTCGTCGTAGTCATCAGGAGTTTCCTGCTGGGCCCGAACAGGGACTGTCTCGGGATAGAGGTCAGGAAATTGTAAGTCTACTGGACTAGCCTCCTGAGACTCTTGATAAAGGTTAGCACCAACGGTAAACAACGCTGATTGTAAGGCATCAATATGGTGCTGCAAATCCTCAGGTTGGGTGACGGTATGCAAGGCATGGCGGAGTTGGGCCGCCTTGTTGTCTAACTCTGAACGGACCGCCTCATCCATGAAGGCCGTATTTTCCCGCAGGGTAGCTTCATAGCTATAAAACAGGTTATCGGCCCGGTTCACTAGATCGGCTAACTGTCGGCGGCGGTTATCATCATCGGCAAACGTTTCAGCATCTAAACGCATTTGCTCTACTTCGCTGGGGCTAAGTCCGCCCCGATTGGTAATCCGAATACTTTGGGCTCGTCCTGTGCCCTTATCCAGAGCGGCTACCTGGAGAATGCCATTAGCGTCAATTTCAAAGGAGACTTCAATCTGGGGGACGCCTCGGGGAGCAGGGGGAATCCCCGTCAGTTGAAATTTACCCAGACTCTTATTATCCTTAGCCATGGCCCGCTCCCCTTGCAGGACGTGAATTTCAACGGAGGTTTGGCCGTCGGTAGCGGTGGAAAATACCTGGGACTTGCTGGTGGGGATTGTGGTATTACGCTCAATCACCTTAGTAAATACTTCCCCCAGGGTTTCTATGCCCAGGGAAAGGGGGGTCACGTCTAAAAGTAGCAAATCCTTAACCTCCCCTCCGAGGACACCGGCTTGGATAGAGGCGCCAAGGGCCACCGCCTCATCGGGGTTGACGGAGCGATCAGGGGACTTACCGTTGAAGTAGTTGCTAATGGCCTGTTGCACGGCTGGGATTCGGGTAGAACCACCGACCAGCAAAATTCGATCAATCCCCTCGGGGGGAAGGTCAGCATCCTTGAGGGCCTGTTGTACAGGCTCCAGGGTGGATTTAATCAGGGTTGTGGTCAACTGCTCGAACTGGGAACGGGTTAGGCTCATTTCCAGATGCTTAGGACCGGAGGCATCAGCGGTGATGAAGGGGAGGTTTAGGGAGGTGGCGGCCATACTAGAGAGCTCTATCTTGGCTTTTTCGGCGGCCTCTCGAATTCGCTGTAGGGCCATGCGATCGCTAGACAGGTCGATCCCTTCCTGGGCCTGGAAAGTAGCCAGCATCCATTCCACAATGCAACTATCAAAATCATCCCCGCCCAGATGATTGTTGCCGGCGGTTGCCTTGACTTCGAAGACCCCATCGCCCAGTTGCAAAATTGATACATCAAAGGTGCCACCGCCGAGATCAAAGACCAGCACGATTTGGTCTTGATCCTGCTTATCTAAGCCGTAGGACAAGGCTGCCGCGGTGGGCTCGTTGATGATCCTCAGAACATTCAATCCAGCAATGGTACCGGCATCCTTAGTGGCCTGGCGCTGGGCGTCGGTGAAGTAGGCTGGCACCGTAATCACCGCCTCCGTCACCTCCGTGCCCAGGTAAACCTCCGCATCCTGCTTCAGCTTTTGCAGAATCATGGCGGAAATTTCCTGAGGCGTGTAAGTTTTGTCGCGAATTTGCACATCCACGGTGTTGTCGCGCCCATTCACACACAGGTAGGGAACTCGACTGCGCTCCGCTGCCGTATCACCCCAACGACGCCCAATGAATCGTTTAATGCTGTACACCGTATTTTCGGCGTTGGTGACAGCCTGACGCTTGGCTAGTTGACCCACCAGTCGTTCACCATTTTTACCGAAACCCACCATGCTGGGTACGGTTCTGCCACCTTCGGTGCTGGTGATAACAACTGGCTTACCCCCCTCGAGGACCGCCACACAACTATTGGTTGTACCCAGGTCGATGCCAATTACTTTACCCATGACTACTGGTGCTCACGCCATAATGGTTATCTATACCCTTGATTCATTGGTGAAGTTGATTCATCCGGATGAATTGACTTCAGATTTCAACTTTAATTTGGGCCAATGTCCGATACTAAATACTCGATTGTGTAGCCTTAAGGTGCCCCCCTAACCAGGGGAAGATAACCCTCAGGTATATATTCCCCTGGTCTAGAGGGTTTAGGGATTGGTAGGATTAGTTTCTGAGAAGGGAGCTGCCTCGGGAGCGGCGGCCACCTTCACCATGGCGTGACGCAGGACGCGATCGCCCAATTGGTAGCCTCGAACGAACTCTTCCATCACCGTGCCTTCCGGGTGGTCATGGCTGGGTTCTCGCATCACCGCCTCATGAAACTGGGGATTGAATTCCTGCCCTTCCGATCGCATGGCGGAAACCCCTAAGCGCTTTAAGGCATCTACCAGTTGCTTGTAAACCCCCTGATAACTTTTATGAATAGCCATTTCAGCATCGGTTTGGGGCTTAATTTGGGACCGGGCCCGCTCAAAATTATCCACGACCGGCAATAACTCGGTGATGGTGTTTCCCTTCACCTGGGACTCCAGCTCTTCCTTTTCCTTGCTGGTTCGCTTGCGGTAGTTTTCAAAGTCAGCCGCAATCCGCATGGACTGAGCTGTGCGGTCTTCCAACTCAGCCTGCAGGCTGGTCAACTGTCGCTCCAGCTCTACTAAATCAAGGGACAGGGCTCCGTCATCAGCCGGCGTCTCCTGATGCCCTAGGGTCTCGGGGTTCTCAAAATCAATATCGATGGCCCCATCCTGTTCATGGAGTTCTTCGATCGTTTCCGTCCCAGGAAACTGCTCGGAATTGTTTGTCTGATGTTCTTGCTCCACCATGCCAATCCGTAATTTTTAGATCAATACAGTCTACAGGCTCAAGCTTAGCTCAATTACCGCGTTGCAGTTAACCCCTGGACCCTAGGGGAAGGGTTTTAAGGGTTGTCAGCAATCGACTGCTGCAAAAGGGGAAAGCCCAGGGTTTGCCGCTGCTCAAGGTAGAGCTGGGCTACTCGCCGAGCCAACCCTCGTACCTGGCGAAGGTAACGGGTACGTTCCGTAACGGAAATGACGCCGCGGGCATCGAGTAGGTTAAAGGTATGGGAACATTTCAACACATAGTCGTAGCTGGGTAACACCAGGGCTCGATCCATCAGGTGTGCCGCTTCCTCCCGATAGATTTCAAAGAGTTTAAACAGGCGTTCTGGGCTGGAGGCTTCGAAGTTGTAGGTGGAGTTTTCAACCTCCGCCTGACTATAGATATCCCCGTAGGTGAGGTGATCGTTCCAGGCAATTTTAGCGATCGCATCGACTTCCTGCAGGTACATGGTCAATCGCTCCAGACCATAGGTCAGCTCAATCGACACCGGTCGACAATCAATCCCCCCACATTGCTGAAAGTAGGTGAACTGGGTA
>CAYVMR010000066.1:0-11666 GCA_964452545.1 uncultured bacterium
CCCCACTCGCTCCAGGGCCTGCTTCACCGCCTGTCGACTGGTGGGGGAAAAGGGCCGTAGCCAGCCGGTTTGTTTTACCCGGCCCATGATCACCACGTCCCAAACCGTGGCCGGAAAACTCCAGTCAATTTGCGATCGCTGAGGCACATAGGCCACCCGATCCCGTTGATGGGCCAGATCCTCCTCGCCGTAGGTCACCCGGCCCATCACCAGGGGCAACAACCCCAGCATGGCCTTAATCAACGTACTTTTCCCCGCCCCGTTGGGGCCCAAAATCCCCACCAGTTGGCCTGGCCGGATAGTAAAACTAACGTTGCGCAGGGCCTGAACATCGCGGTAGTTAACCGTGAGATGTTCAACGGCCAGGGAGGGCAAGGTAGCCATGACGAGTCAACATCCTAGAGACGAAACAACTCCCTTCAGGGGAGAACTATGAAAGGATTATGAAATCCAGTGTAGTCTAAAAGGGCAAGGACTATGGAACAATAGACCGCCATGGAGCAGCCATCCATCCCCCTCAGATCAAGGCCAGGTCTGCTTTTAATCGCGCTAGCCCTGGGTCTGACCAGTTGCCAGCCCCCCCCCTCCGATCCAGGGTCAGAACCCCAGGGAGGGCCGCTGCGGGTGGTGGCCACCACCACCCTAATCGCCGACTGGGCCCACCAGGTGGGTGGCGACCAGATTCAACTCACCTCCCTGCTAGAGCCGGGCAACGATCCCCACCTCTATGAGCCGGTACCGGCGGATACCGTGGCCCTGGAGCAGGCGGATTTGATTTTCTACAACGGCTATAATCTGGAGCCGGGCCTGATTCGTTTAATGGCCGCCACCGGCCAGCAGGAACGGTCGGTGGCCCTAGCGGAAGTGGTGCCTCCCCTGACCTCCCAGGCACCGGGGCAATCGGTGCCCGATCCCCACGTTTGGGGCGATGTCAGTCTGGTGGAGCCCATGGTGGAACGCCTGCGGGAGGAACTGATGGCCCGGGCGCCCGACCGGTCGGCGGAGTTTCGCGATCGCAGCGATCGCTACCTGGCCGAACTGCAAGAGCTACACCAGTGGATTCAGGATCAAACCGCCACCATTCCCCCCGACCAACGGCAACTCGTCACCACCCACGATGCCTTTCAGTACTACGCCCGGGCCTACGGTCTGACGGTGGTGGGCACCCTGATTGGCATCAGCACCGAGGAACAGCCCAGCGCCCAGACCGTGCGACAACTGGTGGATAGGATTAGCGCCCTGGGGGTGCCCGCGATCTTTACCGAAACCACCCTCAACCCCAGCTTGATAACTACCGTGGCCACGGAGGCCGGCGTCAGCCTGGCCCCCACCGCCCTCTACTCCGACTCCCTGGGGGTGGCCGGCAGCCCTGCAGATACCTACCTAAAGATGATGATCGCCAACACCCGCACCATTGTGGAAAACCTGGGGGGCCAGATCAAGGGTCAGTGATCAGGGGTCAGAAGATGACCCGGCTACTATATGCTGGCTTCTGCCCTATCCAGGAGAGGCTTTGACCCATCAACCCGGTCCTAAGGGTTCTGGCCAAAGCTATAATGTCTAAAAAGCTATCTATAACCTGACTTTCAAGGCAAAATGTAGGGGAGTTCAACGGCAGGAGCCCAGGCTATGACCAAGCAGAGTCGTCAGAATGTTGCCTCCGATCCGATCACAGCACTCCTGCAGAGCAGTTTTCTGTTTGCGTCCCTGGAAGCAGCCGAGTTAGAGAGCGTCCTCCAGGACAACCCGATAATTAGGGAAAAGCTTTACTCCAACCGGCCAATTTATACCGCCTTTCGCCCCGACTCCTGGCTAGACTATCTTTACATCATCATCGATGGCGGCCCCGTGATTATGCGCAGTACCCCCCTAGATCGGGTGATTGGCATTTCCTACCCGGGGGGATGTTTTGGCCACTCCAGTTTACCGGTGGGCTTTGGTACGGCGGCTCGAGCCTTCCCTAGCCTGGTGGAAGCCTATAAAACCACCGATGTGGTGAAGGTGCCCTTGAGGGCGATCGCCGCTCTTTACCAAAATAATACCGACTTTAAAGGCCGCTATAATCTCCTGTTTGAGCTCCAGGAAAAGTTTCAATATCACCTACTCAACTGCAGCGCCTACCCGCCCCAATCCGTAGCCGCCCTGCTGCGGGCCTTAATTTACCAGGAGCGGAGCCTGGGCAGTCAGCCCCAATCCGCCCAGAATCACTACTTCTTTGACCTGCCCATCGACCTGATTGCTCGGGCTTGCCAACTCAACCATCGCACCGTCGAACAGGTGTTGAAGGGTCTCACCCGGGCCGGTTATTTAAAAGCTAACAAAAGCACCGATCACCAGGGAGCAGACCAGCTACACATTGTGGATCCTGAGGGATTGAAGGAGGTCTACGGCGCTACCCGGGATAAGGTCGCCTGGTGGCCCTTGAAATAGGCTGGGACAGTAGGTCAGCCAGCACCCACTAGTGATAGTTTTCATCCTCCCGCAGTTCATCGTAGAGTAGATCGAGGCCAATCAGGACCCGTTCGCGATCGGAGAGATCGCCGATAATTTTTCGCACCGGTGGCGGCAAGATTTTAGACAGGGTGGGAGTCGCAAGAATCTTATCCTCCTCGGCTAATTGGGGATTTTTCAGTACATCGATCACCTTCAGGGCATAAACCCCTTGAAACTCTTCCTCCAAAATATTGTTTAAGGTTTTTAGCGCCCGAATCGAATTGGGAGTATTACCAGCCACATAGAGTTTCAGAATATAGGTCTTCTTAACGGCAGTCATGGACACTAAGCTCGAGAGGTCATGGGAATGGGGAAGGGTGAGACTGGATCGCTAGGGCTCTCTAGGAATAGAACGGCGATACATCTCACAGAGATGGGCAATCACGTCAATCAGGGTGAGACGGTAATCGAGTAAAATCTCCTCACTGCGTCCCTCTAATTTTAATTGCTTAGAGAATTCATCCATTAAATCCATGTGAATTTCCACAATGTGGGAAACGGAAATGTCAGCCATAAAGGCTTGATCTACAAACGCATCAATATTTTGGTTTAGGGTAGAATCGTTAGCAAAATACCCCAAAATAATTTTACGGTAGTCGGCCTTAAGCTGGCAGAGGAAGGTTTCGCGGTCAGGCTGACTCATATTCCGTAAAAAGTGATCGGGGTTCCGCTTGTAATAGACACCCAGGTAACCGAGTCGAGCATTGAGCTTATCGGTGAGTCGCTCCTGTTGGGCTGTCAATAGATCGGGCGAGGGTAGGGACTGCAGGGATGGAACAGGGGGCAGGGGGCAGCCAGAGGTGGAGAGTTGGAGGAACTGCTCAATGGCCTGGCCAATGGTAGTATCCAGATGATTGAGTTGATCAACCGGCAGGGTCACCACAGCCCCATGGTAAGTAGCGATCCAGGTTTTTAGCCATTGATTAATCACCGGCTTCTCTGGTGAGGCCATCGGCCTGACCAGCACCACCACAGGCAGCAACACGCCGTGCTCGGTAAGACGTTGACGTAGATCTTCGGTTACCATGGTGGCCTCGAGCACCAGGCAGTCCGCTGGATGTCTGCGATCGCTCAGCCAGTCTAACCCCTCCTCTACGGTCATCGCGGCATGGACAACGTAGCGGTCAGAGGGGAGGCCCAAGCCAGGCTGCTCGAACATCTCCCTAGACTGGGCCAGGAGGTATATCTGTAAGGGAGTAACCAAGGCAATAACTTAAGACAAAGCGGCTGAAAAGAACTAGGGGACTAGACCCCATTTCGGTTTCGACGGAACCATTAAGTTTACATTTTTTAATTGTAAGGGCTGATAGGCAGAATGCTTCCTCCGCAATTTTTAAGCCATCCCCCCAGTTTTTCCCCGAGCACTGAGCTGGAAAGGGTGATGGCGGCCTTAGTGACCGAGCCTCTGTCAACCCCTGAGCACCTGATTGTGGTGGATGCTGAGCAACGCCCCCTGGGGGTAATCCCCCTCGGAAAACTGTGGATCTGGCATCAGCATCCCCCCCCCTGCCCTTCCCAGGCAGCGGCGGTTCCACCTCAATTGAAGGACTGGCAAGCCTACTGGGAGCCAGTCTTTCCCATCTCCGCGGCCATCCCGATGGAGGATCTGGGGACGCACCTCCAGGCCCAACCCCAGGGGCACTGGGTGACGGTGGACAGGGTGGGACGTTACCAGGCCTACATCGAGGCCAGGGGCATGCTGGCCTGGTTATTGCCCCAACTTAGCGTACTCCCCCCACCCCCAACCCAGGATCGACACGGTTGGCACAACCCACCCTCCCAATCCCTGACCCCGCGGCAACAGGACTGGCTGATGGGCTTGAGTCATGCTCTCAAAACGCCCCTCACCTCCCTGTTGGGATTATCCAGCCTGCTACTCGATCCCCGGGTAGGCCCCCTCAGCGATCGCCAAACTCGCTACGCCACCCTGATGCGTAGGGCCATTCGCCATCTGATCCGAATGATTAATGAATGGGTCGATGGGCTGCGGCTAGAGTCCGGAGATCTGGTGTTAGATTGGCAGGAGGTGGATCTGACCAGCCTCCTGGCAGACCTGTTACCCCAATTCCTGAATAGCCGGCTACCGGATCAACCCAGTCCACCGGACTGGATCAACAAATTTACCCTCGATTGCCAGACCCCGGTAGCCTCCCTAGGGGGGGACCAACGACGGCTAGAACAAAGTCTGCACAGTTCATTAGATTACTTGCTACACCAGGGCTCCGAGCCCCTCGGCCTGAGCCTCAATCGCTGGGCAACCTGGCTCTGCCTACACCTGCGGGGCACCTACCCCAAGGGGCAACCCTGCCCTGATCTAATTCCCCCCGGGGTGCCAGCCTTAGATCAGCTGGGCCTCCCCCTGGCCCGCCAGCTTTGCCAGGCCCACGGGGGTGAGCTAGGGGGGTTTTGTTCCCCCCGCCAGGGATATCACCTGACCCTGTTGATACCCCTACAGCAGGAGACCCCTGCCGGAACCACAGTGGTGGTGATGTTAGTCAGTCGGGCGATCTCGATCATTGATGAAGTCTATAGCCAGCTCCAGGACAGCCCCTATGGCCTGGTGGTGGTGACTAACCCCGCCGAGGCTTCCAGGGTTGCCGATCGCCTCAGTCCAGGGGTGGTGATCTGGCATGGCGAATCCTTCAGTCCCCCCCTGCTGCCCCCAGCCAGCCTGGGGGATCGCCTGCTGGAGATTACCAAGGCGACGGAGACCCACGGTGACAGCAGCAGCGGTTTAGGGGCCACGGCGATCGCCCCAGGAGACCTGGGCACAGCCCTAATATCCACCCTGAGGGCCAGGCTGGACAACCATCCCCAACCCCTCACCTTAGTGCTGTTGCAGGGCCCGGCCCATGGTCCAGGGCTGTCTCCCCAGTGGCACCAAAGTCTACAAAACCAACAGTGTTGCCTACTACAAGCGGAGGATGTCGATCAAGCCAAACTACTCTGCCAAATTTGGCAGCCTGATGCGATCGTTTTAGACCAACAGGACCCCATCAGCACCGAATACCTCATCCAGCTCAGCCAAATCCCTGACCTGGCGGCCCGACCCCTGGTGCTCCTCAGTGCCAGCCCAGACGCTAAGCCTGACCCACTCAAACTAGTGGAAGCGGATCGGATCATCACCCACAGCCCCAATCAAGGAGGAGCCCAATTAATCGAGTCCATCAATCAATACCTGAGCAAGGGTCATAAATGATCTCTGACCACCCGAAAACCATGGTAATCCAGCCCGTATTCTGGAAAGTAATCAACTCGGCACGCAGACCGACAATGGCTAGGTTGGCTCAGCCAAGACCCGCCCCGTAGGACCCGTCGCTGCACCCTGCCATGGCCCATCCAAGCCTTAGCCGTAGCTGGAGTTTGACGGTAGTCTGTGTGCCAGACATCACCACACCATTCCCAAACATTGCCATGCATATCGTATAAACCAAAGGCATTGGGAGAGAAGGTTCCAACTGTAGTGGTCTGTTGACGGTAATCGCCTGCAGGACCTAAATCATAGGTATACCTGCCATCGTAGTTGGCCAGATCGGGGGTGAGGGTAGGGCCAAGGTGAAAGGGTGTAGTCGTACCAGCCCGACAGGCGTACTCCCACTCTGCCTCGCTGGGTAAGCGATACCGTCGTCCCGAATAGCGGCTGAGGCGCTGACAAAATTCCACGGCCTGGTACCAATTAACCTGTTCTACAGGACGTTGATCCCCCTTAAAGTGCGATGGATCTAGAGGTAGGGTAATTTTTACCTTCGGAAGTGCAGCCACCGTTCGCCACTGAGCCTGGGTGACGGGGTACTGACCCATCAAAAACGGGAATACGGTGACTTTATGTTGGGGACCTTCACTGGTATACCGACCCATTTCCTCCGTTGGCGATCCCATCAGCAAGGTACCCCCTGGAATTGAGACCAATTCGAGGATCACTGGATCGATAAGCTCTTGCACAAGCAGGTTAGATTTAGTTTCCCAGCAAACTACGTCCCCTCGCTCATTGACTATTGCCGCCTGACAGGCATGATTTTGAAGGGCATAGTCAGTAGATATTTCCATCACAAAACCCTACGATCCTGAAGTTAAGTCAAACTAAGACCAATGCAAACCAAGGAACTATCAAAAATATTGAACAGATTCATCGTAAAAGTCCTAGAGATAAAGGATTAAACTAATTCTTAGCTTTTTGCCAAAACTTTAAAGTTGACCACCAACGAAAAATTATCTATAAAGTTATTGTTTGCAGCCGCCATGCATCTTGAGGCGTTGTCGATGTCAGGTCGGCTTAGCAAAAAGCCAGGGAAAACCCGGAATAATACCGCTACCCGGGGGCTCCCAGGGCGGACAGGGCATCGACCGGAATGTTAGTCTAGGAGGGCTGAAAGAAGCCAGGCACTAGTGCAATGCTCGATCTGTTGCTGATGGCCAGCCTGGGGTTTCTAGGCAGTTTTGGACACTGTCTGGGCATGTGCGGGCCCCTCACCGTGGCCTTTTCCCTATCGCCAGAGTCCGCCGCCAAGCCTCAGAAATCCCAGGTAGAGTTTCACCTGCTCCTAAACCTGGGGCGGATCATCAGCTATGCCCTGGTGGTGGCAATGATTGGCGGGCTGGGGTCAGTGCTGGTGGCGGGTGGCCAGATGGCGGGGGTGGGCAGCTTACTGCGCCGGGCGATCGCCGTGGCTACGGGGCTATTACTGGTGTGGTTTGGCCTGGGGCAAATTAACCCTGGTCAGTTGCCGCCGGTGCCACTGCTTAACCCCATGGCCCAGGGCAGCTGGCACGATCGCCTGGGTCGAGCCATGACAGCCCTACAGCGTCAGCCCCAGGGCTGGACGCCGCTGCTATTAGGCCTGGTGTGGGGGCTAATGCCCTGTGGTTTTCTGTACGCCGCCCAACTGAAGGCGGCGGAAACCACCAGCCTCTGGAGGGGAGGTGGGGCCATGCTGGCCTTTGGGGTGGGCACCCTGCCCACCATGGTGGGAGTGGGGGCGGTCACCACGGCCCTCAGCGCTGACCAACGGGGCCAACTTTTTCGACTAGCCGGCTGGATCACCCTAGTGGTGGGCCTACTCACCCTGCTACGCAGTAGCGATGGCATGGATTTCACCGGTCATGGGGCCTTAATGGGTCTTGCCCTCACCCTGATCGCCCGCCCCCTAAGCCCCCGTTGGCCGTCCCTGCTGGCCTACCGCCGGGCCCTGGGGGTAGGGGCCTTTGTCCTATCCGTCGCCCATGGGGCCCACATGGTTACCCTAGGCTGGGACCCCAGGGCCCTACCCTTTTTGCTGCCCCAGTTACAGGTGGGGGGCTGGGCAGGGTTGATCGCCCTGGGATTAATGATCCCCCTGGCCGCCACCAGCACTAACCAGGCCCAGGCCAGGCTGGGCCAACACTGGCGACAGTTGCACCAGCTGGCATTGCCGGTCTTTGGCCTGGCGGTGGTCCATAGCCTACTGCTGGGTTCCAGTTATTTAGGTAGCTTTGCGCGAGCCCCCCGGCATTGGCTGGCGGCAATCGGTCTGGCCAGCCTGGCTCTAGTCGTTCTGGGGCTACGCTGGCGGGCCAGAACACCTGCCCAGTCTTCGCCTTGATCGATCAACGCTACCCTCAGGCCTCTGGCCAACGCTACACCTACCGGCAAGAGTTCTATGCGCCCTATCCATCCCGTCCTGACCTGGCTGTTAGTTTTGGGGTTAGCCTGGCCAGCCCCAGCCCACAAAATTGAGCGATCGGGGAATGTGGCGGGTACCTGGCATCTGGAACCCAACCACAGCCCTCGGGCAGGAGAACCGGCCCGGGTCTGGGTTGCCCTCACCCAATCCGGGGGCACTGCCATCCCCCTAGAGCAATGCGACTGTCAACTGGTGGTTTACGATGCTAACCGGCCGCAGGCGGGGGCGATCCTTATCCCCACCCTGCAGGCCCTCTCGCCCGAGGCCTTTCGGGGCATCCCTGGGGCCGATCTGACCTTTCCCAGGGTGGGGGAATACCGCCTGGTGTTGACCGGCAACCCCAAAGTCCCTGGCCACTTCACTCCCTTCCAACTGAGTTACACCACAGTGGTGGCGGCGGGCTCTAGGGCGGCGAGATCGTCCCCGCCCCCAGGGGAACCGCCAGGGGCTCCTGCGGCACCTGACGCCCTGGGTGAGGCCCAACCCCCTCCGTCCGATTTTTCCCGAGGTCCCTGGGCGATCGCCACCGGCATGACCCTAACCCTGATCGCCCTGGGTTTAGGCCAACGCTGGCAACGGGTCAGAACCCGTCAATCCCGCCAAATCCTCCGCCCTAAACCGAAGCACAGTAGGGATCATGGCGATAGGCCAGGCTAGGGAATCGGGTCGAGGGCCACCAGCCGAATACTGGCCTCCCCCAGGTAGGGCAGGTGAGTCTGTAACTGCTGCCGTAGGGTGGCGGCGATCGCCTCTCCCTGCTGCAGGGTCAAGTCCCCCGCCGCCCCCAGCTCGACCTCAGCATAGAGACGATGGCCCAACCAGCGAGCCCGCACCCCCTTGACCACCATCCCCTCAGGTCGATGGCTAAGGCCATGCTCTAGGGCCTCGAGTACATCGGCATCCACCCCATCCAACAGACGGCCAAACACCGTGGCGGCAGACTCCCAGACAATCTTCAACAAAATTAGGGTAATCACCAAACCCATCAGCGGGTCCACCCAGGCGTAGCCCAAACCCACCCCCAGGGCACTGACCAACACGGCTAGGCTGACCAGACCATCGGCCCGGGCGTGCAACCCGTCGGCTATCAAGGCGCCGCTGTTGATCTCCCGGCCCACCCGAATACGAAAGAGAGCCACCAACTCATTACCGACAAAACCGACGATGGCGGCGACGGCCAGGGCCCCCAGGTGGGTCAGGGGCTGGGGATGGAGGACCCGATCAATGGACTCATAGGCGGTCACCAGGGCACTGAGGAACACCACCGCCACCACCGTCAGCCCGGCCAGGTCCTCCAGGCGACCGTAGCCATAGGCAAAGCGATCGCTGGGGGAACGACGGCCGATCAAAAAGGCCACCCCCAGGGGAAGGGCGGTCATGGCATCTCCGACGTTGTGGATCAAATCCGCCATCAAGGCGACGCTATCGGAGAGGAGCAACACGAGCATTTGGACGATCGCCGTGACTACCAGCCCGACAAAGGACCATTTCACTGCCCACAATCCCCGCTCCGAACTGGCAATGGCGGGATCAATAACACCATGGCTATGACCATGCCCCTGGTGGCCACAGGGATGATGGTGACCGAGGCCATCGGTCAGGTCCGCTAAACTGGGGGTCAAGGGAGTGGTAGCCATGGCATATCTAGGGAAAACCCAACAACAACAGATAGAAGCATGCAATCTACAGCCCAGTATCTGCCTATCTATGGAGGCGAGCTGACTGGGCAAGACGTTGACTGCTAGTGTTACTGGGCACCGCCACCTGGGTGGCGGGGTCAAACTCCTTAGAAGTGACTAGAACCTCAGGAACATAGACCTGAACCCGAGTTTGGCGATAGCTAGCGGGAAAATAGCGCACATAAAACCCATCGGGATGCTGGGACCACCGCCCCAGGGGGACCTCTGGCCCCGATCCAACCGGCGGATCCCCCGCCAGCACAGCGATTTGCTCAAGGGCAACAAAATCTCCAGTGGCCTGCCTGAGGAGTTGTCTCAGTTGATTTTCTGCCTCCAAGACCTGGCGCACCGGGGTTGGTAAATTAGCTGTGACTTGGTTAAAAACCTCGGGTGGAATAAACCCCAGGGCGCCCCCATTTAATTCAGCAATGTCCTCAGGGGTCAGCAGCTGGGAGGCTAACTGCTGCATCGAAGGGGGCAAGTCACTGAATCGGGCCCGAGCCAAAATTGACCAAATCAAGGCCTGAATCTCCTGCTGATCAACCTCAGGATACTGCACCGACTGTTGCAAAATATGGCGAATCATCGGTTCCCTCGATCCCTTCAGAGGGGCCCACAGGTACCCCTGTCCACGGCTAGGGCCATGGGTACCGGCACGCAGACAATAACTTTGTAACTCCGCTTCATAAAACCCCGGACTCAGCAAAAAACCACCGTGGGGGCCCCTGGGCAGAGAAGCCAGAGAGCTAACGGGCTCCAGGGCAAAGTTATCTGGCAGCACAATCTCGTTGCGGGCATCGCTAAAGCTGGTGGTAATGGGAGGATCGTCCTTGAACAGACTATCAAGCCCCGGAATGGCGGGGGTGCCCAGACCGGGAATAGTGGGCAACCGAGGCATGGGAACACCAAACTGGGCCTGCACCGCTGGTGCACGGGTTAGCACCGCCCCCAGTAAAAAGGCGACCATCAGCGATCGATAACCTCCACCCCTGAAGCAACCAGACCCTGAAGCGAAAGGAGGCTTAAGGTGACGAGCCCTAAAAGGTTTGATAGTCATGATCACTCAAGTTGTATGGGCCTAGGACTAATGCCTCCAACCATACTATCAGCGGGGGATACCCTGGGAAAAATCGCTAGAAGAGATTGGGCGCTTTGACCAGAACACTTAGGATTAAAATACCCTAGGAACCCTATCACTAGGCCTGAGGACAGGTACCTGGCTAAGGGTCTGCCCCTGGGTCAACCAGATCAGAAAGAGTTACCAAGTCATAGCCCCTCGCCTTCAGTCGAGGCAAGAGGTGTTGCAAAACTTGAACGGTTCTTTGCCCTCGATCCTGGCCATCATGCAACACAATAATAGAGCCAGGTCGGATATTAAACAAAATATAGTGTGTAGCAAACCAGGCAGACCGGACATGGGTGTCGTAGGGAAATACCGACCCCAGGGCGACGCGGTAACCATGGGCTTTAGCAATTTTGATCATGGCGGCACTATACCAACCGGAGGCTGGCCGCAGCCACCGCACCCTAGCAAATTTTGAAAGTACCCCGTGGGCGGCCCATAAATCCTCCTCAAAAGCCTGGGGAGATAATCGGATACTGGGCTGATCTGCGGTCATGTGGTTGCCCAACTCATGGCCATCCCTCACCAGGGCTTGCACCAGCTCTTCACAGCCCAACACCCGGCCACTAATCAAAAAGAAGGTGACCCTAACCTGGTTTTCCCGCAGGATCTCCAGAATCCGTGGCGTGGTCTGAGGATCGGGGCCGTCATCCAGGGTTAGGGCCACCCTGGGTTGGGTGGTTTCGACAAAATAAACCACATCGGGGCCAA
>CAYVMR010000067.1:0-11617 GCA_964452545.1 uncultured bacterium
TGGCACCGAGGTCACCCTGGCCAGCAACGGCGACGGGGCGGCCCTGGCGGCCCTCCAGGCGGGGACGATTGATCTGGCTGCCCTGGGGCGATCGCTGAGCGATGCTGAGAAGGCCCAAAACCTTACCGAGGTGACGATCTATCGGGAGAAGATCGCCATCATCGTCGGCCGGGACAACCCCTTTCAGGGGGACCTCACCTTTGGTGATTTTGCCCGCATCTTCCGCGGTGAGATTACTAACTGGTCGGAAATTGGCGGCCCTGACCTGCCCCTACGGTTTATCGACCGGCCCGCCGGTAGTGAGGTGCGGCGGGCCCTGGCGGACTATGAGGTGTTTAAGCAGCAGGCTTTCCAGGCGGGCAGTAAGACGGTGGTGGTGGGGGAAGACAGCACCGCCGCTGTGGTGCGGGAACTGGGTAAGGATGGCATTAGCTATGCGATCGCCAGCGAAGTGCTCAATCAACCTGCCGTCCGGCCGGTGACCATGCACAGCACCAAACCCGACGATCCGCGCTACCCCTACTCCCAACCCCGTAACTACGTCTATCGAGGGGAAGCCAGCATCCCCGTCGAGGCCTTTCTCGGTTTTGCCACTAGCCCGATCGGTCAAGAGGGCGTGGCTGCCGCCCAACAGGCTGAGCGTGCCAATGTTACAGCCGGTGCCAACCGTCACCCCGGGGCGGTCACCCTGGCTCCCGACGGCCGCACCCTGGTGCGCGGTGGTGAAAAGGGCCAACTCGAGTGGCTAGACAGTAATGGTCAGTCCCTCCGGACCGTGGCCAACGCCCACCAGGGGGTGGTATCCGCCGTAGTGATCAGCCCCGACGGCCAAACCGTCATTTCTAGCGGGGCTGACGGCACCATTCGCCGTTGGGATAGCATGGGCAACCCCGTGGGGGACCCCTTCACCGGTCGAGGCGGTCCGATCCTAGCCCTAGCTCTCAGCCCCGACGGCCAGACTCTGATCAGCGGCAATGCCAACGGTACGATGGAGCGCTGGTCCTTGGCCAACGGCACCCCCCTGGGGGACCCGATCCGCGCCCACAGCGGTGCGGTTCAGACCCTGCACTATGCCCAGCCAGGCCAGGGGCTGTTCAGTGGCGGTAGCGAGGGCAGTTTAGCCCTCTGGTCCCCCGATGGCAGCCTGGTGAAGCGGGTCGACCAGGCCCACGCCGGGGGCGTCACCCAGATTACTAGTACTCCTGACGGCCAGTTGGTCACCTCTAGCGGCCGTGATGGCACGGTCCAGGCCTGGAGCCAGGCCACCCTGGACCCCCAGGGAGAACGGGTCCAAGCCCATCCCCAGGCGGTCACCGCCCTGGCCTATAGTCCCGACGGCCGCACCCTGGCTACGGCGGGGGCTGATCGCACCCTGCAACTGTGGGGAGGGGATGGCGCCCCCTTGCAAGCCACACCCATGCCCCTTGATGCGGTGGCCGGTTCCCTGGAGTTTACCGCCGATGGCGACCTGGTGGTCGGCACCGCTGATAACCAGGTGCAACGACGGGACGCCCAGGGTAACCCCCTGGGAGGGTTTGATGTCTCAGCCCTATCGCCCCAACTGGCCGACCTGTGGCGCCGCCTGCAGGGCCTACCCCGGAGTACCTGGTGGATCATTGCCGCTGTGCCCCTACTGCTGTTTCTAGGCGGCTTACTAGGCTCCCTGTTGGGGATTCGGCGCAAGTCGGAAACGGACACCGACCTCAGCCTGGAGCCCCTACCCGGGGCCAATCTAGGCATTGACTTCTCCGGGGTAGGAGAACGCCCTACCCCGGCACCCGATCTGCCCCCTGAGGCTGGCCTCACCTTTGAGATGGAGCCAGAGCCAGAGGATTTTAGCCAAAACAAATTAGAACAGGCCCGGGCTGACCTGGCAGAAGGTAGACGGCTGATGCGAGCTGGCCAGTATGATCTGGCCTTGATTCAATTTAGCAGCGCCATCGAGGCCACCGAGGTGGCACGGCTCAATGCCCAAGCCAGCGGCGCCCCCCTCAGTGGCATTAATACCATTGCCTCCCAGGCGGAGGCCCAGCGGGGCCATGCCCTGGCCTTGACGGAGCAGACGGCGGCGGCCATGGCCAGCTATAATCTCGCTCTGGGTTTAGATGCGGCCAACGGAGAGGCTTGGGTTGGCAAGGGTCGCCTGTTGACCGGTATGGGGCGCTATGAAGAGTCCCTATTTTGCTTTGACAGTGCCCTAGAGCTAGATCAGTCCGCCGGCGCGGCCTGGTATGGTAAGGGTCAGGCCCTATTGCAACTCGGTCGCCAGGCGGAGGCCCAGACCTGTCTGGCCCAAGCGACTAACCTGGGGGACCAGGGCATGGGCCTGCCCCTGCCTGGCAGCTTAGCCCCGCCCCCGCTACCCCGCCCCAGCCGGCCACCGGAAGAAGGCTTTGAACCCGCCCCCGCCTACGGCTACGACCCCGATGTCCCGCTTGAACTGCAGCAAATGGTCATGGGTCTGCCCTCCGCCGATGTCGATATTGCCTATGCTGACTCCCTGGCCGCTAACCTGCCCCCCGAGCTGGAGCAGGCGGTCTTATTGGCTCCAGACGATCGTGTCGGCTATGCTGAGGCCAATCTCACCGCCCCCGTCGCCAGCCTGGAGGAGGAGTTGCTCAACCAGGTCAACCTTGTCGCTCCCGATTTGCCGACAACGGCTTGGGTCGCAACGGCGGCCCCTCCTGACGGGCTGCCGTTGCCGGTGGAGGCACCGCCGGTGGTGCCCCTAGATACGGGGGACTTTATTCCCCCGCCACCCGCTGATGCCAGCCTGAGTATGGATTTGCCCCCGGAGGTGCTGGCGGCTATGGCCAGCATTCCGTCCGGATCGCCGGATCGCTTTGACCTGCCAACGGCCGCCCCGGCGGTGGCTCCAGGGTCAGGCCGGGCCACCACCCGCAGTTGGGTACGGTTGTCCATCGATCAGGAGAAATCTGACCGCTTCTATGTGCTTTGGAACTTGGAGGAGGCCGATCGCCTGCAGGCCAGGCAGCAGGGCGGCGAAACCCTGGCGGTGCGCCTCTACGATGTAACTGGTCAGGCGACCCACATGCCCCTCCAGCCCCCGGTGTATGAACAGCGTTGTCACGATGACTTGGCCCAGGACTGGTATCTGCCCATCCCCCAGTGGGACCGTATTTATATTGTCGTGTTGGGGTATCTTGGCGCGGCGGACAGGTGGGTGGAAGTTGCCCAATCCGACGAGGTGCCCGCCATTTCCTAGGGGGCAGCTTGGCTTGACAGCGGTCCCCTGCCTGGCCCATATAGATAGGGTAGGTCAGTAAAGGTCAGGTCAGGGTGCCCGTGGGTAAGAGCGATCGCAGTGACACAAGAACTATTGGGTGGAGGGGCTTCAGAAGGCGGCCATGGGCCAGCCCTCTACCGTCTTGGCCAGAGCCGATCCCGGGGGGGGCGTCACCCCTGGCTCAGTTCTGGGATTGGCCACGGTTAGGGCGTCGACTAGCCACGCTGGGATTAATCCTGGCCATGCTGGTCGGCGCCAGTGGTTGTAGCCTGGATCGTTTTGCCAGGGTAGAAGCCACCACCTCCCGCCTGGTGCTCAGTACCCTGAGTGACCCAAAAACCTTTAACCCGGTATTGAGCCAGGAATACCCGAATATTTTTGGTTTTACCTTTGAGGGGCTGACCAGCACCGATGGCCTCACCGGTGATACTATCCCAGCCCTGGCGGAGAGCTGGACTATTGACGACCAGGGGAAAACCCTGGTGTTTACCCTGCGGCCGGGGTTGCGCTGGAGCGATGGTGAGCCCCTCACCGCTGAGGACGTGGTGTTTACCTACGAGACGATCTTTAATCCGGAGATTCCCAGCAATAGCCGCGATGGCTTCCGCATTGGCCCCCAGGGGTTGTTGCCAACGGTTACCCAGCTGGATGAAAAACGGGTGCAGTTTTCCCTGCCCGAACCCTTTGCCCCGATGCTCAGGAATATGGAGCTCGCGATTATCCCCGCCCATGTTCTGAGGCCCAGGGTGGAGGCGAAGGGGGCCGACGGTAAACCCCTGTTTCTCTCCACCTGGGGGACGGATACACCCCCGGCGGAGATTATCGGTAATGGCCCCTACCGGCTGGACCAGTATATTCCCGGGGAACGGGTGGTGTTTCAACGCAACCCCTATTACTGGCGCCAGGATCAGCAGGGTAAGTCCCAGCCCTACATCGAGCAGGTGGTGTGGCAAATTGTCCCCTCCACCGATACCTCGATTTTGCAATTCCGCTCCGGTGGTTTGGACTCCGTGGGGGTACAGCCGGATTTCTTTTCCCTGCTGAAGCGTAGTGAGCAACGGGGCAACTTCACTATTTACAACGGTGGCCCCGATCTCGGCACTAACTTTCTGTTTTTTAACCTCAACCAGGCCCGTCGCCAGGGTAAACCCTTGGTGGATGAAACCCGGTCTCGTTGGTTTAATAGCGTGGCCTTTCGCCAGGCGATCGCCTACGGCATTGACCGAGCCACCATGATCAACAACATTTTCCAGGGCCTGGGGGAACCCCAAACCTCCCCCATCTCCGTGCCCAGTCCCTACTTCGCACCCCCCGAGATGGGGGTGCGAACCTACGATTACAACCCTGACAAGGCCAGAGAACTGTTGCAATCGGCCGGATTTAAATACAGTGGTAACGGCAAGTTGTTAGATGACCAGGGGACCCCGGTGCGGTTTACCCTGGTGACTAATTCCGGCAATAGAATCCGCGAATCCATTGGCGCCCAGATCAAAACCGATCTGGAGAAAATTGGCATCCAGGTGGATTTCCAACCCCTGGCCTTTAACGTCCTGGTGGATCGACTCACCGATAGCCTAGATTGGGAGGCCTGTGTGCTGGGGCTGACCGGTGGCCTTGATCCCAACGGTGGCGCTAACGTCTGGTTGCTGGATGGGTCCCTCCATGCCTTTAATCAAAACGCCGGACCGGGTCAGGATCCCCTGGAGGGATGGCGGGCGGCGGACTGGGAAAAACGCATTGCCGATCTCTATGTGCAGGCCGCCCAGGAAATCAACGATAGCAAACGCTTTGATCTCTACAAAGAGACCCAGCAACTCACCCAGGAGTACCTGCCCTTTATTTACTTGATCAACAACCTCTCTCTCACTGCGGTGCGCAATACGGTTCAGGGCATCCAGTACACCGCCATTGGCGGGGCCTTCTGGAATATTCATGAACTGACCGTGGAGTAGGATGGACCCATCCGGATTCCGTGGTAGAACCAGAATCGCTTAACTTAGGCTTGGGACGATGACTTTACGCATTGGCAATGGTTACGATATTCATCGGCTGGTGGTGGGACGGCCCCTGATTTTAGGTGGGGTAACCATTGCCCACGATCACGGCCTGGAGGGCCACAGTGATGCCGATGTGCTGACCCATGCGATTATGGATGCCCTGCTGGGGGCCCTCAGTTTAGGCGACATTGGCCACTATTTTCCCCCTGGTGATCCCCAGTGGGCCGGAGCCGACAGTCTTAAACTATTGGCTCAGGTGCAGGCCCTGGTGATGGAACAGGGCTGGCGGGTGGGCAACATCGACACGGTGATCGTGGCGGAGCAACCCAAACTCAAGCCCCACATCAACGCCATGCGATCGCAGCTGGCGGCGGTGTTGGCGATAGCCCCCGACCAGGTGGGGGTGAAGGCCACCACCAATGAGGGCCTGGGGCCGGTGGGCCGGCAGGAGGGCATCGCGGTCTATGCCGTTGCCCTGCTCACCCAGGCCTGAGGGGCGACCCGCATGGGGGGCCATCCCCTGGGGAACAGTTGGGCTTCTGGCCCAGGTTAAGGGCGGCGATGGTAAGATTCTGACTACAATGGGGCGTAGGCTGCATAAACCATACCTTTGTGTCGGGCATTGCCCTCCGCCATGACTAACCCTGAGCCCCGCCGATCCCGCACCTTTCTCAAAACCGTCACCCAGGCCCTGCAATCGGTGCCCGCCCGGGTAGATTTCGCCAAACTGGCGGTTAAATCCGGGGCCCGCACCGCAACCTTAGAGGTGATCACCAACGGTCACCACACCACCTACCCCCTGGTGGGGGATCACTACCTGCTGGGGCGCAGTTCCAGCCAGTGCGATATCGTGGCCGCTAGCCCGATCGTCAGCCAGGTGCACGCCACCCTCACCCGCGATCCTAACCACCCAGGCCAGCCCTTTGTGCTCAAGGACCGCAACTCCACCAACGGCATCTATCGGGGCAAGCGCCGTCTGCAGCGCATCGTCATGAACCACCGAGACGTATATACCCTGGGCCCGGGTGAACTGGCGGATGCGGTCACCCTGCGTTACCTGGACCCGCCGCCCTGGTATGTGAAAACGGCCCGATCCCTGCTCTATGGGTTCACTGGCCTATCCCTGGCGGTGGGGGCCTGGGTGGTGGCGGTGGAGTGGCCTAAAATTCCCATCCGGCCCCTGCCCCAGTCGGTACAGGGGCCGGTGATGATCTTCGCCGAAGCAGAGGGCCAGTGGCAGCCCCTGCGGCCCCAACAGCGCCAGCGCCACCAAGAACAGCCCAATTTAGCTGGTTTTTCCGACTTCCTCCCTAAGGCTCTGGTGGCCTCGGAGGACACCCGTTTTTACTGGCATCTGGGGGTCGATCCGATGGGCATTGCCCGGGCCTCCTGGGTTAACCTGCAGGGGCGACAGATTCGCCAGGGTGGGAGTACCCTGAGCCAGCAGCTGGCCCGTAGCATCTACCGAGAATACGTGGGTGGGGATGATTCCGCAGGGCGCAAAATCCGCGAGGCGATCGCCGCCCTGAAGCTGGAAACCTTTTATAGCAAGAATGACCTGCTGCTCACCTACCTCAACCGGGTTTACCTGGGGGAAAACCTCTATGGCTTTGAGGACGCCGCCCAATTTTACTTTGCTAAATCCGCCCGAGACCTAACCCTGTCAGAGGCCGCCACCCTGGTGGGGATTTTGCCCGGCCCCAATGCCTTCAACCCGGTGCAGGACTACGAGGCCGCCGTATTTTATCGCAATCGGGTGCTAGACCGGATGGTGGCCCTGGGCATGGTCAGCCAGGAGGAGGCGCGGCGGGCCCGGCGATCGCGGATCGAAATCAGCCCCGAGGCCACCCGCCAGCTGGGTAGCACCCGGGCCCCCTACTTCTACAGCTATATCTTTGAGGAGCTGGAAGCGGTGCTGGGCACCGCCCTGGCCCGGGAGGGCAACTTTTGGGTACAAACCGGCCTCAACCTGGCCTGGCAACAGGCCGCAGAAAAGGCCCTGACGGAGGATATCAGCAACCGCGGGGCGGCCCTCGGCTACTCCCAAGGGGCCCTGGTCAGCCTCGATACCGCCAGCGGTGCAATTCGTGCCCTGGTGGGGGGGGTCAGCTACGCCGATAGCCAATTTAACCGGGCCTCCCAGGCCCTGCGCCAACCGGGGTCCACCTTCAAGGTGTTTACCTTTGGGGCCGCCCTGGAGGCGGGCATTCCCCCCAGTCAGAGTTTTTCCTGCGAGCCCCTACGTTGGCAGGGGCAACGCTTCCAGGGTTGCCGGTCGGGCTCCGCCCCCCTGGACATGTACGCCGGCCTGGCCCGTTCGGAAAACGTCGTGGCCCTACGTCTGGCCCAGACCGTTGGCCTAGACAATATGATTAACCTGGCCCAACGCCTGGGGATAACCTCCCCCCTGCGACCATCCCCGGGGCTCACCCTAGGCGAGAGCGAGGTCACTCCCCTAGAGCTGACCGGTGCCTTTGCCGCCATCCATAACAATGGCGTGTGGAACCGTCCCCATGGTATTGTCCGGGTGTTAGACAGCAGTGACTGTGGCAACCCAGAGGACCTCAACAGCTGTCGCTTAATTTATGAATTCGGCCAGGCCGGGGATGCCCAACAGCCGGTGATAGAACCTGCTATCGCCCAAACCTTAGTGGGGCTACTACAGGGCGTGGTGCAGGGGGGCACCGGTCGCAGCGCCTTCTTGGGCCTAGGGGAAGGGGGTAAAACCGGTACCAGTGACGATAATCGAGACCTGTGGTTTGTGGGGGCCTTACCGGGTCAACAGGTCACCACCGGCATCTGGCTGGGTAATGATGACAACAGCCCCACCAATGGTAGCAGTGGTCAGGCGGCGGCGGTTTGGGGCGCCTACATGGGCCGGATCATTCGGTAGGGGCGTTGCTGGCAGGGCCAGGCTTTTAAGATCCGACCCAAAACATAAATTTGACGGGCCCTGTCACGCGCCGACATTACCCGTCAAACTCTCTCTATTGAGTTGATCAAGGGTTCTCTCTCCTGAACCTTCCTAGGGTGGACTTGCGAGTCTGCAGATCTTGCCTGGCCCCGCCCACAGACGCCTCTTGCCAGATCCTCGTTTGGTGTTGCCCCTCTGGGCCTTTTCCACTTTTCCTGTGGTGGGGGATGATCTACATCCTCACCTATATAATAGCAAATTCCGATTTGGTCGGGGGGGATCTAGGCCGCAAGTCTCCGTCACCGCCTGCCCATCCCCTTGGGCTTCGGCTATGCGCACCGTTCAGGTATAACTAACCGAATATCGTTTTTCTGGAGATTTTCTATGCTGATAATAGGCAGGTTAGGGGGCTCTGATCGAGGGCCGTGTCTTGGCCAGGCCAAGCACTGCCAGGGTCAGGGGTCACCAACCAGGTATGTTGCCTGCCAAGGAGGCTACTATGTCGTTGATCAAATGGACACCCTTTGCGGACTTTGAGGTCCTACAAAAGGAAATGAACCATCTGTTTGAACAATTCTCACCGGCTCGACGGGAACAGCTGTTTGGCGGTAGTTTTGTGCCTGCGGCGGAATTGACGGAAACCGATGCGGCGATCGACCTGAAACTGGAAATTCCAGGGCTGTTGCCGGAGGACATTGACATTCAAGTTACCGCTGATAGCGTGGCCATTACTGGGGAACGGAAGTCTGAAGAGACCAAGGAAGAAAACGGGGTCACCCGCAGTGAATTTCACTATGGTCGCTTCCAACGCATGATCCCATTGCCGGCGAGGGTGCAAAATACTGCGGTGGCTGCAGAATACAAGGATGGCATCTTGAACCTCCATCTTCCTAAGGATGTGGAAGAACAGAAACGAGTGGTGAAGGTGCCGCTGCAATAGGGTAAGCCGATCGCAGCAGGGCGACGGCGGTTAACACCATCGCCTCTTCCCGGGTCTGGGGCACTTGCCAAGCCCCAGACCCTCTTCCCCGCAGCGGAGTCGCGGCTTCGACGCCTCTACAAAACTCGCCTAGGGCCAGTTCTCTATGCCACCAGGCCCAAGTCTACCCCCTCGCCCGGAGCCCTGGCGGCAATCCGGCAAAAAGCCCCCCGGCTGACGGTCCGGAGGGCGATATAGGGGAATGGGGTTTGTCCCATTCTTAAGAGTAATTGCGTTATGGGCGATAAGTGATAGGAAGCCTATCAGCCAGCAGCCTTTAAGCCTTGCGGGAATAGTACTCTACCACCAGCAGCTCGTTGATGTTGATGGCCACCCACTCCCGTTCGATGACGCCGTTAACCTTGGCGGTTAGCTTGGCTTTGTCTAGCTCCAGGTGGCTAGGCACGTTGGCCAGGCCAGGGAACTCCAGGTTGGCTTCCACCAGCTTTTTGGAGGCATCGCGATCGCGCACGGTAATGACATCCCCAGGCCGACACTGGTAGCTGGGGATGGAAACCACCCGACCATTCACACAGATATGGCCATGGTTGACCACCTGACGAGCCGCGGGGATGGTGGGACCAAACCCTAAGCGAAAGACGGTATTATCCAACCGCATTTCCAACAGCTGCAGGATCATTAACCCGGTGGAGCCACCCGCTCGACGGGCTTTTTTGACGTAACGGAGGAGTTGTTTCTCCGTTAAACCATAGTTGAAGCGCAGCTTTTGCTTTTCCTCCAGCCGCACCCCGTATTCGGATTTTTTCTTACGGTCTTGCCCATGTTGCCCGGGGGGGTTGGTTTTGCGGGGTGACTTGCGGGATAACCCCGGCAATTCCCCTAACCGCCTCACCACCCGTAACCGGGCACCTCGATATCGCGCCATGAACGTTTACTCTCCAGCAATCAATGATTAGAAATAATGCCAAAGCTGTTATTTTAGCGGGTTATTGATCGCCTCCGCAAGCCTTGGGGGGGAAGTTGTCTTGATGGGTCACTGTGGCCACCCCGCTGAGGACCCGGTGGACGGCTCAAAGCCGAGCCTGGGCCGGCCTTCTGATCGCTTCCCTAGGTTTCTACCGCCACGGTTTGGATACCGAGGTAAGCTCCGCTGGGATGGCGACCAATCAGGTAGATGGTCATCTCTGGTCCCGTTGATCGGTAGGTTTTGATCTCCGTTAGCGTATTCCAGAGCAGCTGTTTGAGGCGCTGATAGCGCTGTGCCAGGTGGTCACCCTGGGGGCTGCGCCAGAAGGGGTTGGTGAGCACGGGGTGAAAAAAGGCTTCCCCTGGCAACTCGGTCAAGGGTTGGGCCGGGTTGGCCAGGGTGGCCGCCAGGGTTGGCGGGTCCCACTGCACCACCCTGAGGGGGGCGTTGGTTTCACTGGGGTACCAGAGCTCGGTGACCGTCGCCCGCAGCCGGGCCAGATCGGTCGCCAGGGCGGCGGCGGCGTCTACCATGGCAGGCGGTCGGGCTATAGCTGCTGCAGGACCTTCTTGGCTTCCCCCACATGGGCCTTGGGGTTGAACTGGGAGTTAAAGATATGGCGCACGACCCCCGCTTCGTCAATCACGTAGGTGACCCGCCCCGGCAGGAGCCCGAGGGTGGCCGGTACGCCGTAGCGGCGCCGCACCTCTCCGGTGGTATCGCTGACCAGGGTGAAGGGCAGGTTGTACTTGCTGGCAAACTGTTGGTGGGAGCTGGTGGAGTCACTACTGATGCCAATCACTTCGGCCCCAGCCTGCTGAAAGTCAGCGTAGTTGTCGCGAAAGGCGCAGGACTCGGTGGTGCAGCCCGGGGTGTCATCCTTGGGGTAGAAGTAGAGCACCACTGCCTTTTCCCCACGAAAATCACTCAAGCTCACCGGCTCCCCAGCTTGGTTCATCAGGGTAAAATCGGGGGCCATTTGACCAACTTGCACCGGCATAGGAATCCTCCAGGGAATATTCACATTTTTTTATAATACTTAACATTATAAAGTAGGAATGACCACTTCTCCGGCGGCCATCGGGCCTAGCCCCTTACTTATGGCGATTTTGCTCTGGTTTCGTCAGGATCTCCGCCTCCATGACCATCCGGCCCTGGGCTGGGCGATCGCCACCGGCCAGCCCATCCTCCCCTTCTACTGCCTCGACCCCCGCCAGTTTGGTCACACCAGCTTTGGCTTTGCTAAGACCGGCCCCCATCGGGCCCGGTTTTTACTCCAGAGCCTGGTGGACCTGCGCCGGGCTCTGCGGGCTCGGGGCAGCGACTTGGTGGTGCGTCAGGGCCATCCTGAGCAGGTGATTCCTGATCTGGTGGACAGCTTGGGCCTGGCCACCGTGGTCTGGCACACCCCCGTCACCCAGGAGGAGTTGGCGGTGGATGGGGCGCTGTGCGATCACCTCTTGCCCCTGGGGGTACGCCACCACCGACCCTGGGCTGGCACCCTTTACCACCCTGACCAGTTGCCCTTTCGCCTGACGGACCTACCGGAGCT
>CAYVMR010000068.1:0-11545 GCA_964452545.1 uncultured bacterium
GGGTCCACTGGGCGGGGTGAATGCCGCGATCGATGGCGGCGTTTTCCGCTGGCAGGCCAAAGGCATCCCACCCCATGGGATGCAGCACCCGGTAGCCCTGCATCCGTCGCACCCGGGCCACCACATCGGTGATGGTGTAGTTGCGCACATGGCCCATGTGCAGATTACCCGACGGGTAGGGGAACATGGAGAGGGCGTAGAACTTAGGCTGATCGGCCCTTTCCTGGGCCTGATCTAGACCTTGATCGGCCCAGATCCGCTGCCACTTCGGTTCAAGGTCCCCGGGGGTGTACTTAGACTCCACAGGTTTCTCCATTACAGTTGCACCTCATCGGCAAAGCTAACCCGGCGCTGAAAGTGGAAGGGGCCGGCCAGGGCGCCCCAGATATGTTCGTGGGTAGCCGGATCACGACCCCGATCCCAACTGATAAATTGGTGTTGATCAATCTCAAACTCACTATCTAGGTAGGTGAGTCGGCCATTGCGTTCGACCATACAGGCCTGACCGGGTTCCACCGATCCTTTGAAGCTGTGGCCAGTCCAGTGCACAACCATATCGCAACCAGGGGTTTTTTCAAATTGATCGGGGGTTAGTTGGGCCAGCCGATCGCGATCGCGGGCGGCCCCGTAGAACGCTTCCCCATCCTTGAGGGTATAGTTCTCAATGCGAATATGGTCTCCCTGGGCGACCAATCGCATGCCCCGGGCCCGGTAGGGCCGCTGCAATTGAAAGTCGTAAGCCTGCTCTAGATAGAACCCCACCCCCGCCAGCAAATCCACCGGTAGGGGCCGCATACACACCCGAATATGGGCAAACAGGGGGGGGTTATCAAAGGCCTGCTGCTGATTGCTAAAGTCAGCTGCCATCCAGGCCGCCAGGGTGGCGATATCGGTGGGGTGGGACATGGGTCAAAGAGGCCGGAGTAAAAACTAAATACCTAAAATTCTAAGGGAAGGGGACCGCTGTCGATCACCGGCTTGGGGCTGGGGAGTAGGGGCTCAATCAGGGCGGGAAAAGAGTTTGAAGTAGACCCTCTGTCCCCATTCCTTGAGGGGAAACAGCAGATAGGTGAGGGGGTTAATGGTGACAATAATGGTATGCACATTGCGTTTGGCCAAGGCTACCACGGCCCAGGCCACCCAGTCTGCGGAGAGGATGCCGATCGGATTGAGCTGACTTTTAAAGGGCCCTAAAATCAGCCTACGCACCACACAGGGGGCATCTAACTGACCGAGGGTAACCAGGTCCCCCAACAAACGCTTGGAGATTTCATAGAGGGGGCTAAAGGCGGGGCTCACCTCCGCCTCTGAGGTATTCACCCAAACCTCCTTATTGGCTCGCTGGGGAGAGGTTTGCACCGTGCTAAAAAACACCTGCATCAACCGCCAACTGGAGAGGGCATTCACCTCCAGGGAGCTGTCTACCGCCCCAGGGGTGCGGCGGCCGTGCACATTAACCCCATGGTTGATCACCAAAATATCCACCCCCCTCAGGCGGTCTCGCAGGTCGGCCTCAGCCCCGGGTTGCCAGGACCAAACCGGTAGGTCGCCACTGAACTGATCCGGGGAGGTGGTGGTCAGGGCAATGGGTTTGGCCTTTTGCCGCTGGAGCTCGCGCAGCAATGACTGTCCCAGGGCACCGGAGGCGCCCGTCACCGCTACGGTTTTCCCCTTTAGGGAAACCGCTCTACCCAGCACCTTATCCACCAGGGTGATCGAGCCGGAAAAATAGGCATTGGTGTCATCAAAGTGGTGGCGCCAATGGTAGGTGCGGTTCACCCACCAGTTGCTGGGGGGGGTCGTCAGTTCCCCAGGTTCGTGGGTCAGATCGGTGCGGATTAACCATCCCTGGGAGCGGGCGATCGCCGTCATCAAAAAAGTAAAACTGTAGACCACCCCAGCCCAGAGCCCGGCGATGCCCGTGGCCAGGGCCAGCATGGTCACGGCGGCCATCATCACCAGGGCCTCTGGCACATCATTGACCAGATGGGCCTGGCGGTAGAGGCTGTCGCTCACCGGCGTAAAATCCTTTCTATAGACCCGGTGATGCCAGTTATGGAGACGCATCAGGGGACCGTAGTAATGGCCCAGAACGTGGTAACCATCCCGCACCAGTTCCGCCAACAAAATGGCGACCAACCCCCACAGTCCATGGAAAAGTACCGTTGTAAACGGCATAAGTAGCGGCCTCACAGCAAATCTATATTGTCATTCTGCCATGGGGGCAGGGCCATAGCGCCACCGGTGGGGCGGCTATCACGCCATGGCCGGAGTTAAACCTCTGAGGCCGGGCCGACGAAACGTTGAACCTCCCGACCCTTTTCCTCCAAAACAACGATGGGCTCCTGCCCCTTCATGTCGATTCGTTTCACCAGAATTTGGTTGCCTGCACCAAACCGCTGGCCCACCTTCAGGTATTGACCACCGGGCTGTTCTGGCGATCGCACAATGGCATAGCTATGACCCCCCAGGGCAATGACGCCAGTCACCTCAACCTGATCAGCCTGGAGCGGAGGGCTGGGGGGGAGGCCAGCCCCATTGACTGCGCCTCCTGGGACAGGGGGGGTGGCACCAGGGGGAGAGGGCTGGGGCGGTGTCACCGGGGACTGGCCGCGGGGGGGCGATGGTGGGGACACGGGCAAAGGCAGCCCTGCTGTTCCATTGCCTGCCCCCGGAGTAACCGTTGTCGAAGGGCTAAGGGTCACTAGGGGTGGCGGGGGAATCGGTACCGTTGCAAAGGGATCGGGACGACTGCTATTCACCAGACGGCGCCGTTCGTCGGCATCGGTGGATTGGATCAGGTTGGCCCGAGCAATGGCGGCAAAACCCGGAGCCGCCGGCACCAAGGCCTCGGTGAAAATCTCCGCCTCTCCCTTGTCCTCAAGGATGGGCACTTCCACAGACAGGCTTTCCCCAGATCCAGCTCCACTGGCTACCCGCCGGCTTAACAGACCCTGCAAAAAGGGCATACCGATGACCATGGAGGCCAGGCCCAGCAGCCCCAAAATCAGACTATTGCGAGCCCATCGTCGCCTTTCCCAAAACTTGATGCAAAAAACCAGCAGGGCAAAGGGAATCAGCAAGGTTAACAGGCCCCAACCTGGGTTGACCTGAAAAGCATCGATGACACCAATCACTCCGCCCAGGAGGGCGAGCATCACCCCCAGCAGGAACAACAGTAGAAAGATACTAGACCCCATGCCGACGGAACTCCTCAATTGCCCTAGGATAACGCCCCCACGATAGCTCATTTTTCAAGAACTGAACCGCCCTTGAGGATTCCAACTGTGACTCACCCGATACCCTAGCTAGGGGCTATCAAGATTCAACTGAGCCATCACTCTCTCCCCGTTTCCCTGCCTCCCCTCTCCCCCTTGTCTCAACCCGTCACTTCAAGATTGATAGCCCTAGCCACCGCCCTGGATCATCAGGGATTTCAGGTGGTGTAGCCCCTGTTTGACTCGCCGTGACACCGTCACTACGCTGATACCGAGACGTTCTGCGGTCTCCTTTTGGGTCAGGTCGTAGAGAAAGACAAACTCTAAAATCTCACGGGTGCGTCGTTCTAGCTGCTGCATCGCATGGTGTAAGCGGATCTGATCTTCCTGGGCGAGTTGAAAGCTGCGATAGCGAGGATCTGGCAGGGCCTCGAGCAGAGAAGCGTCGTCGTCTCCCTGGAGGGGGGCGTCCAGGCTAATCAACCGACGATTTTGGCGAGCTAATTTGACCTCCTGCCATTCCCCAAGGGAGATGTTCAAAGCCGCGGCGATTTCCCGATCCCGGGGAGGTCGTCCTAGCTGTTGCTGGAGGTGACGGACCACGCCAGTGGCACGAGACTCTAAGGCCTGCCAACGGCGGGGAATCCGCATGGGCGAACCCCGATCCCGCAGGTAATGCTGAATCTCCCCCCGAATGTAGGGCACCGCAAAGGAACTAAAGGCGTAGCCCTTACTCAGGTCAAAGCGCTCGATCGCCCGGATTAAACCAAGGCTGCCCACCTGGACCAGTTCTTCAGGGCTTTCTTGACAGCGCCCCAGCCAACGATAGGCCTCCTGCCGCACCAAGCCGATGTGAATCTGCACTAACTGGTTGCGTAGCCCAGGGTCGGGTCGTTCTTGATACTGCCGCAGCAGTTTTTGACTTTGTTCCAACAAGGGAGTGGAAGACTCAACTGGCATAGGCGGACAAAACCCAGATTGACGGAAAAGGCTCTGGCCGGCCAGGGCTAGGGTGGATAGGTCTATATCCCCTTCGCACCCCATTAGCTATGGCTACGACGATGCCTAAAAGACTTGATTCCATTCGTAGATAGTGTAGTCGGTCCAGATGCCATGTTGCCAGTAGGGGTCAGATTCCACCAGTTGCCGTACCGTGGCCTCCGTAGGCGCTTCGTAAAGGCCAAATACCTTAGTATTGTCGACGGTGGGCCCTAGGGCCAGCAGGACGCCCTGGTCCTTTTGGGAGCGCAAACCCTCCAGGTGGGCCTGTCGATAGGGGGTACGTTTTGCTACTGCATTGTCACAGTAGGTTCCCAAAAGCACATACTTAGCCATCACCGATTAAGCAAATAAACACAACAAAACTATTTTACCGGGTGAAAGATTTAAACAGTTGAGGTACACTTCAGCAGATTACTAAGGCCCGCCCCAGGTGGGTCAGTTGATTGACGTTGGTAGATTGCCCTATTGCCAGGATGTCACTCCCATGAGCCAGGATAAAACTCTCGCCTCGGCCAGTCTAGCCGATCCTCATCACCCTCCCGGGTCTAGCCGTGGGGAGCTTAACCTAGGGGCTCTAGAGGCCAATCCGGGAGCCCTGGTTAATACCTATGCCGATAGCTTGATCACCTCGCTGTTTGAGGAGGTGGATAAACTGCTGGAGGGGGACAGCGAAACCCTGGAGCGGGTCAGCGCTAGCCTTGCCCTGACGGCGGCCTCCCCTGAGCCGCTGTCGCCCCCTGAGCCCGCACCAATTACCACGGCTACCCCAGAGAGTGCCACAGCCTTGGCCGACGGCAGTGATGCCCTGGCGGTATTAACGGCAGAGGCCGAAGCTCAGGCTTTGGCCATTACCCTAACCCCCCAGCCGGGCAGAACCAACCTGGGCCGCCTGCTAGACCGACTGCTGTTGTTATCCACGGGTCTTTCCCTGATGGGTTTGGCGGCGGTGCTATGGATTAATCACCGCCAGCCGGTGACGGTGCCAAACGGCGCCGGAGAAGCTGCCAACGCTGAGTTTTTACAATACCTGCAGCGATCGCTGCAGGTCATCGACAAGAAAGCTCAGCTGGCCAGCCAACCCCCCGCCCCGCCCCATCAAACCGATGGCCAGCCCCCCTCCCTAAGCCTGCTTCCCCTGCCCTCCAGTCCTGCCAGTAGCGCCATCGGCGGGCCGATCAATGTGATCGAGCGGGTTTACATCCCCTACCAAACCACCCAACCGATCACGCCCCAGCCCACGGCGCCGGTCACACCGCCCCAGGCCCCGGCCGATCTAGCCCCGGCCCCCAGCCCCACCCCGGGGGTGGGGCATCGGTTAGTGGGGGTGTTAGAGCTGGGTGATCGCTCCGCTGCCCTGTTTGAGGTCAATGGGGTCCCCCAGCGGGTTTACATTGGTGAACGGATTGGCACCGCCGGCTGGACCCTGGTGTCCGTGGCCCACCAGGAGGTGATGATTCGGCGCAACGGTGATGTGCGATCGCTCTACATTGGCCAGCAATTTTAGCCGGGGGTTGGGGTCCTATGGGGCTATTTGAAGACCTGAGTCGCTTCCTGGAAACCCGCCTGGATGAGTTTCTCAAGGCCAACCCTCACCTGGAATTGCTGGGGTTGGAGGATCAACTCCGGGGCCAGGAGCAGGATGCCATTAATCTGCTGGGGAATCTAAAGCAACGGCAAAAGCAATTAGAGGACAGTATCCTCAGTACCGCCCAGGAGATTCAAAAATGGCACGCTCGCCTTGATCGAGCTCGGGTCGCCCATCGCCCCGATCTGGTAAAACTGGCGGAGGAGCGGGAGGCGAGCCTGCTGCGCCAGGGTAACCAGTACTGGGGGCAGATGCAGGGGGTGAAGCAGCAGGTTGACCAAACCCGGTCCCTGCAACAGCAGATCCATCAGCGCCGCCGTGAGTTAAAGCTGAAGATCGCCCAGATGGAGGCCGAGCGGGCGGCCCAGCGGTCCACCAATTGGGAGGCGGGCTGGTATGGTTCACCCTTTGGAGGCGCTGACGCCACCCCCCTGGACCCGGTGGAAGAGTCCTTTCAACGCTGGGAAACGGAGCAGGAACTGGAGGACTTAAAGCGGCAGATGGGGCGTTAGCGCCTGACCCCACACCTAGGACTTGGCCTTGGGCTTAGCAATTTCAAAGGAAATCGAGGATCGCCCGGCCCGGCCCGGGGGAGCGATCTCTGGAGCTGGCGGGGGTATGACCTGGGGGGATTTAGGGGGGGGCGCCGCGGGCCCAGACCAGGACTGGGAGGCGATCGCCAGTCCGATACCGCCGATCAGTACCAGAGGCAGAGACAGATCAATCTGTCCCCAACCTGGCCAAGCTTCGGCAACGGCAAACAGAACCAAACAACACACTAGCCAGAGCTGCATACCCATGCTCCATTATCTGGCGTCATTATGGCGCAGCTTTAGGGATTTGTTCCATAGCGATGACCATTGCACGGCTGCAGAATTGTCAACTCATGAAAATATAGAAAGGCAATTGCAGCAACAGGGGCGAGATTGATGCGAATGACCGTGTCTAGAACCATTTGTCTAGGGTTTTTGGTAGTAATTAGCGTTGGCACCCTGCTCCTACTGCTCCCCCTTGCCATTGCCAGTGGAACCTGGGCAAGCCCCCTGGTGGCTGTGTTTACCGCCACCTCGGCGGTCTGTGTGACTGGTTTAGTGGTGGTGGATACGGGCACCTACTTCTCCCCCTTTGGCCAGGCGGTCATCCTTGCCCTGATCCAGGTGGGTGGTTTGGGCTACATGACCGCCACTACCCTACTTTTACTGCTGTTGGGACGGCGCCTCAAACTCAAGGATCGGGTGGCGATTCAACAGTCGCTGGATCAGACGGAACTAGCGGCGGGTAAGACCCTACTCACCTCCATCATCGCCATGACGATGATCTTTGAACTCACGGGTATCTTTTGTTTTTATCCAGTCTTTAGCCATGACTATGGTGCGGCCCAGAGCCTTTGGCTATCAGTTTTCCACAGTATCAGTGCCTTTAATAACGCTGGTTTTAGCCTGTTTGCCGACAGTATTACCGGCTATCAGTTCCACATTTGGATTAATTTAGTCATCTCCCTCCTGATTATTTTTGGTGGCTTAGGGTATGAGGTGATTATGGAAATGTTTATGGGATTACGGGCCCGTCTCCAGGGTACTCGTCGACGCCTCATCTTTTCCCTCAACTATAAAATTGCTACCAGTACGACTCTGGTGTTACTGATTGTGGGTACGTTGACCTTCTTTGCCACGGAGTTTAACAATCCTAATACCCTGGGGAATCTACCCTGGTCGGCTAAGCTGTTGGCGGCCTGGTTTCAATCGGTGATTGCCCGAACCGCTGGGTTTAACAGCATCGACATCGGTGCCATGGGCAATGCCTCCCTGTTTACCATGATTGCCCTGATGTTTATTGGTGCCAGTCCAGGGGGTACCGGGGGGGGCATCAAAACCACCACCTTTCGCATTCTCCTGGTCTGTACCCTGGCGGTATTGCAGGGTAAGGAGGAGGTGCTTTGCTACCGCCGCCAGATTCCCCTCACCCGGGTGTTAAAAACCGTGGCGGTGGTGGTGGGCTCGGCATTGGTCGTCATTTTAGCCACCATGCTGATTTCCATCAGCAACCCTAACCTCACCTTTATTGCCGTGCTGTTTGAAACCGTGTCGGCCTTCGCCACCGTGGGCCTAAGCACTGGCATTACCGCCCAACTATCGGCCTTTAGCCAGGTGGTGATCATTATTACGATGTACCTGGGACGGGTTGGGGTGCTGCTGTTTATGGCCGCTCTGTTGGGGGACCCTAGGCCTACGGCAGTCCAATATCCTGAGGAGGACTTGCTGATTGGCTAGACTTTTTAGCCTCTGCCCCCCTGCAGGCGGGTACGGCTATATCGAGCCCAGATCCCAGGCTCAACGGCCCAGGTTATGGAGGCGATGGATGGCCTCGGTACATTCAGCGGTGACCGCCTCGAGCCGCTCCCGATCGGTGTTCGGGGGGGGGGCAATAGGCGCGCCGATACGGATGGTCAGGGGCACCCGTCGGGGTACCGTCGATCCCTTAGAGAGGATCCGTTCAGTTCCCCAAAGACTGACGGGCAGCAGGGGAGCCTGGGCTTTGGCGGCGATCAGGGCGGCGCCTATTTTAGGATTGGAGATGCGGGCATCGGCGGTGCGGGTGCCCTGCAAAAAAATCCCCACCGCCCACCCCTGCTCTAACTGTTGTAGGGCCGCCCGAATAGCACTGCGATCGGCACTGCCCCGCTTCACCGGGTAGGCTCCATAGAGTTGAATAGCTTGGCGCAGCACTGGCACCTGGAATAACTCTTCCTTGGCCATGTAGGACACTGGCCGGCCCACCGCGGAGGACAACAAGGGGGGATCAAAGTCACTGGCGTGGTTAGCCACCACGATGAGTTTGCCAGTCATGGGCACTTGATCGGCACCATAGATGCGGCCCCGGAAGTAAAACCGCAGCACCGGGGCCACCACCGAAAACTTAAAGAGGCGATAGAGCAATAAATTGACAGCCGGTTCGCGATCGCGGGCCATGGCCAAACCCCTAAACCACCGGAGTCAGGAGCTGGTCCAGGGCTCCCACATTGACCAGTTCTAAGTCTTTGCAGGTGCGTTTCACTAGACCGGTGAGGACATTGCCAGGCCCCACCTCCACCACCCGGTCAATGCCCAACGTCGGTAGGGCCAGGGTGATCTCCCGCCAGCGCACCGCCCCGGTCATCTGCTCAGTCAACCGTTGCTTGAGCACTGCCCCCACCGTGGTCGGGGTCGGATCAACATTCGATAGCACTGGCACCTGGGCATCCCTGAAGGTCACCGGCGCCAGCAGGTTGGCAAAGGCCTCAGCCGCCCTGGCCATCAAGGGAGAGTGGAAAGCCCCACTGACATTTAGGGGTACCGCCCGCTTGGCCTTGACCTTGGCCATGACCGCCTCGACCCCAGCCACGGTACCAGAAATCACCACCTGGCCCGGATTGTTATCATTGGCCAGCACCACTCCGGGAATGGCGGCTAACTGGGCCTGTAGGGCCTCCTGATCAAAACCCAGCAGGGCCGCCATCATCCCCTCAGAGGCCGTGCTCATCAGGGCCGCCCGTTGGCTCACCAGGGTCAGACCTGTGGCAAAGTCAAACACCCCCGCCACATAGAGGGCCACGTATTCCCCCAGGCTATGGCCAGCCAGGGCGGCGGGTTCCCATCCCTGGGCCCGGAGCAGGTCTGCCAACAGGCTTTCGACCACATAGAGACAGGGCTGGGTATAGCGGGTATGGGACACCTTATCCTCCGGGTCGGCCAAGATGGCGGTCACGGACCACCCCAAAATTGCCTCGGCCTGGGCGAAACGCTCCTGGGCCAGGGGCAACTCTAGCAAATCTAACCCCATCCCCACACTCTGGGACCCTTGCCCTGGAAACACCCATGCTGCCTTCGTCATAGTTCTTCGCCGATCGGTATGAATAGCTTAATACTATCCGCAATTGGTCCCCCCACCGCTGCCCCCCCAAGCTAGGGATGTAGAAGAGGAGAAGAAATCCGAACCAGAGATGGGGAGGGTACAGAGTGTTGGAGAGGGGGCGCCGCAGGCGACGACCATCGCCCTCCAGATTGGCCTGGTTAATCACCGACTGACAGGAAGGCTAGAATCCTCTCTGTTAGGATAAATTCAGTATCGATCGCCCTTGCCCTAGGACCAACCCCCTATGATTCAGTCCGATGATCGTACCGCTGCCGGTCTCAGCGGCCCCCTGGCCAAAAGCTGGCTGACCCGCTGGTGGGAGGCCCTCCACCCGATTGCCCAGTCCCTGGTGGTCATGCTAGCGATGCCCTTGCTGGTCCTCAATATTTGGGCAATCTCCCTAGTGGTGGGCTATTTTCACTCCATCTTTGTCACCCTCTTGATTGCCGCCTTGCTGGCCTTTTTACTCAGCTACCCCATGGCCAGCTTGGAAAAAGTTGGACTCAAACGGGGGCAGGCGGCAATTTTAGTGCTGGTCCTAGCCCTGGTGGGGGTGACCGCCCTGGGCATTACCGTCCTGCCCTTTGTGATTGACCAGGGACAGCAATTGGTGGTGCGCTTGCCAGAATGGTTTGACTCCGGCAAAAACCAACTGATGATGCTGGATGCCAAGTTTGCCGATTGGGGCTGGCCGGTCAACCTGGATGGGTTAATTACCCAAACCAGTGACCGACTAAAGCGGGAAATTCAGTCGATCGCTGGGGAAGCCTTGAACCTCACTATCAATGTGGCGGTGTTTACCGCCAACAAACTGGTGGATGTGGTTTTAACCCTGGTGCTAACCTTTTATCTATTGCAGCACGGCGAAGAGGTCTGGGGCGGCGTGGTGGGCTGGTTGCCACGGCCCATTCAACAGCCTTTTTCCCAAACCCTACGGCAAAGTTTTCGCAATTACTTCCTGGGCCAATTAATTTTGGCGATCTGCTTGGGAACCGCCCTGACCATTGTCTATAGTCTGATTAACGTCCCCTTTGGGTCCTTTTTTGGTTTAACCGTAGGACTGCTGGCCCTGGTGCCCTTTGGGGGCACCGTTGGGGTTGTCCTGACTACCCTGCTGGTAGCCCTGCGGGATATTAAAATTGCCATCCCCATGCTGATTAGCTCCGTAATTGTCCAGCAGGTGGGGGAAAATGGCCTGGCCCCCCGGGTGCTGGGCAGTGTCACGGGGCTGAATCCCTTCTGGGTGTTCATTGCCATCCTATCCGGCGCCCGGGTGGGAGGTTTGTTGGGGGTGGTGGTGGCGGTACCAGCCTCCGTGGTGATTAAGCAGGCCCTGGAGGCGCTGCGCCATACCCAGACCCAGGCTCGGCAGGTGGTGCTGGTGGAGACTAGCCTATCCCCGGTGCCCTCCACCCCTGAGTAGCTCCCTACACCGTCTCCACCAGTTGTTTTTTCAGCCAGATGGAGGAGCGGGCGTGGTGGTAGATCGGATCATCCCCCAGGGCGATGGCCCGATCGTAGGAGGCTACCGCATTGCCGTAGGCTCCCATCTCCGTTAAGAGTTTGCCCCGGTTAAACCAGGCCTGGTGGTATTGGGGGTTGAGGGCCACCGCCCGGTCATAGGCGGCCAGGGCCTCAGCATAGCGCTGTAGCCCCGACAGGGCATTGCCCCGGTTATTCCAGGCGGTGGAGTAGCGACTATCCAGGGCCAGGGCCTGGTCGAAGGCGTGCAGGGCCTGGGTGAATTCAGCCTGCTCACAGAGGGCGCAGCCGCGGGCATTGAGGGCTTCGGCGGTAATCGGTTGGTCGTGAAGTCTGGTCATGGTCCCGTACTATCGATGGGAGAACA
>CAYVMR010000069.1:0-11539 GCA_964452545.1 uncultured bacterium
TTGGACATATTAACGGTGTCCAGACTACGGTTTTCAACGATAACGATTTACTCCTCAAAGCAACATGCTTTGGTATGAGCATCGTCGCTGATTTCTACATCAAAACCACTGGACGTTCTAACCTCCACTTCACCTGGGAAAACTTTCCCGTTATTGAACCTAGACCCACTCTGATCCTCCGCGCTCTGGCCCTCAACTGCCTTACCACCCACTACACCGACCTCTGGGCCGAGTGCTTTGACCCCGCCTTTACCCGCGATCGCTGGAGCAAGCCCGACGTTGGCGAAGCCTTTCCATCGGAAAATCCCCGCCTGGACCCTCACTTTTTTGCCAACCTCACCCCCACCTGGCAGCGCACCTGTGCCCTCCGCACCGACTACGCCCGCCGCCAGGCCCTGGTGGAAATCGACGTGCTCGCCGCCATGGCCCTGGGCCTCACCCTCGAGGAGCTGATTACCCTCTACCGCGTCCAGTTCCCGGTTATGCAGCAATACGAGCGGGAAACCTACTACGACAAAAACGGTCGCATCGTCTTTACCCCCAGCAAAGGGCTGACCGGCGTCGGCCTACCCCGCAAAGGCAACGCCAAAAAAGCCATCATCGGCTGGGAAGACGTCTATAACCCCGAAACCCAGCAGGCGATCGTCGACACCCTGGAAGTCGACATCGCAGACGACATCCTGCCCCCCACCGTCCCCCTGCGGCCAGGCGATCGCTGGGTCGAGGCCGAAGGCGGCCCCCGCTACCGCAGGATTGTGTATGAGGCCCCCTTTGATAAGTGCGACAGAGTTAGCGACTACCGCACCGCCTGGGCCCATTTTGAGTCGGGCTCACCCCAGGGTTAGGGATGGCTGTTAGGGCTCCCCAGGGGGATCAGTCAGTCCGGTGGGCCGATCACTGGGTTGGGGATGGGATACACCGATCACCTCTGTATCCTCCGCACCCTTCCGCCGTATTAGCTAGCCAGAACTTCAGGTACCCTAAATGGATAACCTCCTGATACCTTGGAAGTCAAGATCAGCTTACCCATCTTAAGTTCACTCGTCCTAATTTATGGCTCGGATTAATCTGCTAGACACACGTACCACTAGCTTCGGTGACTTAATTGGCAATGGCAAGATTTACCGAGTACCGCCTTTTCAGCGTGATTACTCTTGGCATGAAGAAAATTGGGAGGATCTTTGGCAAGATATTCTGACGCTACATGCTAACCCCGATTCTAGTCATTATATGGGAGCGCTGGTTCTACAAAACTCTAGTGTCTCGGATAAAGAATTTACAATTATTGATGGACAACAACGGCTAGCAACTCTTAGTATTATTGCGATCGCTGTGATCGAAAAGATACAAAAATTAGTAGAGCAACAAGAGCAAAAAGACGCTAATCAGGAGCGTCAAGAAATTTTAAGGCGCACCTATCTGAGTGATAGAGATCCACGCTCTCTCCGTTATTCAAGCAAAATTATTTTGAACGAAAATAATAATGACTTTTATCAAGGCAATTTAATTAATCTTAGAAAACCCTTTAACCTCCGATCTCTCTCAAAATCTAATCAATTACTCTGGCAATCTTTTCAATATTTTTCAAGTCATTTAGAAGAACTCGGAGAAGTGATTCGGAGTGGCGAGAAACTGGTTGAGTTTTTGACGGATATTATTGGTCAACGATTGCTTTTTATTCAGATTAACGTTGAAGATGAGTTAAATGCGTATACTGTGTTTGAAACCTTAAATGCTAGGGGCATAGAACTCAGTTCAACAGATCTGCTAAAGAATTATCTGTTCTCTCTTTTCCAGGGTCCAGATGATCTGCAAGAAGCACAACGGCAGTGGAGAAGAATTATTAATACAGTTCAAATGGAGAATTTTCCTGAATTTCTCCGTTATTATATTAGTCTTAAACAAACCAGAGTGAGGCGGGAAAGACTATTCAAGATAGTTCGTGGGTCTGTAAAAAACGGGCAACAATCATTTGAATTACTTGATCGACTTGAAAACTACAGTAGCCTCTTTGTTGCCCTCAGTAATTCCAACGATGAATTTTGGCGAGATGCGCCAGAAAACCGACCCTATATTCGTGAACTTGAGTTATTTGGAGTAAAGCAAGCTTATCCAACTTTATTTGCTGCATACGAGAGGTTTTCCCCTGAGAACTTTACTCGCCTATTGAAACTTGTAGGTGTACTTTCTTTTCGTTACACCATTGTTAGTAGCCTAAATCCTAATGAATTAGAAACTCTTTATAATAGGGTGGCAATTGCGATTGCTAATGGTGAAGTAACAAACCCAAGACAGGTCTTTGATTATCTTCGTTCAGTATATGTTTCAGATGAGAAGTTCCTTCAAGACTTTTCCTTGCTATCAATGTCTACCAAGGGACAGAAAAAGAAATTAGTGAGATATATTTTATGCAAACTTGAGACAGATGTATCACATCTAGAGGTGAATGAAGATAGTTTTTCTATCGAACATATTTTACCTGAATCACCCAGTAGTGACTGGAGACAGAACTTCGCTGATACCCAAATAGAAGAAATGGTGTATCGTCTTGGAAATTTGACGCCCTTAGAACCACATCTTAATCGTCAAGTTGGGAATCAACCTTATCTAATCAAACGAGAATCTTATCAGCAAAGCGCCTATAAATTAACCCAAGATGTACTAGCTGAAGAGTGGACTCCACATACACTGTCTACGAGACAGAGACATTTAGCGCAGAGAGCTACCCATATTTGGAAGTCTGATTTTCCTTGATGGGGTTCAGTAGATCACAAACATGCTCTGTTGTCATGATCCAGCCCTCAGCCTAAATCCCTCTCCCAGAGCGGGAGAGGGACTTTGAATTCAGTTCCCCTTCTCCCTTTTTGGGAGAAGGGGTTAGGGGATGAGGGTCAGGCGACTTTGCGATCTACTGAGGCTTGATTAAAGCTGATTTCACTAGAATGATCCCATGGCTTTAGCTCTCCGTCCCATTGTCTTCCCATAGTGCTTTCTGAATGTTACGTTTCCCAGTCTGTCCTGATTTTGTGCTAAACAACAGTAAATATAAGTAGTTCCCCTGACTCGACTATCGTCCTATCACTCCACCTCAAGAGGCGACCTGCGTCTCTAATATTCCATGTTGCCATCCGTCGTTGCCACCCAGCTCCGCAACTGCGTCGCCGACTACCTCCACACCACCTTTCGCCCCACCACTCCAGGGTTCAACGGTCTGATGGAACGTTTTCTGGCCAGGGAGACCAACTACTGTCAGGGGCCCTACCTCTCCATCGGCCTTCCCTTTCGCCCCGGTCAAGCCGGTGCCAACTTTTTCAAAGACATTCCCCTTAAATTTAACCCCCACCTGCACCAGGAGCGAGCCTTTCAACGCCTGGCCCCGCCCTACTACCAATCTACCCTGATCGCCACCGGCACCGGCTCAGGTAAAACCGAATGTTTCCTCATGCCCCTGCTAGAGCACTGTCGCCAGCAGATTGGCAACCCCGGCATTAAGGCCATTTTGATCTACCCGATGAATGCCCTGGCCACCGATCAGGCCAAACGCATCGCCAGATTGATTCACTCTACCCCAGCCCTCCAGGGCAAGGTTACCGCCGGCCTCTACGTGGGGGATCAGGAGGACAACGCCACCACCCAGATGGAGTCAGACACCGTCATCACCGACAAACCCACCCTGCGTCAAAGCCCACCCGACATCCTGCTGACCAACTACAAAATGCTGGATTATCTGCTGATCCAGCCCAATGCCCAGGCCCTCTGGCAGCACAACCAGGCCAACCCCACCGCCCTGCGCTACATCATCGTTGATGAGTTCCACACCTTTGATGGGGCCCAGGGTACCGACCTGGCCTGCCTGCTGCGCCGCCTCAAGCATCGCCTTAAAACTCCCCCAAACCATCTGGCCTGTGTCGGCACCTCCGCCACCCTTGGCGGCGGCGACAATAAGGGCGAAATGCTGAACTATGCCGCCAAAATCTTCGACGAACCCTTTGATAGGGAAAACCACCAGGCCCTGATTGAAGAAGACCGGATCACCGCCAACGAGTTTCTCTACGAAGACCCCGACGCTCTGATTAATCCCCTACCCATACCCGGCCTAGATCAGCTCAATGCCCTCCAGCCCGACCGCTATGGTTCACCCCTGGCCTACCTGCGGGCCCAGGCTCGCCTCTGGCTGCAGGAGTTTGCCCCCCCATCCTCCTCTAGAGGAGAGGAGGGAGATCAGGGGCTGTCCACCGCCTGGTGTATCCACCTGGGAAAGGAACTTAAAACCCTGCCCATTGTGCAAAACCTGCTCCGTAAGCTGAGCGAGGGCACCAAAACCTACGCCGACATTCTAGATTTATTTGGCCGTCGCCTGGGCATCCCCGCCGATGCCCCCCCGACCTATAGCCAACTGCTGTTCGATAGCCTCCTCAGTTTGATGGCGGTGGCTCGTCGAGCAGTCACCAAGCCCGACGGCACCACCCTGGTATTGCCCTGGGTATCCCTACGAGTGCAGTACTGGTTTCGGGAACTGCGACGCATGGTGGCCACCGTTGAGCCCCAACCAGAGCTGCTGTTTTCCACAGACCTGACCAACAAGGTTCCTGAACCGGGGGAAACCACTCCCCCCAAAACACTCCCCGTGCTGCACTGTCGGGACTGTGGCGCCACGGGGTGGGGTGGGGTGCAGCCCTCCCAGGGGGCTGATAAGCTAGAACCGGATGCCCTCAAGAGCTTTTACCAGGCCTTCTTCAGCCGTAAGCCCCTGGTCAGCTTTGTCTTTCCCTGCGATGAGACCCAACCCAGTTTTCAGCAATTTTGCGGCCAATGCCTCACCCTCAACAGCCAGCGCCAGGCCCAATGCCGTAGTTGTGGCAACCAAAACCTGATCCGTGTCCACGTCCCCGACAACACCCGTGAGGAAATCCGTAACGGCCAGAAGCACTTAGTCGTTACCCACGATTGCCCCTACTGCCGTAGCAGCAGTGGGTTAACCATCCTGGGGGCCCAGGCCAGTAGCCTCACCAGTGCCATGATCGGGGTGCTTTACACCACCCCCTACAACGCCGACAAAAAGCTCCTGGCCTTTTCTGATTCGGTACAGGATGCCGCCCACCGCGCCGGCTTCTATGGGGCTCGCACCTATCGGACTACCCTCAGGACTGCGATCGCCCATGTGGTGGCAGGCCCTCATTCCCCCTGGGAGAAGGGGGAACCGGAGTCTGGTTCCCCACTCCCTTCGCCAGAGGGGCCAGGGGTGAGGGCAAACCTCAGCCTCCAGAACCTCCTCGACCAGTTCCCCACCTACTGGCAAACCCGACTGGGTTCCACCGCTGACTACGTCGCCACCTTCCTACCCACCGACCTGGCCTGGCTGCGGGAGTGGGAGGACTTTCTTAAGAGCGACAAAGCCGACCTGCCCACCGATAGTCGCCTGCTCGCCCTGGTCAACGAACGCCTGACCTGGGAAATCGTCAACCAGTTTGGCCATCGGGCCGCCGTTGGCCCCTCCCTAGAGCGGAGTGGGGTCTGTGCCACCTACTTTGCCCCCAACAGCCTCGATCAGGCGGTTACTGCTCTTCACCTGAAGCTGACCAACGAAATCGAAGCCCTGCGGTTGGCCTCCCCAGCGTCGGTGCGACAGTTTTTGTTGGGGTTACTGCACTACCTGCGGCAGCGGGGCGGCCTCCTGCAACCCGCCACCGCTAATTACATTGCCGCTGGGGGCAATACCTTCCTCTGGCAGAAATATACCTACATGCCCAAAATCGGGCCGACGGTGCCACGCCCTCTCTTCTACGTCAATGCCTCCGCCAAGGCTGATAGCTTCGAGCCGGTGATTCGTTCTGACAAACGCAATAGCTGGTGTGAAGACTGGACCGCCCGGGTTTTTAGTGCCACCAGCCTGCTGCTGAAGGAGCAATTGGTGGACATTCTCCATAGTGCTTTGGCCAGCCTGGTGGAGGTGGGCTTGTTGGAGGCCCGCCCCTGCAATGGCGGGCGAGCCTGGGGCATTCCCCTCGGGGCGCTGTATTTGGGGGCAGAGGCTACGGTGCTGAGCTGCGATCGCTGCAGCCACCAGGTCACCACCAGCCCCCTAGAGCAAGCCAGTCTAGAGGGAATGGCCTGTCTCAAGAGTGGTTGCTTTGGCCACTATGCCCCTGACCCCCGCACTGGCCTAGCCTACTATCGAGAGATCTACCGCCACGGTGAGGTGGAGCGCATCGTCGCGGCGGAACATACCGGCTTGCTGAGCCGCACCAACCGCGAAACCCTGGAGAAACGGTTTATCGAAAGCACCCGTCGCTGCGACCCTAACCTGATCTCCGCCACCTCTACCCTGGAGATGGGGATTGATATTGGTGATCTATCGACGGTGTTTCTTGGGTCAGTGCCGCCCGGCCCTGCCAACTTTCAACAGCGGGGTGGGCGAGCCGGTCGTCGAGATGGCAACGCCCTGATCAGTGTGGTGGCTAATAGTAAACCCCACGACCTATTTTTCTATGCTGACCCGATGCGGATGCTGGCGGGCAAAATTGAAACCGCCGGTTGCTACCTGGATGCCTCAGCCATTCTACAGCGGCAGCTTACCGCCTTTTGTCTGGATAACTGGGTGGCCACCGGAGTGGCCCGTCAGGCCTTTCCCCACCTGCTCAGTGATGTGCTCAACGCCATCGAGTGCCATGACCAAAAACGCTTTCCCTACAACTGGGGCTGAAGCAAAAGTTTGGGGGCCAGGTGGGGCACCTCCACACCACCATCAGCGAAGAACCCCAGCCCAATTCGACCCTGCGCAAGTCCTTTCTATACCTGTTTGACAGTGTGCCGGGGGGTACCGGTTACCTGCGCCAGCTGATTCGTAACCCTGACCAGATGCGGGATGTCTTTGACCAGGCGCTGAAGGTGGTGCGGGCCTGTGGCTGTCAAGCGGAGGGCAAGGATGGCTGCTATGAATGCCTATTTGCCTACCGTAATAGCTTTGACCAGGACAAGACCAGCCGCCGGCGTAGCCAAACCTTGTTGAGTGCGATCGCCAAGCACTGGCCCCACTTAGCCGAGACCTCCACCGGTCTATCCGCCATCCGCCTCAACAGTAACTTGGAAAGCGAACTAGAGCGGCGCTTCATCGAAGCTATCCGCCGCTATCGCCCCACCCTAGGCCACAACTCGGTGGAGGGGCAGGAAACTATCCTGCGGAAGGATACCTTCAATGGCAAAACTGGCTACTACTTGAAAATCGGCCAGTCTGCCTGGGTGATCGAAACCCAGGTTAGTCTGGGCAGCGGGGACGGGGTGGCTGTTCCCTGCCGGGCTGATTTTCTGATCCGTCCTGCCTCGGTGCGACTGGATAGCAAGCCCATCGTCATTTTTACTGATGGTTGGGACTATCATAAGGACCGGATTGGTACTGACTTTGAGCAACGGCTAGCCATCCTGCGCAGCCATCAGTTCTGGTGCTGGTCTCTCACCTGGGATGATGTGGCTAAGCAGTTGGACCCCGAATATCAGGTGACCGGACCCGATGGCCTCAACTACTCGCTCAATGCTCAGTTTCAGTCCAACCCTGGCGGTATGTACCAAAAGTATGGCTGTGATGCCATGACCATCCTGGAGCAGGGCACTAGTTTTGAATGGTTAATGCACTACCTGGCCCATCCCTCCGCGTCTACCTGGCAGCAATGGGGGCTGCTGCGGACCATGGCTCAGGCCGATCAATATTCTTTTACTGATCAAGGCCTGCAGTCGCAGTGGAGTCAGCAGATTCAGGAGTTATTGGGGGAACTGGCCCTGGACTACTGGGAACCACCGCCCCAGTTCATTAGTGGAGATGTGCCGGTTTCCTCCGTTTTGCGGGTATGGCATGGGGCCGACCTGAGTCGCCATGCCCAACTCGACCCGACGGGCAGCCTGGTGCTTATACAGTTTGATGACAGGCCTGGTGATTATCCCGACCCCCTCAAGCATAGTTGAACGAGGCCCTACGCCTGCTGAACCTCTATCAATTTCTCCCCCATGTCTATGCCATCACCACCACGGCCATTAGCCAGGGACACCAGCCCCTCCTGGCTAATCCACCCTCGTCCCCCAAACCGCCTGCATCCCTGGCAAGGGTTACCGATCAGGGGTGGGCCAACCTGAGAGCATCGGTTTTGGAGGATCTGCTGCTCTCCACCATCGACCAGATGGAGCAGGAAAGCTGGCCCCTGCCAGAGGCGGGCTACGAGCTGACCAATCAACGGGGCAAGGTGATTGCCGAAGCCGAGCTGGCCTGGCCAGGGGCTCAGGTAGCGGTGCTGCTGACCGATGATGATCAGGATGTCTGGGCCCAGGCGGGCTGGTGCGCCGTTACCGTCGACCAGTTTCCCTCGGCCATGGGCACTATTAAAGACAGGTTGCCAGGAGCGTAAACGATGCCCTTACAGAACACCTTCCGCCTCGCTATTTCCGACGAGTTCTTTGATGCCTATAGCCGTCTCCCCCGCAACACCCAGGAGAAGGTGTCTAAATTTATCAACCTGTTTCGCCAGGATCCGACTGCCCCTGGGTTTAACTACGAGACCATTCAAAATAGTCAGAGCAAGCTCATGCGTTCCGTGCGCATCGACCAGGCCTATCGCGCCATCATGCTTAAGCCCGATACGGGCAATGTTTACATCCTGCTGTGGGTAGATCACCACGACGACGCCTACGATTGGGCTCAGCGTAAGGCCTGTATTGTCAACCAAGAATCCGGTGCCCTGCAAATTATTGATGTTGAAGAGGCCAGGGCTACCATCGCCCAACTGGATCAGAAAAATTCCCCCGCTGTCCCTGGCCGCTTCCAGGATATTAAGGATAAACACCTGCAGCGCCTGGGGGTGCCGGAGATTTTGCTCCCCGCCGTCCGTCGGGTTGTTACCGACGATGATGTTGATGCGCTCCTGCCCCACCTGCCCCGCGAAGCCAGTGATGCCCTGCTGATGCTGGCCTCTGGCTATGGGCTGGAGGAGGTCTTTCGCCAGCTCGACCGTTCCCAGGAAGGGGAAACCGTTGACCCCAACGACCTGGAGACTGCCCTGAAAAATGACGACAGCCTCAGTCGCTTTATGGTCGTCACCGATGATACCGAGCTGGAGGAAATGCTGGCGGCTCCTCTGGAGAAGTGGCGTGTCTTTCTCCATCCCTCCCAGCGCCAGCTGGTGGAAAAAGACTGGAATGGCCCTGTTCGGGTGTTGGGAGGAGCGGGGACGGGCAAAACCGTTGTAGCGATGCACCGGGCCAGGTGGCTGACTCAGCATCGCTTTACGGATCTCAGCGATCGCATTCTGTTCACTACCTTTACCAAAAACCTGGCGGTGGATATTGAGGCTAACCTTAAAACCATCTGTTCCCCCGATCTCATGCGTCGCATTCAAGTGATTAACCTGGATGCCTGGGTCGCTGAGTTTCTGCGCCAGGAGGGAGTGGAGACCAAAATTGCCTATGACAGCATCACCGATGACCTCTGGCAGGACGCCTATACCCTGGCCCCCGTCGAACTGGGGTTACCGTTGAACTTCTACCAAAACGAGTGGCAAAATGTGGTGCTTTCCCAGGGGTGTCAGACCCAGCGAGATTATCTCAAGGCCCGACGGGTGGGGCGGGGTACTCGCCTTAGCCGCCAACAACGCCAGGATATTTGGCCCGTTTTTGAGGAATATCGCAATCTTCTGCGGTCGAAGCACCTGCGGGAGCCTGATGATGCCTTCCGCGATGCCGCCCGATTGATCACCGCCAGAGGTGACGAGTCTCTGCCCTATAAGGGGGTGATTGTGGATGAGGCGCAGGATATGAGCCCGGCGGCCTTTGAGTTGTTGCGGGCGATCGCAGGCAGCTCTAAACCGAATGACCTGTTTATGGTGGGAGATGCCCATCAGCGCATCTATGGCAAAGTGGTCACCCTCAGCCACTGTGGCATCGATATTCGAGGGCGATCTAAAAAACTCCGCCTCAACTACCGCACCACTGATGAAATCCGCCGTTGGGCTACTGCTGTCCTGGAGGGCCTGACCATTGATGACCTGAATGGTGGCACCGATTCTCTCCGGGACTATCGTTCCCTTGTCCATGGCGAAGTACCTGTAGTCAAAGGCTTTGAGACCTTTGAAGATGAACTCAAATTCCTCAAACAGACGATTACCCATATCCAATCGGCAGACCACTCCCTGGCCGGGGTTTGCCTCACCTTTCGCACCAAAGCCTTGATGCAAAAGTTTGAAACCGCCCTGCAAACCCTCGGGCTACCGGTTAAACACATTCGTAAAAATCAGCCTGACAACCCCCTCGAAGATGGCATCCGCATGGGCACCATGCACCGGGTTAAGGGGTTGCAGTTTAACTATATGTTTCTGCCATCCCTTAATGCTGACGTTTTACCCTTTACCCCCGGATTAGAACATTGTGCCGACGACACCGCCCAGGACCTATTTATCACAGGAGAACGCTGCCTACTGCACGTCGCCGCTACCCGCGCTAAAAAGCAGGTATTTGCCTCCTACCATGGTAAACCCAGCCCATTTTTGAACACCTAGAGACCCCTAGTCTCCCTGTTGGTGGGCACTCTCCTGCCTGTACTCCTTAATTAACATGGCGGCATAGTTGGTTAGCTGACCATCCCTGGGCTCAAACCGTAGACCACTATCTCCAGGTAAGGGATCCAGGTGAGGGTTGCCAAAGGTAAGAATCTCATCTGGGATCCCCTGGGGAAAGGCCCGACAGGTAATCGGGTGGGCACTTTTCTCATCAAAGTGGGCGCAATCTACACAGATAGGCGGTAAACCTTCCATCGTTATCCTCTGAGCGCACTGGAGCTATTATCGCCTGATGCCTACCCTGACCCAGCCTAACCCGCTACATCACCGATGGATGAGGCACAACCACCGATAACGAAGCCACCGCGATCGCCACCACCGCCCACACCCCCATGGTCACGCCCTCTGCTTAAGATAGGCAACCACCGCTGGCTAATCGGGAAAGGGCGGCGTCCCAAAATGGATATGCTCCCCCCGGAAGCGATCGGCCCCATTCTTAGTTCTATCGTCTATGAGGAAATCACCCTCAGAGGTTGTTTGAAAAGCCAAAGAGAGTCTCAGACTATACCTATGGAGTGGGACAATTATCGCAAAATTCAGTATTTTGGCGGCCCCTTGGCGGAGAACTATACCTGGGACAACCCTTTTCAAACAACCTCTCATTCAGATTTTTGTGGTGAGACAGAATCAGCCGCTTATGGGCCGCCCGGCCCAGGTGACGCTTAACCCACAACAGCTTATCTGACCAGGCGCTGGGGTTCTCCCAGGGGGCGGTGGACAAAATGTAAGTGTCATAGAGACCCGCCAACACCTCAAAGGACTCAACCGCCCCCGGCAGCGGCTCCATCAAAGAGAAGATACCGGGAACGTCATCCAATCTGTCGTCATACTCATCCACCACCTCTGGGGGGACACGGGCAATACCAGAGGGAAAATCAACCAGAACATTGTCCATGTCGATGTAGAGAATCTTTAGGCCCATGCGGCTTGCCTCTGAGTAAAAC
>CAYVMR010000070.1:0-11502 GCA_964452545.1 uncultured bacterium
CCTCATCGCGAATCAAATCGATGGTGTAGTGGAGGGACTGTAGCATGGTTAAACCGAGTAACGACGAAGGAACGCTTGGAAGGGCCAAATAATCGCTGAGATACCGCCGTAGCCACCCGCAAGGGGGCGGGGGCGGGCCAGAACACCTGTATAGGGTTGACTTTGACCGTTCAACCCTAGGCTAAGCATTCTGATCAAAACTATATTTTTATTTCTGGGTTCCGTATCCTAGTTTACTGATATTTTTCGATACCTGGCTACTAACCTACACCTTATTCTCCCCTTAATCTGGGTCTAGAAACGTTAACTAATATTTTATTTTTCAGAGCCTTGCCATCATCGATGTCAATGATTTGTCACATCGAAGGCCTCGGACTAGGCCGCCAGATCCCCTGGGATTAGCCTGTCCTGGCCGCTAATCGTGACTGGGTCAACTGAATGGCCAGCTCCAGGGCCGCCAGAAAGCTGCTGGGGTTAGCTAGGCCCCGGCCGGCAATATCAAAGGCGGTGCCATGGTCAGGGGAAGTGCGCACCCAGGGTAGACCTAGGGTGACATTCACGGCCCGATCAAAGGCCATCAGCTTGACGGGAATTAAACCCTGGTCATGGTATAGGGCCAGATAGGCATCGTGGGCTACCCGGCCCGGTACTGTGCCAAACCAGGCCTGGCCGGGGACAACCCAGAGAGTATCGGCGGGCACGGGTCCATCAATCTGAGCCTGGGGATAGCGCTGCCGCTGCTCCTCTAACCAGGGAATTAGGACGGCTTGCTCCTCCTCCCCTAACTGACCGTCCTCGCCGCTGTGGGGGTTGAGGCCAGCCACGGCCACCCTCGGACGGCTGAGGCCGAAGTCCTGCTGGAGACTGGTGAGGAGCAAGTCTAGTTTCTCGGTGAGCAGGGCCGGCGTTAGGGTGGCGGGGACGCGCTGCAAGGGCATATGGGTGGTGGCCAGTAGGGTGCGCAGCAGCCATCCAGTGTGGGGGGACCGGGCCACAAAGGCCATGGCCACCCGATCGACGCCCGCCCCTTCGGCCAGGCGTTCCGTTTGACCAGGGTAGGGGTGGCCGGCGGCATACCAGGCGGATTTCGCGATCGGGCCGGTGACAATACCATCAAAATGGCCAGCGGCGGTTTGGGCGATCGCCGCATCCAGGTAGGCAAAACTAGCCGCCCCAGTCGCAACACTGGGCTGGCCTAAGCTGAGGTCAGCCAGGGGCAGGGGAAGCGGTACCTCACACCAGTCAATGGCATCTAGACTGGCCAGGGGCTCCCCATCGGGTACCCGACCCAGGGACTCGATGGACTGGGCCAGGAGAGCCGCGGTGCCAAACACGGTGATCTGGGCTTGCTTTTGCCAATCCTGAACCGCTAAGGCCTTCAGGATGACCTCCGGACCAATCCCAGCCGGATCCCCTAGGGTGACGGCCAGACGAGGCAGGGGGCAGAGGGTGGGGGAGTAGGTCAGGGAGGATACCAAACTGGTCTAAAATAAGGCTGGCTGATCGATATAGCCTACTTAATATTGACATTATAATCTTGCCCTGAGGAGAAACCATGGCCGCCGAGATTTTCAACACCAGCATTATCATTTTCACCCTGACCTTGGTGGGTCTGGGGCTCGGCTTTGTTATGTTGCGCATCCAGGGCGGAGAAGAGTAACGCTTGTTTTATCACCGTAGGCTAGCAGAGGGGATAGATCTGATATTCTTAAATGAAGTTAAGTTTTGTATCATCCCCTCATGAAACTATTGGTGGTTGGCGCTACGGGCACCCTGGGACGACAAATCGTTCGTCGCGCCCTAGACGAAGGTCATGATGTCCGCTGTTTGGTCAGGAGCCCTCAACGAGCCAGTTTTTTGCGGGAGTGGGGAGTGGAGTTGGTCAGGGGCAACCTAACCAAGCCCGACACCCTACCTGCCGCCCTGGCGGGGATCGATGCGGTGATTGACGCCGCCACCGCCCGCCCCTCGGAGTCAGTACTCGAGGTTGATTGGCAGGGCAAAGTCAACTTGATTGAGGCTACCCGAACCGCGGGAGTGCAGCGGTTCATTTTCATCTCAATCCTCAATTCCGAGCGTTTTCCCCACGTCCCCTTGATGAAGGTTAAGCACTTTACGGAAAAGCTACTGGCTGAATCTGGATTAGACTACACCATCTTGCAGCCCTGTGGTTTTCTACAGGGGTTAATTGGCCAGTATGCCATTCCCATTTTAGAGAAGCAATCCATCTGGGTGATGGGGGAGGCCGCCCCGATCGCCTATATGGATACCCAGGACATTGCCAGGTTCGCCATTCAGGCGTTGACCCTACCCGCCACCAGTAAACGTCGCTTTCCTCTGGCTGGTCCGCGGGCCTGGGGCGCCTACGAAATCATCCGCCTCTGTGAGCGTAAATGCGGTCAGCAGGCCAAGGTATCCAGGGTGTCCCTGGGGCTGTTACGGGGGATTCGCCGATTGGCCTACTTTTTTCAGTGGGGTTGGAACTTTGCTGATCGGTTAGCCTTTGTGGAGGTGATTGCCGGCAGTCAACCCTTAGATGCCCCCATGGAGGAGGTATATGAGGTTTTTGGCATTGACCCAACGGAGATTACCACCCTTGAGGACTATCTGCAAGAATACTTCAGCCGAATTATGAAAAAGCTGAAGGAGCTGGATTACGATCGCGACAAAGCCAGCAAGAAAAAACTACCCTTCTAACCCCTAGCCCAGGTCATTATTCGGCCCCAGCTATGGGTGGCGGCCAGCCCTATTCAAGGCTGGCCGGCATTAGCCCGATTCACCCCCTAGCAATGGGAAACCGCCAGGGCTGGACGTTTGATCGGTTGCACCACCACCTGGCCAGCGTCATCCAGATCCAACTGAGCCCTATCCCCATCCTGTACGGTCCCCGACAGAATCGCCTCCGCCAGGGGATCTTCCACCAAACGGGCGATCGCCCGTCGCATGGGCCGAGCCCCATAGCGCTGGTCGTAGCCCTGGTCAGCCAGATGATCCCGGAAGGCGGGGGAGAAGGTCAAGGTAATCTGGCGAGGAGCCAGCTGTTGATTCACCTGGTCTAACATCAGATCCGCGACCTGATTAACCTCATCCCGGCTCAGTTGACGGAAGACGATCACCTCGTCTAGCCGGTTGAGGAGCTCTGGTCGGAAGTACTGCTTCATCTCCTCATTCACCAGATTACGGATGTTCTGGTACTGGCTGTCTGCCCCCTGACTACCAAACTCAAACCCCAAGCTTTGCCCACCTTTTTCAATCACCTGGGAGCCAATGTTAGAGGTCATAACCATCAGGGTGTTCCTGAAGCTCACCGATCGCCCCTTGGCATCGGTCAAGCGACCATCCTCGAGGACCTGCAGCAGCAGGTTAAAGACATCTGGATGGGCTTTCTCGATTTCATCCAACAGAATCACACTGTAGGGCTGCCGGCGCACCGCCTCAGTGAGTTGACCGCCCTCGTCATAGCCAACAAAGCCGGGAGGGGCACCGATCAGCTTGGAGACAGTGTGGCTTTCCATAAACTCCGACATATCCAGCCGAATCATCGCCTCCTCTGAACCAAACAGGGCAACGGCCAGGGCCTTCGACAACTCGGTCTTGCCCACCCCCGTAGGACCGGAGAAAACCAGGCTAGCGATGGGCCGATCAGGACTGGCCAGCCCCGACCGGGCCCGACGAATCGCCCGAGCCACCGCGACCACCGCCTCCTGTTGCCCCACCACCCGCTGGTGTAGCACATCCTCCATGTGCATGAGGCGGGCAGCATCGGTTTCAGTCATGCGATTCACTGGAATTCCTGTCCAGGCCGCCACAATCTCAGCAATGTTGTCAGCATCAACCACCGGCAAGCAGGACTGGGTCGAGAGGGTGGCGACGCCCTCCGGTAGGCTAATCGAGGCGGCTTGCCGTAGATCCTGCTGTTCCTGGCGCAGGGCCTTAGCTTTACCAAACTCCTGTTGTTGGATAGCCTCATCTAGATCCGTGTTTAACTGGCGCAGCTGTTGCTTTACGGATTTGCTCAAATGGCGGGGAATAAACCGTAGCTTCACCTGGGAACCCGCCTCATCGATCAAATCAATGGCCTTATCGGGCAGGTATCGATCGCTAATGTAGCGATCAGCCAGGCGGGCCGCTGCCTCCAGGGCCCCATCGGTGATCGTCACCTGGTGAAACTGCTCGTAACGACTCCGTAAACCCTGCAAAATCTCCACAGTTTCATCTACGGAGGGGGGATTGACCATGACCGGCTGAAAGCGGCGTTCCAGCGCCGCATCCCGCTCAATATGCTGGCGAAACTCCTTCAGGGTAGTGGCGCCGATGCACTGCATCTCGCCCCGAGCCAGGGCTGGCTTGAGCAGGTTAGCGGCGTCCATGCCGCCCTCTAGGGATCCAGCCCCGATCAAGGTATGAATTTCATCAATCACCAAAATCACGCTAGGGTCACGGCGGACTTCGTCGACCAGTTGGGTCAGACGCTCTTCAAAATCTCCGCGGAAGCGGGTGCCGGACACCAGGGAGCCCATATTCAAACTGATCACCCGTTTATTGAGCAGGGCCTCGGGCACCTCCTGGTTGACGATGCGTTGGGCTAGGCCTTCGGCGATCGCCGTCTTACCAACCCCCGGCTCCCCCACCAAAATAGGGTTATTTTTAGTGCGCCGTCCCAGGATTTGCACCACCCGTTCAATTTCCTGAGCCCTGCCCACCACGGGGTCAATCTTACCCCGGGCGGCCAAATTGGTCAGATCGGTGCCAAATTCCTTCAAGACCTTATGACCCTTGCCGTCCTTGTCACGACCGGCAACCCCGTTACGTCGTCCCTGGGGCACAGCCGCCACCTCCCCCAGCTCTTGAATGACCCGGGTGCGAACCTTGGCGGGGTCAACCCCCAAATTGGTCAAGACCCGATAGGCCACACTCTCGCTGTTGTGGGTCAAGCTGAGCAGCAGATGCTCCGGCTCAATGTAGGCCGCATCCATTTTCCGAGCTTCCTGAAACGCCTGTTCAAATACCTGCTTGACCTTAGGCGTAAAGGGAATCTCAGGCGGCACGCTACCACTCCCGCGACCAATAATAGCCTCCACCTCGGCCCGGGCATCGTTGAGGGTAACCCCCAATTCGTCCAACACGTGGGCCGCCATCGTGGAGCCCTCCTTAATCAGTCCCAATAGCAGCTGTTCAGTACCCACAAAATTATGACGTAGCCGCCGGGCTTCCTCCTGGGCCTTCATGATCACAGCGATAGCCGTATTAGTGAAATGTTCAAACATGGCGTTTTATAAAATAACCAGCGGTGGGACGTTAAGCCCAAACCAGAGGACGGGGGAGCGAAACAACGAAAAGTTAAGGGACGCCTTTCGTCAACTTAATACAGGCGAACTCATTGACCAGACAAACGTGTATCCAGGCGAACCCTGTACGTAATATTACTTTACGTAATCCTGGCCATCCTGGGGGTGAGGACAACCGTAGGCCTAGGGTAGGGTTGGGAGCCAACCAGGTGAACCCGAGCCGTCCTCAGGGCAGAACAGCCTGGCCTAGGACGTCAAGCAATGTCAATAATTATTCCTCAGAAAAATAGTTACATTACTTAATCGGAGATTATAGCCCCTTGGTCAGGTTGTGAAAACCCGGGGGCCAGTTCCTTTGTCAATCCTTTAGGCTCGCCACTTAAGTTGTTGAGTTTTGACCGGGGTGGTAAATTCACGGTGTTCCTCTTGGCAACGGTGGTACTCTTTCTTTAGCTGGTAATACCAACGGGCCAGGGTGTCAGAGTCCTTAATCAGTCGCAACACCGATTCGTACTTCAGCCCCTGTTGTTGTTTGATCACCACATCCCGATCTTGCCCCAAAAAGGTTTGGACTAACCAGGGCAGCAGGGGTTTAAGCAAATTACCCCAGGGCAAGTCCCAATAGAGTTGAAAGGTGACATCGGTTTGATCAGGGCCGAGGGGGGTAACGGTGGTCAGGTTCACCACCCGGTGACGGTTCGTGGTAATTTCCTCCGTACGAATGCCAGGTAGACAGAAAATGATTTCGTTATCCGGTACGCCGCCTACCAACCAATAGCCCCGACCCATGTTAGCCATATGGTGCTTACGCATGGTGAAGCCATAGGGAGATGGGTCAAACCACTTCACTTCTTCATTTAAAGTGCCACCTCGCCACCACCAAGCTCGGTGCACAAAGGGGGAGTGGGCAGGATCCATCAAGCCGACCACAGCGTGGTCAATGTAGCAGGGGAAGCGCATGGTATAGCTAAAATTGGGTTGGACCTGATCGGCAAACCCTGGCACCCTGGGGATATCAAAGGGGGCCGCGGTGGCCTTACCCGGCCGGGGATCGGCCATGTAGATCCAGAGATTGCCCTGCACCTCCCGTAGATCGTAGCGCTGCACATTAAAGCGACTCAGGTCGGTTAACTGATCGGGCAGCAGGGACGGAATTTCTACGCAGTGGCCCTGTTGATCGAAGCGCCAGCCATGGTAACAGCACTGTACCGTTTCACCGTCGTACCACCCACAGCTGAGGGGTACGGCTCGGTGAGGACAGATATCGCGCAGGGCAAAGGCTTCGCCCCGACGGGTACGGCCCAGCAAAATCGGCTCGTCCAGCAAGGTTTTAGCGATCACCTGCCCTGGCTTGAGTCGGTGACTGGGGATGGCATGGTACCAGATATTCCGCAGGAAAGTCGTGTCGTTAACGGTAACCACAGGGATTAGCAGGATCCAATAGATTAATTCAGCATTCAATACTCTAGCAGAGGGCGAGGGCGCTCCAGGCGCGACTATGCCATACTCTTCTATGATGGGTTCTGCAGGTATGTGGTGCTAGACGAACAGGCTAAGAAGACGTTGCTGCGTAAAATCCCCCACGGTCTCTACATCTGTGGGGTTAAGGATGGCGAGGACATGAATGGGTTCACCGCCAGCTGGGTGATGCAGGCCTCCTTTAGCCCCCCTCTAGTGGTCAATTGTGTGAAGCATGATTCCATCTCCCACGCCATGGTCAAGGCGAGTGGCACCTTTGCCCTAAGTTTTTTAGAGGCCGGGCAGAAGGACCTAGCCCAGAATTTCTTCAAGCCTCTACGCCGAGTTGGCAATAAGTTTGCCGAGGTGGAGTTTTATTCAGCACCCGAAACTGGTTGCCCGGTGATTAAGGACAGCCTGGGCTACGTTGAATGTCGCCTGGTGGGAACCGTAGAACATGGCGACCACACCGTCTTTGTGGGAGAGGTGGTGGGGGCAGGGCTGCATCGGGACGGAGAGCCGCTGCTGCTCGAGAGCACCGGCTGGAACTACGGTGGGTAGGGGACAGGCACCTGGAAATGCCAGAGTTCTGGTTGATTGGGGTAGCTATCTTGGCGAACCTTGTCCTAACCGTAGTCGGCTTCTATTTAGCCTGGCGGCTGTGGCGCTGGCGGCAAGACCTAATCACCCTAACAACCCGGCTGGAGCACTGGCATGGTCAGCTGCGCCAGGGCGTAAAGCCGGCCTTGATCAAACCCAGCCAGGGTAAGCTAGCCCACCTGAAACACACCTATGGCCGTGTCTCCCAACAGTTGCAGATGGGCGGGCAGGTTTTGACCTGGGTGGGTTTGGGCTGGCGTCTAGGCTGGGGTTGGTGGCGGGCTACCCAGGCAAGGGGAAAAGTAACTTACCGTCGACATCACCGCCGCCACGAAAAGCGCTAGGATGACCATAGGAATTGCAGGCCAACCCGCTGTTGTAGGTTGGAGCGTTGCTGGGGGTAATGGGGGCCATGGATAATCATCAAACCGGTGGGTTTGTGGGTGGGCTTTTGGTGGGAGCTGCCTTGGGAGCCATAGCAGGACTTCTGGTCGCCCCTCGTCCAGGGCGAGAAACTCGCCGGATCTTAAAGAAATCCGCCGATGCCTTGCCCGATTTAATGGAGGATCTGGCCAGTACCATCCAACTCCAGACGGATCATCTCTCGGCAGCGGCCTTGGTGAATTGGGACCATACCCTAGAACGACTGCGCCTGGCGATCGCCGCTGGCCAGGACGCCACCCGACAGGAGTATGCCCATCTCAGTCAGATCTCTACGGCGCGATCACCCCAGGACTCTGAACAACCCTAACCAAACAAAGGGAAGCGACCTTGGCCAATCCATTGTTGTGGTTAACGCTATCCCTGCTGCTGTTAACTGTCAGCCTAACGACGGTTTTACTGGTGGCGGTACCCGCCCTACAGGAACTAGGGCGGGCCGCCCGTACGGCAGAGAAGCTGTTTGACACGCTACATCGGGAACTGCCCCCCACCCTGGAGGCGCTGCGTCTAACTGGCCGCGAACTGGCAGAGTTGAGCGATGACGTAGATACGGGGGTACGCCGAGCCGCAGAGGTGATTAAACAGATGGATGAAGGCTTGAGCCTGGCTCGCCAACGGGTGGAATGGGTGGATCGCAGCCGTCGTAGTGCTTGGGTCGGAGTAAAAGCGGCCTGGCGGGTATGGCTGCAACCATCCATGACAGGACAGCCGCTCCGCCCTAAGAAACTGGGGCATCGCCGTTCTAGCCTGCCGGAGGTGGAGCGGCGATCACCCTCTCCCCCACCGGATGTCGAGCCAGACAGAGAGGCCCACCTTCCTGCTGCGGCCCCATCTCTAGGCGGGGACCAAGGTGAGCCGGAGCCATCCCTGACACCCCCTCGACACCCTCCTCTGCCCCCCCCCGCCGATCCATGGCTCTAAGTCACCAAGGGTTAGCCATGGCCTGGCTCCCTAGCCCAAACCAGCCCTCAGTTGGCCTTCCTAGCGCCGGCCAGCTGATTAGTGGGAATGGGCCAGTCCATGGCGGGCCCACTCCCACTAATCAGAGGTTCTTTAGAGGAATCAGATTAAGATGGATGTAAATAAGTGTAAACAAAGTTATAGTCTAAATGAATCCCTAAGTCCTCCTGTCCACGGTATGGCTCTCAACTCTCCAGGCCCTTCCTCTGCTATGGCGCTCTTTTCCCGGCACGTTAATAAATTTTTTTTCACCCAATTAGCCCTATGGGCCTTGACCGTTCTATGTCTCTGGTGGCCCGCCGCCCCAGCCCAGGCCTACGACAATCCAGAGCTATTGCCTGAGGATGCCACCGCCATTATTGACCTCGCTAAATCCTTGACCCCCCGCCAGGAGGACGACCTTAATTCCCAACTGAGTCAATTTGAAACCGAAACGGGATGGAAGCTGCGGGTTCTAACCCAATACGATCGCACCCCAGGGCGGGCCGTTAAAGACTTTTGGGGTCTGGATGACCGCAGCGTTATGCTAGTGGCGGACCCTCGGGGGGGTAACCTACTCAACTTCAGCGTCGGTGATGCGGTCTACGATCTCCTACCCCGCACCTTTTGGATTGAACTGCAAACCCGCTACGGTAATCAGTTTTTCGTCCGCGAAAACGGTGAGGACCGCTCTATTTTAAGTGCTCTGGAGTCGATTCAGCTCTGTTTACGCCAGGGGGGTTGCAATGTGGTCCCTGGCCTGCCCCAAGAGCAGTGGGTATTGACCCTAGTCACCTCCATCGTCGGTGGCCTCGTCTGCGGCTTTGCCGCCCATCCCCGCAAGCCTGGACAGCTACTAGCCTGGCAGTGGGTGCTGATTTTCTCTCCCCTCTGGGGCATCCTATTTATTGCCTTCGGCCTGGGGCCCGTCATTAGCCGGACCAGTGAGTGGCTACCGATTACCCGCAACGTTGCTGGGTTTTTAATGGGTGCACTGGTCGCCTATCTGACCCCAGCCTTTAATAGCCCCTCCTCGACGTCCGAAACCTAGGGTCATACCAAAGACGGATGTAACAGAATTTTCCGTCAAATCTATGATTCTAAAAAAGAAGAAGCTGACATGGTATACTTTAAAAAACGGTAAAGTTTTTTGTTTAGACCTTCAGGCTAATCCTCATCCCTTGGGTTGACGGTGAAGGCTATAACTTTGTTTCTCCAGGCAAACCGTTTCAACCAGGGTCATGGTCAATGGGGTAGGGGCAAGCTGGTATGCCTCTGCCTTGACATCTGACCGGTGAGCGGCAGGCTATCGGGGGGAGGCAATGGGGTTTTGTCCTATCCTCAAGGTCAGTTGGGCGTCAGGTACTTTTTTTGTTTTGTTGAAATGAGTGTTATGGGTACAGCTACTTACATTCAAAGTGAAGCCGAGTTTGATAGTTTGATCGCTAGCGAAGGTTTAGTGGTGGTAGATTTTACGGCCCAATGGTGTGGTCCGTGTAAGCTGGTCGCCCCCCTCATGGATCGCTTAGCCAATGATTACGCTGATCGCCTGCAGGTTTATAAGCTCGATCTCGATGCTAATCAGTCCCTGGCTAAACGTCTGGGTATTCGCAGTATTCCTGCGGTGATGCTGTTTAAAAAGGGTGAGTTGCTCGAGACGCTAGTGGGGGTAAAACCCTACGAGATTTTCACCGGCGCTGTGGATCAACATTTAACGTGAGGCCTGCCTCTGGGTATAGGTTCTGGACAGCGGATAGCGGCCTACTAGATTCCCACTATGCTTAAGTCTGACCATGAATATCATCCAAACCGTCCATTGCCCTAACTGCGGCAGCCTGGCCCAACGCCGTTTCTTTGATTCCGACTCGCCGATTTGCCAGGCCTGTCCCGATCATCAGGTGGCTCAGACTGAATGTCCCGTCTGTGACTATTTGATGGTGATGTGCTGGAAAAATGGTAGCGTGCTGGAAGCTTACGCCCCCGGCAGAGCGGAGCCGCGAGGGAGCTGTCGAGCGACCCCAAGTCCGCCGCCGATGTTAGCGATCGCCTAGGGGCTCGGGGGTCCAGGCCATAGGTTAAATCTCCGAGCTAGATAACTCCAACCTATCCACCGATCATAGCCCGCTGGGGGTTCAGGTTTCCCTGTGGTAGGATTAAGCTAGGACCCTACGGGATGTAGCGCAGCTTGGTAGCGCGCCTGCTTTGGGAGCAGGATGTCGCAGGTTCAAATCCTGTCATCCCGATATCAATTCCCCTTCCCTATCACCCTACCGGCTACGGTAATGGCAGGGGTAGGGTGGCTTAGAGACCCTGGGCTACCCATCGCCAGGGGTAGTGATCAGGTTCAGCAAAGCAGTTTCATCCAGGATGGTGAGACCGAGTTTTGCCGCCTTGGTCAATTTTGATCCAGCCTTTTCCCCGGCCACTACGTAGTCGGTCACCGGGCTGACGCTACTCACCACCTTGCCCCCAGCTGCTTCTATTTTTGCTGTGGCCTGGGGGCGAGTCAGGTGGGCTAGGGTACCCGTGAGCACAAAGGTTTTACCGGCCAGGGGTTGGTCGACGGCGGTGACGGTCTGCCCAGTGCAGGCCAGGGTCAGGCCGGCCCGCTGCAACCGTTCAATCAAGGTCTGGTTGGCAGGGTTGGCAAACCACTGGCTGACCGCCTGGGCAATTTCGGGGCCGATGCCCTCGATGGTGGCCAGGCGATCGCTGGGGGCCATCGCCAGGGCCTCCACCGAGGGGAAGTGCTGGGCCAGGGTTTTGGCGTTGACCG
>CAYVMR010000071.1:0-10698 GCA_964452545.1 uncultured bacterium
TACCCGGTCTCGGATTTACCCCGACTCCGTTGGCATTGCCCAGTATGCCATTGACTTCCACCCCTGCATGGCGGAGTACCCGGCGGAAAAACCCGGCAACATCGAGCGCCCTGGGGTGCGTCAAGCCCACGGCCAGGCCTACCCTGCCCAAATTCCCCTGCGGGCGATGATTCCCCAAAAGATCGATAACCTGCTGGTCAGCAGCAAGAGCATTGCTACCAGCTACAGTGCCGCCGCCGCTTACCGGGTCCATTCCTTCGAGTGGTCAGTGGGGGCCGCCGCCGCCCATACCATCGATTTCTCTCTGCGCCAGGGTGTCCTCCCCTATGAATTGGTGGATGACCTGCCCAAGCAGGAACCGATGCTAGAGGCCCTGCGGCACCAAATCCAGGCGAGTGGCAATCCGGTGCAGTTTCCCAACACCTCCATCTTCAACGAAGACTGGACCCAGTGGAAACCCTGGTAGATACCGCCGAGGGCTATGGGGCTAACTGAGGCCAGGTCTCGGTTAGCCCCACAGCCCTGCCAGAACTAGAGAGTCAGGACTGGCAGGCCTCCCCGCAACCCGTTCTGCGGCTGTCGCGTCACCTCCAGGTAGATGTGCTCGAGTTTCACGGGGTGACGGGCAATGGAGTCTAGGGGGACCCCATCAAAGCGATCGATCAGGTCCTTGAGATCGAGCTGGTCGGGCACCCAGAAGGCCAAGTCCCCGCCGTAGTAGCGGTGGGCGTAGCCCCATTGCTCGGCCCGCGCAATAGCCAGATCGGGACTGTCGGTTTCTACGGTAACGATTTCGTAGGCGGGGATGCGCGATCGCAACTGATCCAGCGTCCCCTCCGCCCGTAATTGCCCCTGGGTAATGATGCCAATGCGCTGACATAACCGCTCCACCTCATCAAACAAATGACTGGTCAGTAACACCGTCACCCCCATGGCTTTAAACTGCCGAATCAGGCGCCAAACCTCATGGCGAGCCTCAATATCAAGGCCGGTGGTCGGTTCATCTAAAATCACCAGTTTAGGACGGTGCAGCATCGCTGCCGCCAGACTCAAGCGCCGCTGCATGCCGCCACTGAGCCGTTCTACCGGAGTGTGGCGCTGGTGGAGCAGGTCCACCGCCTCCAGGCAGACCATGACCCGCTGTTGGCAGTACTGACCAGATAGGCCATAGAGCTGACCAAAAAAGCGCAGATTCTGCTGACAGGTGAGACTGCCGTAGAGCAGGTTAGACTGGGGCACCACCCCAATCCACGGTTTAGTCTGGGCACTGGCAGGCTGCCCCTGGATCAGGACACGACCTGAGTCAGCCTTGAGTAAGCCACAGATAATATTAATGGTGGTGGTTTTGCCTGCTCCATTAGGCCCCAGCAAACCGTAGATTTCTCCCGGTTCTAAGCTAAAACTCAAATCCTCTAGAACAGGTTTTGATCCATAGGACTTACAAAGGTTCTCAAGGGTAAGCATAGGGGTAGGTTTCAGGCTGGGAAGTTGATCAAAACCAACGGACTAACCAATCCCAAGGGAGGGGTCAAATCTGTGGCTTAGGGGTGGCTGACCGACTTGGGGTTGGTTATCCTCAAAACGGGCCGTTGGTCAAAGCCTCTGTATCTTATCAGGACATATACCATGGCAGTTTGGCTACCCCTAACTCTCCTGTGCAGGCATCTGCTAACGGCGGTCCTGGTTTTGAGCCTCACCCTGGGGCTCCACCCTGAACCCGCGACCAGGCCAGGATGGCTGGCCCTGCCCCCTGGGCCGGTCCAGGCGGCCCTACCCAACCCCCTGGGCGGGTCCAACAATATGCCCCCCCTAGGGGTGCAGCGGGTTGGGGTGCTGGAGGTTAGCCCGATTACCCTAGATGGCCGGGAGCTGTTTGAAATTGCCTCCCCCGCCGTCTTTAATCGGGATCAACCGGGGCAGCAGGTGCCGGTGGAGGTGCGGGCTAGGCAAATCGAGGTGAACCTGAACCAGGTGATTAATCAGGCCCTTAACTATGGCGAAGGACCGGCTGAGGTGGGGCAGGCTGGTGCGACCCGGACGGACTCTATCGAGGTCACCATTGAGACCGTAAATGATTTGCCAGTGTTGTTTGGTACCCTTGGCCCGCTGGTGGAACCCAAGGTCCTGTTAACCGTCACCGATAGCGACGCCCAATACCACGGTCTATCAAAATCGGCCCTGGCGGAAAACTGGCAAGGCATACTCCAGCGGAACTTCCAGCAAGCCCTGGCAAGCCGTCGGCCCGAAGCTAGACAACAGCAGGGGCGACGTCTGTTATTCATCCTCCTGGCTAGCCTGTTGCTCACCCTGGCCCTGGCGGGTAGTTGGCAGGTGCTGGGCTGGCGAAAACAGGCCCTGGAGGAACAACAGGCCCAGGAAATTGGCGATCGCCAGACCCTTAATGCCACCGTACCCCGGTCACCCCGATTTCGCTATCTGTTCTCCCCAAGGCAACGCCTCCAGTTGGTGGCGTTTTTCCGTTGGCTGATGTTCTGGAGTATTGTCTTTGTCTGGATCGGGGGATTGGCCAGCATCCTCAATCTGTTTCCCCAAACCCGGCGCTATGCCAGCAGCCTATTTACGGTGCCGGTGCTGCTGCTAGTCACCTGGTTCATGGCCAGCCTCCTCAACCGCCTGGCCAACATTGGCATCGATAGTATCGCCCAGGCCTGGGAGAAAAATGATCTGGGGACGGTCCGTAACCTACAACACCGGACCATGCGGATTTCCACCATTATCAGCGCCGCCAAGGGGGTCAAAACCGTGCTGATTTATGCCCTGGCGCTGTTGTCGCTGCTACAAATCCTCCGCTTAGCTCCCGCCTCGGTGCTGGCCTTCAGCGCCCTAACCGCCCTGGCCCTGACCTTTGCCGCCCAGAATCTGGTCAAGGACCTAGTGAATGGGGTATTAATTTTGCTCGAAGACCAGTACGCCATTGGGGACCTGATCAGCACCGGTACCACCACGGGTATTGTGGAAAATCTAAACCTGCGCATTACCCAGATTCGAGGCGAGGATGGCCGCCTAGTCACCCTGCCCAATAGTCTCATTACCCAGGTGGATAACCTCAGTCGAAACTGGTCCCGGGCGGTGATTACCCTGGATGTAGCCTATGGGACCGATGTGGACCAAGCCTTGGCGGTGGTGCGGAAGACCGCCCTGACCATGGCGACCGATCCAGCCTGGCGTGCCGCTATCCTCAACCCAACCGAGGTGCTAGGGGTGAATGGGATTAGCCATGGGGGCCTCACCCTGGTGCTTTGGATCCGCACCCAACCCCTAAAACAGTTCCTGGTGGGACGGGAATTTCGCCGGCGACTGCGGTTGGCCCTGGAGCAAGCCAACATTACCATCGGCATACCCCAGCAGAACATCACCAGTGGCCCAGGGAGCTATGACTTAACGGCTGACATCGATACGGGGGAACCTGAGACGTTCTAAGCAGGGCCCTGCCCCTAACCCGGCGGCACGGTGTCGCCAGACTGACCCGGGGACGGGAAGTCGGAAGGCAGGACAGGCTGGGGCTGAGACTCTAGTGAAGTGGGAGCCGTACCGTCGGTGGGAACTTCTGCATCGACGGCGGGCAGGGGTGGCGCTACGGGGTCAGCGGGTCGTCCCACCGGCGATAGGGGTTGGTTGATCTCGGTATGGGTGATTTCCGTCAGACGTCGAATCAATTCACTGGCTCGCCCATCATTACCTGGGCGCTGCACCAGTAGGGCCACGGCATAGCGATGGCCATTGGCGGTGTCCACCAGAGCCACATCCCCCAACACCGTTGCGATATCGCCAGTTTTGTTGGCCACGATGGTGCCGTCCGGTTTGCCAATACCGGTGGGAATCAGACTGCGGTTAACGGTGCGTTGCATGATGCTAAACAGGCGATCGCGGGATCGAGGGGATAACAAACCGCCCTGATCCAGAAGCGCCATGAGCATGGCTAAGTCCCGGGTGCTAGTGGTATTGGTGCCCTCCAGATCGGGCAGAGGGTTACGCAGTACCGTAGCAGTTAGCCCCCACTCGGCAAATTTCTGATTGAGCGCCTCCATGCCCCCCAGGGCATCGATGATCATATTGGTGGCGGTGTTATCACTGGTGATGATCATCCGACTGGCCACCTCTAGGGCACTGTACTCAGTCCCAATAGCATCATTGGCCAGGGTTCCAGAGCCACTAGCGATCTGGGTTTCACGCAGGGCCAGGGTTTGGTTGAGGGCCAGGGTGCCGGCATCCACCTGCTGCAAAAAAGCCACCAGGATTGGCACCTTGATGGTACTGGCTGCCGGCAAGGCCTGACTACCCTGCAGTTCGACATAGTTGCCGGTGTCCAAATTGATCGAGAAGAGGGCCGGGCTGAGACCGGGGGTCAGGGTCACCAGTTGTTCGAGCTGGGCCTTCAATCGGGCCAGCGGTTGACCGAGTCGCAGATCATCTACCTGACCCGGAGGACGCCCCGCCACCAAGACCCTACCCGCATCGGTGGGAGCCAGGGCTAAGGAGGGGGGCTCAGGGCTGGCCGTGTCTTGCTTAGCGGGGCTGAGGGCGGCCAGCAGGGTGCCGGCGATGGCCGCTACCCCAACACCGAGGATCAGCAGTCGCATCAGATAGAGCACTGAACGGGGAGCCCTGGGCAAGGGCGGAGCTGGGGGTCGGGCTCGCCGCGGTAAGCCCGGCCGGGGAGTGGTGGCCACGGCTTCCAGCCCTGGAGTCGGTTGGCGCTGACGCGATCGCAGGGGCCGGGGGGCCTCGGACTGCAGCCGAGTGGGCAGGGGGGTAACCCTGGTCCGGGAGGGGGGGACTGGGGCCAGGGGGGTAACCTTGGCCCCGGTCTGAGTAGGGGGCAACAGCCCAGATCGGGGGACCGGGCGAGCGGTCGGGGGGCGGTCTGGCAATCGGGGCATGGTCAGCTTCGGCTTCGCCTCTATAGCGGGGGGACTGATCGACATCGAACCAGAATGGGGAGCGACAGGGCGGGGGCCCACGTCAAAGGTCATATGCTTATACTGTCGCCATTGATTGCGACGGCGAGACAGCAAAGCGGCATTTGCCCCCCGGGATTCAGTATGATCGGTGGAGAATTGATCGGGGGCAACTTGACTTCCAGAGCGGGTCAAGGATGGGGAGTCAGGGGCTGAGGGACGGCTACTGTCAGCCGTGGAACGATCTGCCCCAGGCTGGGGTAAAGGGCTAGACGGGCCCGGTAACTTAGCCTGGGAACGCCCCAGGGCCTCGGCCCAGCCTCGGAAAGACGCTGGCTTGCGATCGCCAAACTGTGCCATAGGATATTTCACCACTCCACTACAAACCCGGGTTATACCGCCTTCCCCTAGTCGGCCAGGCCGGACCTAACCACCCCCTAGGGAGAACCCTGGTCCCTATCCAGGGCCCAGTTAATCTGCCGTAAAACGCCCCTAAGCATAGCCAATTCTTGGGAATTAGGATCACTACGATCAAGCAAATGCCTCAGCTTAGCCATGCGCGAGACGGTCGTATGGGGGTAAAGATAACCGATTCTCAGCAAAATGGCTTCTAAATCTTGATAAAATCCCTGCCGTTGTTGCCAATCAGCGGGGGGGTAGGCTGTCCTGGGAGCCGGATCGACTCCAGTGATCGCCAGCCGATGCAGCACATAGCTACATACCCCCACCGCCTGGGCCAAGTTAAGGGAGGGATAGGTATCACTGGCTGGGATTCTCACCCAGCGCTGGGCCAGCACCAACTCCTCATTGCTTAAGCCCCGGTCCTCCGGGCCAAAGACCAGGGCGGCCCTCAGGGGGGCCTGGGGATGGGTGGGTAACAACCAGGACATTACCGCTTCCGGGGGTTCCAAGGCTTGGGTCTGGGGCTGCTGGCGACCAGTGGTGGCCGCCACTCGCTGACAACCCGCCAGAGCCTCGGCCAAACTTTCCACCACCCGAGCCTGGTCCAGGATATCCGCTCCATGCACCGCCATCTGTCGGGCCAGGGGATCCCGCAGATCACAGCGGGGATTCACCAAGACCAGCTGGGGCAGCCCCATATTTTTCATCACCCGGGCCACCGATCCCACATTTAAGGGGCCGGCCGGCTCCACTAAAATCAGGCGGAGCTGTTGCAACAAGCCGAGGGCCATACCTAGGCTCTCCCAGGCAAGGGGGCATCGGCTACCGGATTAGGGATGGGGTTTGGACTGATTTTCATAGGTTTCGTAGGCCGCCACAATACGTTGAACTAGCGGATGACGAACCACATCGGCCTGCCCCAGGCGACAGAAGGCAATGCCCTCCACCGACTGCAGAATTCTTTGGGCCACCGCTAGCCCCGAACCCTGATAGCTGGGTAGATCGGTTTGGGTCGTGTCACCGGTCACCACCATGCGGGAGTGGAAGCCCAACCGGGTCAGCACCATTTTCATCTGGGCCGGGGTGGTATTTTGGGCTTCGTCAAGGATGACAAAGGCATTACTCAGGGTCCGTCCCCGCATATAGGCCAGGGGGGCCACTTCAATGATCCCCCGCTCCATCAGGTTGGCGGTTTTTTCCGGATCCACCAATTCATGGAGGGCATCGTAGAGGGGACGCAGATAGGGGTTGACCTTTTGCTGTAGGTCCCCGGGTAAAAAGCCCAGGCGCTCGCCCGCCTCCACCGCTGGTCGAGTCAAAATCAGCCGTTCGTAGTCATTGTTGAGGAGGGCTTGCATGCCCACCAGGGTGGCCAGGAAGGTCTTGCCGGTACCGGCTGGTCCGACACAAAAAATCAAGTCATGGCTGCGCAGGGCCTTCAGGTAGTGCTTTTGCCGAAAGGTTTTGGCCCGCACCACCTGCCCCCGGCGGGTGCGGGCCACCACATCTTGATGCAGATCCTGGAGCTCCGCCAGGCGATCGCTGTGGAGGGCCTGACGAGCGGTAATAATGTCCGCACTGGTGAGGGGCTGCCCCTGACTCCAGAGGGGCTGCAGCGCCTCGACAATCTGTTGAGCCAGGGCTACCCCAGCGGCACTGCCGGAGATTAGTAATTCCTGCCCCCTCAGCACCAACTGGGCCCCAGTTTGCTGGGCCAAAAGCTTAAGGTTTTCATGGTCATAGCCCGACAGCGCCATGGCGCTATCCACACTGGGCATCTCAATCCGGGCGAGGGGAGACATTCAGAAACTAGGGCTTGGGTCGTAGCTGAGGCTTAGCATGCTTAGCTGGGGGCCGATGGGAGCGACCATCACTGGTACCAGCAGCCCCCTCCTCTGAGGCCCCGTAGACATCAAAATGGGCTGACCAGCCCCAGAGATTGGCGGTGGCGCGGACCACATGGCGAATCGCCTGAATATTGCGCCCGCCCCGGCCAAACACCTTGCCCCGTTCCTCCCCGTTAAAGGCAATCCGAACCCACACCTTAGACTGGGATTGATTGGCTTCACAGTCAATGCGCAGCGCATCCGGTGAGTCTAAAAAAGGCTCCACCAAAAACTTAACCAATCCTGAAAAATCAGGGACACTCATGGTTGAAACGGGGGGTCACAGGGCCAAGGCGAGGGCGGCGGATCAGGGCAATGAAGGGCTTAGGAGGGGGAGGACTGAGCCTTAACCTGCTCAAATACGTTAGCCTTTTCCAAGATGTGCTGTACGGTTTTAGTGGGCTGGGCCCCCTGCTGCAAGCGACGCACAATGGCGGGTATCTCCAGACGAGTCTCATCGGTGCGGGGGTTATAAAAGCCCAGCTCTTCTAGGGGACGACCATCACGGCGATCGTCGCTATTCATGGCAACTATCCGATAGCTTGCCTCTCGCTTCTTACCGAAACGCTTCAATCGCAGCTTAATCATAGGGTCAACAACACCATCGCCAGGTAGAACTAAAAAAGACAACTTAACCCCGTGGGTTGAACCACAAGGTAAGCCAGTCATATATAATAGCAGCCTGCAGAAACCTTGGCAAACTTTCAGGTTAACCCAGGGCTGCGCAAAGGGGGCGGTCTTCGGATCTGGATGTGGCCTCGGTGAAATGCCTGAAAGTTTGACAAGCCCTAAGGCTGAGCCCAGGCCAAGGACTTGTTTGACCCGCCCAGTTGCCGGTGTCGACCCCCTGAGCATCACCAAGATTGGCCTCACCTAATAGCGGCTAGCTTTAATCTTCATGCTCATCGAAGGGATCGGCTAGCTGCTTGGAGGGAGGACCAAAGGATAGGTAGAGGGCGAAGGCGGTAACAGTCACCAGGACCGCGCCCACCGAAATAATAAGAACTGTTGCAGGTTCCATAAAGTTGATGAGAATGGGAAACCTCTCCATCCTATAATATTACGAACTATTAAAGTTTTAATTCTGGTAAGGATCCATGGCGCAACGGACTTGGTTAGGAGACGTTCTTAAGCCCCTCAACTCCGAATACGGTAAGGTGGTTCCCGGATGGGGCACCACGCCGCTGATGGCGGTTTTCATTGGCTTGTTTTTTGTTTTTCTGCTGATTCTCCTGCAGCTCTACAACTCTTCTATTATCCTGGACAGTTTTGACGTTGATTGGCGCAGTATCGGTAGCTAGAACCGAATCTTCTAGGGGTATGCAGCCGCCAGTGGAGACCTTGATCAAGGCCCCCACTGGCGGCTGAAGTTTGTGGGCGACGGGTGGGCCTTCCCCGATCTTGCCTGGGCTACAAACGCCGCAACCCGTCAAACCTGTCCCGGACGATCTACACTGGTCTGCAAGCAACGATTACAGGAGTTGGCGATGAATGTTTTTGGTGTGGGTTTGCCAGAGATGGCTTTGATCTTAGTGCTGGCCCTGCTGGTGTTTGGGCCCAAAAAACTGCCGGAAATTGGCCGCAGTTTAGGTAAGGCACTAAAAGGCTTTCAGCAGGCCTCCAAGGAGTTTGAGGAGGAATTTAAGAAGGAAGCCCAGCAACTAGAGAAAACCCTGACCAGCCCCATGAAAGCCTCCTTAGAAACCGAGCCCCCCAAAGCCCTCTCTCCCCAGGACACTAAAACCGATGACGAGGCGGCAACCCCCGACGACTCGGCCGATCTGGTGGCGGCCCAGGTTTTGGACTCTGGGGTTGAGTCCCCCAGTTCTCCCTAGCCTGCCCCCTACCATGAACTCGTCCACCCCTCCCCCACCGCCCACCCCCATTAGTCTGGTGGTGGGCCTGGGCAACCCCGGGCCTAAGTATGAGGGGACCCGCCACAACATTGGCTTTGAGGTGGTGGATCGGCTGGCCCAGCGCTGGATGATTCCCCTGAAGGTGGATCGCCGTTTCCAATCTGAGTATGGGGTTGGCAGCCGGGGGGCGGGCCAACGCCTGCATCTGATTAAGCCCCAAACCTACATGAACCGCTCCGGCCAATCTCTACGGGCCACCCTGGACTGGTTTAAGCTTTCTCCCGCCTCCCTGTTGGTGATCTACGACGATATGGATTTACCGGTGGGTCGCCTGCGGCTACGACTATCGGGCTCCGCGGGGGGCCATAACGGCATGAAGTCAATCATTGACCACCTGAAAACCCAGGAGTTTAGTCGCCTGCGGATTGGCATTGGGGCCGGTCGTCAACCCACAGACCGCGATGGGGCGGTAGTTTCCCATGTTTTGGGGAGTTTTTCTAGGGCTGAACGGCAGATTATGGATGGGGTCGTCAACACGGCCGTGGCGGCGGTGGAGACCTGTATCACCGCTGGGGTGGAAAGGGCGATGAATCTCTATAATGGCCTAGACATGCAAACCTAGCTAGTGCTCAGTACCCCATCTCCGCCTGGCGATCGCCACCCAGGGTAGCTAGCATGGGTGCCATTTTCATCCCCACTTCAGCATTTTCCCGAGCCGGGTCCGATTCTGCCATCACCCCGGCTCCAGCCTGCACAAACAACCGTGGGCCGTACTTGTACATGCCCCGAATGGTGAGGATAAAGCGACAATTGCGGCCGGAGATCCAGCCTACGGTGCCGGCAAACAGCCCTCGAGGGAAGGGTTCCACCTGGCGCAACAGGGCGATCGCCTGGGATTTGGGCACCCCACTGACCATGGTGCTGGGGAACAGGGACAAAGCCGCATCCAGGCCATCTTGATCGGTGCGCAGCTGGCCCCTGATGGTGGAACTGAGGTGCATAATTTGGTTGTGTTGGATTACCTCCAGCAGCCGGTTCACCACTAGGCTGTCGGGTTCACAGTAGGGGCCCAACTCCCGCAGCATTTGCAACAAGGCCAGGGTGTGTTCCGCCAACTCCTTGCGATCGCTGAGCAGCTGTTTAGCAATGCGACGGTTTTCCTCGTCGTCTTTACCGACGATCCGGGTGCCGGCCAGGGGGTTAGCGGTTATGTTGCCTTGATCAATATTGATGAATAACTCCGGGGAAGCAATCACGGCCCCAACCCGGCCAAAGTCCATCAAAATGGCATCGGTGTACCTTTGCCTGGCACAATAGTCCGAAAATAAGGTCAACAGGTCCCCATCATAGTCAAACCCCAGGTAGCGGGATAGCACCACCTTGGTAATGTCCTCGGACAAATAGGTTTTGGCGGTGGACACTGCCCCAATAAAAGCCTCCTGGGAAAACTCCACATCCGGCACCCTGGGCCGGACGTTAAACTCCGGTAAGTAGGGGGGCGCCTGCCGCACCAGGGGTAAAATGGTGGTATCTTCACCCAAATAGTCAACCTTGTCGGCGGTGATCAACAGCCGATGGGCTGGGATGAAAAACTGCACCAAAGGAAACTCAGCACTTTTATCAGGGGCCAAGCCC
>CAYVMR010000072.1:0-10655 GCA_964452545.1 uncultured bacterium
TGGGTATTAATAAGGGCTCAACTCGATGGGTGATCCATTACCAGGCCCCCTGCACCCTCAGCGAGTACGTCCAGGAGGTGGGCCGGGCCGGGCGGGATGGGGAGCCGGCCACGGCCCTCACCCTGGTGAGTGAACCCACGGGTTGGCTGGATCCCAGCGATCGCCAGCGAGCCCAATTCTTTGAGCGGCAAACCTTGGCCCTGCGCCACAAGGCTGAGCAACTGGTGCAACAGATTCCCCCAACGGGTGACGTGGGAGAAGTCAGCCAGCGGTTTAGCCACGGCGCCATTGCCCTGGCCTGGCTACACAGCAGCGGCCAACTGGAGTGGATTGACCCTTTCCATTACCGCCTGCGGCCCGGCCCGGCCCTATCCCCCGATCTACAAACCAGCGCTAGCCAGCAGATGCACCGTTTTCTCCATAGCCGTCAGTGTCGCTGGCAAGCCCTCCTGGTGGCCTTTGGCTTTACCGCTGAGGCGCGCCGCCTGGGGGCCTGTGGTCACTGTGATAATTGTTAGGGTAAGGGGGAGATGGGAGACACTCTACAGGCGGTGACGCTGAAACACCACCGTGGCCGCCCGATGCAGCAAAGAGTGGCGGAAGATCAGATCCTCCAGGCGATCGCCGTAACCCCCACCAATTACACAGGCTACCGGATAACCCGCCCCCACACAGGTGTCTAAGACCATTTCGTCACGCTGGTAGAGCCCCGTATTGGTAAGGGCTAGCTTCCCCAGGCGGTCCTCCCGATGGGGGTCGACCCCAGCATCATAGAGCACCAGGTCAGGGCGGACCTGACTGAGCAAGTCCGGCAGGTAACGAGCTAGACAGGCTAGATAGGCCTGGTCCTCCAAACCGGCAGCCAAGGGAACGTCCAGGTCACTGGTTTGCTTCCGGGCGGGGAAATTCTCGGCACAGTGCATCGAGAAGGTAAAGACGCTGGGGTCTTGACCAAAGATCCAGGCGGTGCCGTCTCCCTGATGCACATCTAAATCCACCACCAGCACTCGTTTTAGCTGCCCCTGGTGTTGGAGTACTCGAGCCGCGATGGCCAAATCGTTGAAAATACAGAACCCCGAACCATAGTCGGGGAAGGCGTGGTGAGTTCCCCCCGCCGTATTACAAGCCAGGCCATACTGGAGGGCTAACTTGGCCGTGAGAATGGTTCCGCCGACGGCCGTGCAGGTGCGTTTCACCAGGGCTGGGCTCCAGGGAAGACCAATCCGACGCTGGGCCTTAGTGGCTAGCTGCCCCCGACAGTAGGCCTGGACGTAGTCTGGCTCGTGCACCAACTCTAGCCAGGCGGTGGGGGGTTGGCCCGGTTGGTAAATTTGCCCAGGGCTAATCACCCCATCCTGCAGCAGGCGATCGCAGAGTAGCTGAAACTTGGGCATGGGAAAGCGATGCCCAGGGGGCAGGGGAGCAACATAGTCGGGGTGGAAAATAACCGGCAGGTGGCTCAAGGGGTGGCAGGGCGGCGAAGGACTAGAGCAGGGAAGAAAGGGACCGGCGCTGACGCAGGTCAAGGCTATGGGCCAGGCTGGCCTCCGGCCAGTCCAGGCGCAGGACGTCCTGGTCAGGCACAAGATCGGGAGCCAGGGGGGGCTGGCCGGGCTCAGGCCGAGCCTCACTGCCAGACTCTGGCTGGGGGAGCTGGGGCGCCGCTAATGAAGGGGCGGTGGCGAGGCTGGGGGCAACCACCACATCATCTCGATCTGGACGGTAGGAGGCTAAACGCTTGGGGGAAGACCGTTTTGAGGCGGTAGGGGTGGCCGGGGCCCTTTTGCGGCTAAGGGGAGCTGTACGCCGAGATCGACGGGGAGCTGCCTGGCACCGCAGGGTAATCAGCCAACACCCCAGCCCACACAGCCCCACCAAGCTGACCAGCCAGCCAGCTCCAACCGGACTGGCGACTGGTGCAGGCCGCTGCGCATCCCTGGGCACCGTCAACACCTCATCGGGCGGATGCACGGGAGCTAGGGGCTGGATGGCTGCCATCTGAGGTCGGGGGGTCAGGGTAGCCCCCACCTCAGGATCAGGTTTCGTCAAGATCAACTGGTGGTAGGCCAGGGCCGATATAGACACCAAAACCAACCAGGCACCGCCAATCATCAGCAGGGGACCTTGACGAACCACCTGTCGCCAGGGCTGACCGGACCTTTGGTGAGTCCCAGAGAATAATAAGGACCCTTGACTAACGGCAGAAGGGGGGGAAAGACGCTGCAGCATAACAGGTTACCTGAAGCGGCCAGAGGACTAGGAGCAAAACCAATTTTGGCATAAATCCCCTAGGTCGGCCACTGTTTTCTAAGGGTGGTCAGGGTGGGTCTCCAACCAGGGGCTGACAGAGACCATTTATGGCCTGCAACCCATGACAGGATTCCAGACCATAGGAAATATATAGCTTTAGCCAGCTCGCTTAGGGCAGAGTGGGTTGGTTAAAGCGAACCCCAGGCAGATGTTCTGACCGGTCTCCGCCCCGTTGCCCATGGCTACGGCTATCGCTCTCGAAGGGCATTACAGGCTTTAGAGTCCTAGAATGTTGGTCGTGACCCTGGTGCCCGTGCCCAGGTCTGGGGAGTGGTAACTCCACTGGGCGATGTGGGTGTTCACCATCAATACCTGGGGGGGGTGTAACGGCACTTCCCCCAGTAAGGAGCTAGGGGCAAGGGAGCGAATTTCTGTCTGTCGCCCCGGTTGCATCAACGGGGGAGTCACCCAGTGGGTATCCTCGACGCCATCCCGATTGAGGGTTCGCTCCCCAGGGGGAGCTAAGGAGGGAGATCGGTTGGGAGCCGCAATCAGGGCTAAAAGGGTGGCCACAATCATTACCACGATCGCATCAAATCGGGTTAAGCCAATCGAGTGATGGGTGGATAGGGGGTAAAGGTCTTTCATGATAAATACAGCCAGGTTAGGGAAATGGGGTTTGAAGAAATCGGATCTTCTGCTCTAAGGCCGTTTCATGGTTGAAACGGTGACTCAACGCGGGAAGGATAGGGTCGTGAATAATATTGATCACTAGCTTGTGATTAATAAATTAGCGGTTAGTACCTGGCTTAGGTACTGGGCTGACACACCCTTGACAACTAGCTATCCTATGCATTAAGAATGAGGACTCATTCATTTCTATAAAGGCAAAAAAGGGGTCAGACCCCTTTTGGTTGGGTATAGTTAAGTCGTATAAAGTCACTTTCTGTGGGAATTAAATCCTCGTAAACCCCTTTCAAATGTAGGGAATTGGGTTCTTGGGGAGGTTGTCAAAGCTTTCAAGAGATAGAAATAAAAATTATTTTCTCCTACCTCCTTCAGCATTCTCAAGGAAAGATCTCAGAAGGGGTCTCACCCCTCATTGGAGGATTTTGGGTCAGATAAATTCTGTTTAGTGACTACTTGGTCTAGGGTTTGACGAGCCAGCTTGGTAATGTAAACAGTAGTGATCACCGTCGCTGCTAGCCCCATCAGGCGAAACCCCCACTGTAGGGCTGGGGGCTGCTGAACGGTGCCAAGACGGGCTAAGTCACCAGTCAGGGAACCCAAGTACACGTAGAGGAGGGTACCGGGTAACATACCAATAGAACCCAAGGTATAGTCCCTCAGACTCACTCCGGTAAGTCCAAAGGCGTAGTTCAGCAGGTTGAAGGGAAAGAGGGGGGACAGTCGGGTCAGAATCACGAGTTTTAAGCCAGCGGTCCTTAGGGTTTGATCGAAGACGGCAAGGCTAGGATGTTGGGCGATACTTTTGCGGATCCAACCTCGCAACAGGTAACGACTGAGGAGAAGCGCTGCGATCGCTCCCAAGGTAGCGCCAATAAATACATAAAGGGTTCCCCAGAAAAGACCGAAGATGGCCCCCGCCCCCAGGGTTAAGACTGATCCTGGCAGGCCTACTAGCGTGGCCAGGATATAGAGAGCAATAAAAGCAATCGCCGTGGCCCATCCATGGGCTTGTAACCCATCTAAGGTATCGATTAGCCACTGCTGCGGCAGCAGTTTGGTTGAGGTATAGCCGTAGGCAAGGGGAAGGGGGTGCAGGCTAGCCAGAACACCTATCCAGAGTTTAGTTTGATCAATAACCCCTGTCCTAAGGCTAAGAACCTTGGCCAAGGCTACCCACTGGAATGGATAAAATAGGAAGAAAAAAATCAAGGCAATGCCGCTGAGTTCCTTAGATAGGTGGCTTTCCTACCATTATAGGCTTTGCGGTGAGCCTTAAGAATTCTGCCGATCTGGCTACTGCTAAGCTTAATGCCGGTCTTCACCGCTAAATGATCAGCCAGCTTTTGCTGACTCCACTGGTGAAAACTATACCCCAGTTCCTTAGGGTTAGTCTCGACTACCCGGATCAATAAACTCACGTACTCGTCAGTAGTCTTATGGTAGTTGCCCCGCATCCGTTTATCGACAAGGCTCTCAACATTACGCGGGTCACCATGGGTAGACCAATAGGCGACCTTGCGCACAGAGCATCCTAATAGATCGGCAATGTCCTGCTGAGTCATACCCTGATTACGTAGCAGCAAAACCAGCACACGCTCACGAATATCAGGATGTTGGTGAAACTTGAGGTGATGTTGGAGGTATTTTTTCTCCTCCAGTGTCAAGCAGTAATTCATTATGGGGACGACACAACGGAAGCGGATGCCAGCCAGATTCGATGGTCTGAAATTCGCATTTAAAAGCTTAGGCAGTTATCCATAGGGGTTCAAGACAGAAAGGTAAGGTGGGTTTTATAGTCTTAGCCAGGTGCAACGGGGCGGACTTACGTCCTTGGCCGAAGGCTTGAGCTCAGCTCGGGAAGCCGGGAGCTCTCACCGTCGGAGCCTTAGTCGAGGCAGGGGAACCAGAACCCTGACCCGGCCTTGGGCTCTTTTATGTTTCGGACTTTCGGCGAACTCAGTTAAACCTAACTGACATGCTTATTCTCGTGTTATGACCCACAAAAATCACCGATCTAGCCTCTCCTAACCGTTCTGACCAAAGCGCTGTTAAGCCCGAAATAGTGCGTGCCTTGGGATAACCGTAGTGGAGGGGGTGGATATCAACACCCAGGCCAGTGCGCAAGCAATATTTGTATTTTGTATTAATTCGTTACAATGTTTTACATACTGGCGGTGATTCGATTGGTTTGCAATCCACACGGGTGGTAAGCGAGCCAACGCTACCCCATAATTCCTAGGAGGTTTTCCATGTTGGCTATTCTATTTTCTGTACTGCTGGTGGGTTGGGTCGCCGCCGCTCTGCTGGGGACCCAGGCCTACTTTAGAGGTGAGCAAGCCAAGCCCATCCACGAACGTAACTGGAGCTCGACTGACTTTGAACAGCTGGCCCAATCCATTACTGGTCAAGCCACCAATTTCAGTGAGCGGGTACCGGCCTACGGTGGAGATGCCTTCTCTAGCGAGCTGATTGGTCGCGATGATTTCTAGTTATAGTGTTGGCCAGAGTAGCTGGGTGAGTGCTGAAGTTGTTTAACGGATTGCCGGATTCAGGCCGTCTGTAAGTAAAAACGGGAGGGGTTACACCCTCCCGTTTTGTTTGGTTGGTTTGGCCCTGACCTTCTTCCCTCAGACGTTGACGCCAGGTTTGCTGACGTTTTTGTAGTTGGCGTTGGCGGGCGGAGCCGCCTCTACCCTTAGTATTGCGACCGGTTTGCCGAGGAGATTCCCAGCGCTTTAGCCGTTGCCCCATGGTGTTAACCTCCCTTCACCAATTCCGGGAATTTGTAACGTTGGGCAGAACGTTGCGGAACGCTTAGGCCAGGGTCGACCGCTCAGCTCACCCTGGGTAGGCGCTCTAACTTGCTTCCGCCCCGTTACCTAGACCTACAATGACATTTTAGCCCGGCCATCACGAGATTGCCCCGAGGAGGACCGCCCAGGGTAATACTCCAAATCCCAGGACAATGGCGATCGCCAGCAGCAAACTCGCAGCAACCGCCAGCAATCGCTGGGGACCCTGCAGTAACCCCAGGGATTGCAGGGCACTCCACAGACCGTGGCGCAGGTGCAACCCCAGGCCCAGAAGGACGGCGGAATAGACCAGGGTATGGATCGGTTGGCGGAATACCTCCACCACCAATTGAGCCAGGTCTCGAACGGTTTCCCCCTGGAGCTCGGTGCTGTACTGAGGGCCAAATTTAAAGGTGAGCAGGTGGGCCACCAGAAAAATTCCTAACCCCGCTCCGGTCACCACCATGGAGCGGGAACCCAGGGACTGGTAACTGTCTCCCCCCACCGATTGGTACCGTTGATAACCCTGGGGCCTGGCCCGTAGCCGTCCTACAAAAATCTCCAGGCCCACCGCCATGTGGACCAGCAGGGCCAGTAGCAGCAGAACCTCAATGGCGTAGAGTAGCCCCCCCCAACTCTCCAGGTGATGGGCGTAGGCGTTGTAGGCCTGGCGCCCCGCCCATAGCCACAGGTTGCCCACCATGTGGACTACCACAAAGGTGACTAGGGCCAGCCCGGTCAAGCCCGATACAAGCTTTTTGCCGATCGGCGATCGATAAAACCGCAACAACGGGGAATAGGACGACGATGGTTGCGGGTCTGGAGCTTGGAGAACGTTCGTCATGATGGTGACTGGGGAATAGACGCCAAGGTTGAGGTTACCGTTGACAGGAGCTTAGGGGATTAGGGCCTAGCTGACCGGGCCCACCAGGCCAGAGCATAGGACTCCACCGCCGGCGATGACGGGTAAACCACCCTCAGTTTATAGGACCCAGTTTTAGGAATGGGATGGAAAATATGTTCCACACTATCCACCTGGCTGGTGGAGGACCAGACGCTCTGGCTCAGATCATCAGCATCGGCGGGTAGGAGGTAAAGATCGAGGTTAGCCAGCGGGGACGCCCTAAACTCCTCTCCCAGGTCATAGCTGCCATTGCCGTTGGTATCAATCAGCTCGACCCGGCGTTGCCAAGTCAGGGTAGCGGAGAGGTAACTGCCGGCCTGGAGCGGATCGGTAAAACGGTAATCTTGAAAGCGCCCCCCCTCCACAGCGGGGGCAGCCCTGTAGTGCCAGCCTACCACCGGCACCGGACCTGGGCCCCAGCCCCCCGGCAGCAATTGTTGGTAGGCCCGATAGGCGTTGAGATGACCCGTACCCAACTCCCGATGTAAGGGAATAGCGCGATCTCGGTAGGCATCGCTATCCACCCAAGTGCGGTTATAGGTATCGACCAGAGTACGCCCCATGCCCAACCGCTGACCATCGCCCTGATCCTGCAGCTTATCGGCGGAGTTGAGTAAAACCGCCTTCATCACCAGGGGATGGCGACCCTCCAGGGAGGCACGCTCCAACCCGGCCCGCACCTGTCGGTCCACCAGTTGCTGCAATAGGGCCACGGTGCCGACCACATGGGGAGCGGCAAAGCTAGTGCCACTGCTAATTTTAATCCGACCATCGGGATCAATGAGGCGAATGTCACTGCCGGGAGCGACCAGATTGATGGACCGCCGCGGCCCTTCGTTGGTTTCTAGGACCGGTGATCTGGCAGATCGAACGGTCGGCTCACTACCCAGGTTAGCAAAGTCAATTTTGCTAAACACCCCAGCCACCCGACGAGAATAGGCGACGTTAATACCATTGAAATTATCGGTGGGGATGGGAATCCCCCCCCTGCCTTGGTTCCCGGCCACTACATAGAGGGTTTGGTGCACCCGGGATGACCAATCAATACACTGGGTGAGTAGGGCATTGCCATCCAATCGAGGTTGGGGCCGGGGATCACGGCTGAGAGGCTCTCCAAAGCTAAAGTTAATCGCTCGCACATCCCCCCCATTCTGACTGGCCACCGCCTGGGTGGCCAGACATTCCTGGGGCTGACTGCTGCCCTCACCCAGTTCACCAATAGCCGCGGCATAAAGTAGGGCATCGGGGGCCACCCCTGGATAACCCTTATCGCGGCTGATCATGACACTGGCAACGTTAGCGGCATGGCCATCAACGTAATCATCGGAGCTGGCCCACCGATCCAGCCACAGTACCCGATGGACAGCTACAGGCATATATTCGTAGGCCCACTTGTCCAGGCCAAATTGACCAGGGCGGCCAATCTCCACCTGGCCAATAGCAATTTTAGCCCCGGTCAGGTGGTAGGGCTTGCCGTGCAGGCGGAGAGCATCAATACCCTCCGCCGCTATTGACGTAGGCAGGGCCCGTCCGGGCCTGGCTATGGACAGCAAGCCGGCCAGAACCATAATCCTCAGGGCCGTTTTACTGATTAACCCTAACCTCATCCCGTGGCCCTGCCGTGGTGCCTCAACCATCACCCTTCCTTACATATCTATGCTATGCCTCAGCCCAATTTAGTATACAAAGCCCTAGGAAGATCGCGGCCTAGGAGACCAGCGATGGATGGAGTGGGTCCCAGGAAGACCTTGACTCAGAGATTTAGGGCCTGATCCAAAACCTGACGAGCCTGCTCTGCCTGGCTGCGGGCTTCACGGAAACGCAGATTACTCTGGGCGAAGGACTTTAAGATCTTGAAGCCATCCTTTAAATCCGCCAATTGATTGTCGCTAATAGGCTCGTTGCTAAACAGCAAATCAACCAGGGCTCGGACCTGCAGGGCTTGGTCCCGAGAATCCTGGAGTTTGACCTTGAGGCTGGCCAGTTGATGGAGCACCTGAATAGCCTGGACGACCGATGCTTCCTGTTGCTGGGTAGCGACTGACGGGGGCGGTGGCGCTACCTCAACTAATTGGTCAGCACTAAAGCCATCTGCCAAACTGGTGGGCAAGTCGCCATCGTCGAGCAGGGTGATGAGTTGGTCCATTGCTTTCTCCCGAGCCTTGGAGGAATCTTTTCCGGACACTGTTAATACTACTTCAGGACTCTGGGCTAGGGTATAGCTAACCATAGATATAGTTTTAATGTACTAGTTTATCCTAGTCTCTTTAAGGGCGGAATTCAAGCCCCTAATCTGGTCTGGGGCTATTGACTCAGATCGGTGTGAACCACCGATTGCAGACGCTGGTGCAGATCAGAGGTTTGCCGCCGTGGCACAAAGGGGGGAATGGTGTCGACCGAGGTGTCGGCAGCCCGGATGGGGGCTAGTTCTCCCAGGGGCCGAAAGTTGGGTACGGAGGTAGGTCGGGCTGAGTCAGGGGGAGGCCAGGTTGCCAGCGTTTCTAGGGTGAGGGGCGGGGAGGTGGTCTCGGTCTCAGCCGATACGGCTGGGGTGTCAGGACGGCGCTGGGGATCTGGGTCAGCGGATGGCTCAGGACTGACCAGCAGGGTTTGACCCAAAATAATGGACTCAAACTCACGGTTGAAGTGCCGCAGGGGAGCGCCTCGGCGCTGCCACAGCTGCAGAATATAGTCTACGGAAATCACCTTGTAGCGGCCCTGGTAGAGGGCTTCGGTAATGGCATGGCCGACCCAAACCGGACCGAACTGGTCTAGCCATTGACTAATCAAGGCATCTGGCTGGTAGTTATCGATGTCAAAGCTATATTCCCTGAGCAGGGATAGGATGGGGGCGATGTCTGGGGATAGGTTAGGATTGACCATAACAGTTTCCAAGGATTCACCCCTAATGGGCTAAGGGTTGAGACAATGCGGTGAGTCGAGTCATACCCCTCATTAAATCCTAATCCTCAGAATTCGTCACGGCAATTTCGCCTGCCCATGGCTACTCCCCTGCGCTTCCTAAGCTACCGCTACCCCTGGCTATACGATGGGATATCCCGCACCGCCGCTCTCACCGTTGGCGGAGAGCGGCGTTTTCGCAGCCTGGCGCTGCAGGATATCCCTCTCTCCCCCGCCAGCACGGTCCTCGACCTCTGCTGCGGCGGCGGTCAGACCACCGCCTTTTTGACGAGTTCTGGAGCCCAGGTGACTGGGCTGGATGCCTCTCCGAGGGCGATTGAACGGGCTCGAGGCCGGATCCCCAGGGCTACCTTTGTGACCGGATGGGCAGAAGCCATGCCCCTACCGGACGCTAGCTTTGATCTAGTACATAGCAGCGCCGCCCTACATGAGATGGAGCCGGAACAACGGCGTCGCATATTTGGTGAGGTATGGCGGGTGCTAAAATCTGGCGGCCGGTTTGTCCTGGTGGATTTCCACCGGCCCCAAAATCCTCTGTTTTGGCCCGGGCTGGCCCTATTTCTCTGGTTGTTTGAAACCCACACCGCTTGGGACATGCTGGCGGTGGACCTGGGGCAGGAGTTGGCTGATCTAGGCTTTGTTGAGGGGCATTGTCAGCTCTACGCGGGCGGCAGTCTGCAGGTGATTCAGGTCACTAAGCCAGCTGTAACTCCCCACAAGCAAACGGGGCTGTGAACTATTGGAGACAGCCCCGGAATAGGGGTTTAAACTAGATTACTGGTCTCGCCTGCCGGTTTAACGAGCGTCCCAGGCGGTGGCCGCATCGCTAACTGCCTGGTCTACGCTCTTTTGCCCCAACATGGCTGCCTGCAGGTTGTCATAGAGGATGGCCTGCAATTCCTGGACTCCATCCATGGGGGGCACCAGTACCTCGGCCTGGGCCATTTGGGCCGCACTCACCGCTCGGGCCTGGTCCTCGGGGGTAGCCTCCGACCCCGCCACTGCGGTGAAGTAGCTGTCCTTGAGGGCGGCCACCGTGGAGGGCAACACCCCCGCCGCCTTGGCGAAGCTCAACTGATTGGCGTCGTTGGTGAGGT
>CAYVMR010000073.1:0-10210 GCA_964452545.1 uncultured bacterium
CGGGCGGCAGGCCGCTACCCTGCTGACCGACACCCTACCCCGCCTGGTCCAGCAAACCCTGATCTACCCCAGCCTGGATGGCGCCGCCCTGACCCACCATTGCAACACCGCCGAGGATGCGGAGGGGCTGCGATCGCAACTAGCGGATCAGGGCCTGGTGGCCTTCATCGCCGACGGCGCCATCCTCCCCCGCCGCAGCGGCATTGATGCCGCCCCCCTGGGGGCGGCAGCGGTGCCCTTCCAGTCCCCTCCCTCCCGGCGGGTCCGCCTCCACTGCCCCCACGCCGGCCCCCTCACCGGCATGGGCATTAGCCGCGGCGTCACCCTGATCGTGGGGGGCGGCTACCACGGTAAGTCCACCCTGCTGCGGGCCATTGAAATGGGGGTTTACAACCATATTCCCGGGGATGGACGGGAACAGGTGGTCACCGACCCCAACGCCTTCAAGGTGCGGGCCGAAGATGGCCGCATCGTCATCGGGGTCGACATCTCACCGTTTATTAATCACCTGCCCCGGGGCCAATCCACCCGCTATTTTTGCACCACCAACGCCAGCGGCAGCACCTCCCAGGCCGCCAGCACGATCGAAGCCCTGGAGGCAGGGGCAACGGTGCTACTGGTGGATGAGGACACCTCCGCCACCAACTTTATGATCCGCGATCGCCGCATGCAGGCCCTGATTGCCAAGGCCCAGGAGCCGATTACCCCCTTCATCGACAAGGTCCGCCAACTCTACCGCGACCACGGCCTCTCCACCCTGCTGGTGATGGGGGGCAGCGGCGATTACTTTGACGTGGCCGACACCGTCATTGCCCTGGAGGACTTTTGCCCCCGGGATGTCACCGCCCAGGCCCGAGCCATCGCCGCCACCTACCAGACCCAACGGCAACCGGAGGGAGGCACCCACTTTGGCCAACCCCAGGGGCGCCAGTGGCAGGCTCAGCCTGCCACGGCGGCACCCAAAATCAGGGTGCGAGACCGGCAACAGCTGCAGTTGGGGGCTAGCCCCATCGACCTGGGGGCGGTGGAACAGATCGTCGAGGGGGGCCAGGTGCGGGCCATCGCCGCCGCCATCGCCGCCACCCTGGTCAGCCCCCAACCATCGGCCCCCCTGACAGCCGTGTTGGATCAGATCATCACCCAGTTGACCGAGCAGGGCTTGGATCACCTCAGCCCCTGGCCAGTGGGTGACCTGGTCAGCTTTCGCCGGTTAGAATTGGCCGCCGTTTTAAACCGCTGGCGCCAGTTACCCATTCAAAATCGGCATTAAGAGGGCAAAATCTCTGTGTATATACGTAGATTTCCTCCAGGGCCTGCGTAGAGTACCGTAGATTAACGATGGTGCGGCTCTGCATGACTGTCCAAAATAGAACACAGTTCTTAACGAACCAGCTCTTGGAAGGACATACGCAGATATGCTGACAGAACCCTCTACTATTCGCTCCCGGGGCATGGAACTGCTGATGCAATATCAACAGACCCCCACCGTGTCCCTGCGCAACCAACTGGTCCGCCTGAATGTCGGGCTGGTGCGTAAAATTGCCCACCGGGTCAGCCATCAGTGCTCCGAACCCTATGAAGACCTGGAACAAATCGGCTACCTCGGCTTAATTCGAGCCATTGAACGGTTTAACCCCGCCCAGGGCTGTGCCTTCAGTTCCTTTGCCGTGCCCTACATCCGTGGCGAAATGTTGCACTTCCTACGGGACCGGGGCACCGCCGTCAAAATCCCCCGCCGCTGGCAGGACCTCCAAAAGGAAGGGGAAAAGTGCCAGGCAGAGCTGATGCGTCAGTTGGGTCGTCAACCCTCCGACGGGGAGATGGCCGAACACCTGGGGGTCCCCTTGAAGGAATGGCGCGATGCCAAAATGGCCCATCGCAACCGCCTGCCCCTCAGCCTCGATGCCACGGTTTCCCAGCAGCAAGATTCCACCATGACCCTGGGGGATAGCCTGCCCGACCCCCACTATCAGATCATGCAGGATTTAGAGGAAGACCGGCAGCAGATCCAGCGGGCTCTGAGTCAGTTGGAAGGCAAAACCCGCACCGCCATTGAGTTTGTCTTTCTTAAGGGGCTATCTCGCAAGGAGGTGGCGGACAAAATCGGCGTCAGCCCCATGACCGTCACCCGGCGGATCCAACGGGGTCTTGAGGAAATGGTGGCCCTGCTCCAACCCCAGGATTTGCAAACCGACCCCTAGGGTCTAGCTTAAACAGTGTGTCTACGTTAATCTGCTAAATAATTTGTTGACCTCGTCTGTATAGCCCCTATTTAAACCGTTAGGTGTACTACAACCCATCAGGGTGCCCTACCTTGCCCAGGGATGATCCGTCCTAGGGCAACACAGACCCGTCGCCATCCCTATTCAAGCTTTGTTCCTTTGTCGGAAACGGGGCTGATCGGTTGGTCAGTGCTAGACCAACCGATCGGTCAGGAGGCCAATGCAGCTAGGGCTTTCACCGATCACCCCGAGCCTGGGCGTGAGGGTTGAAACCATTGTTCTAGCCCCTGACCTCTGATGCCAGTCCTTAAGCTTTTCCTAAAGTTTCCCAACCATTTGCTAAGGTAGTAGAAGTTTTCAATAGGTTTTATCCATGCCTTACACCACTGAAGAGGGCGGTCGCCTCAACAACTTCGCCAACGAGCCCAAGATCTATGAGGCAGAGCCCCCCACCGCTACCCAGAAGCGCAATTACGCCATTATGGGCGGGTTAGCTCTGGCTTTGGTGATTGGGCTGTTGGTGCTGGCGGTTTCCGTATCTCAGGTTTAGGATTGCGGTGATGGTGGATGGCTAGTCGGCGGGCCATGGTACAGGCTGGCGACGCCCTGCGGCCCCAATGGTGCGAAGGCCCCACCGGCAGTGGTAAGACCGCCTGGCTGTTGCGGCACCTGCTGGATTGGCTAGCCCAAACTGGCCCAGAGTCCCTGGCTCCGGGCCAAAGTCTGTTGGTGTTTGCCGCCAATGGCGATAATCGCCTGGTGCTGAACGATCGCCTTACCCCTCTGGCCCCGGGTCGGGTGACAGTGCTCACCACCACCCCCGCCGCCTTTATGCAGGCGGAGGTCATCCTGTTTTGGCCGCTGTTGCTGCCCCAGCTGGGGCCCTTGCCCCAGTTTCCCCTGCGCCTGCGGCCCGAGAATGAGCAGGAGCTGGCCAGTCGGTTTTGGCAGCACACCTGGGCCCAGGGGTTGCCGGTGGTGGAGGGGTGGTTGCCGGAGCAGACGGTGCGGCGATCGCTGGATTTCCTGCAAATGGCTGCCGCTGCGGGGATTGCCGCTGAGGACCTGCCCACCCTGCTGTCGGAGGGGATTCCCGCTGGGTTTGCCCCTGCTCACACCTGGCGGGCGATCGGCGACGCCCTGGTGGCCTGGCGAGACTGGTGCCTCAGCCAAAGTTTATTGACCTACGGGGTGATGACGGAGCTCTACTGGCGCCATCTGCTGCCCCAGCCCACCTACCAACGCCAGTTGCTGGATCGCTACGCCGGTCTCTGGTTGGATGATCTAGACGAGTACCCGGCGGTCACCGCCCAATGGCTGCAGGTGTTTATCGATCGGCAGCGTCCCGTGGCCCTCACCTGGAACCCCTACGGTAAGGTACGGCTGGGGCTGGGGGCCGATCCAGACCGACTAGAGTCCCTCAAGACCCAGTGTCAAGTGGTGGATTTGACCGGTAGCCCCACCCACAGCCTGGCGGATCAGTGGCTGGAACCAGTGCTGGAGGGGGTATTCAACCCCCTGGCCCGGGCCGCAAGTCTCCCCTGGTGTCGATCCCTGCAAACCACCTCCCGGGGCGAGCTGCTGCGGCAAATGGCGGAGACGATCATCACAGCGGTGCAGAGTGGGGCGGTGACCGCGGCGGAGGTGGCGATCATCGGCCCCGGATTGGATGCGATTGCCCGCTATACCCTGATCGAAATCCTCAGTCGCCAAGGGTTGCCGGTGGCCTCCTTGAACGATCAACGGCCCCTCATCCATTCCCCCCTGGTGCGGGCCCTGCTCACCCTGCTAGCCTTTATCTATCCCGGCCTGGGGCACCTACTGGAGCCAGCGGCGGTGGCGGAAATGCTGATGGTGTTGAGTTACTCGCCCCAGACCCTGGAGGGTACCTGGGTAGAGGGGTTGCAGATTGACCCGGTGCGAGCGGAACTGCTGGTGGACCACTGCTTTGCCCCCCACCTGGAGCAACCGGAGTTGTTGCCGGTGGAGCGGTTTGATCGTTGGGACCGGCTGGGCTACAAGGCCACCCAGAGCTATAACCACCTCCGCCAGTGGATTGAGCAACAACGGCAGCAGCGGCAACAACGGCTGATTCCTGGGGTGGTGGCGATGTTGGACCGGGCAATTCAGAATTTCTATGGCGGCGGGTACCAGCTCCCGGCCGATCAGCTCAGTGCCCTGCGGGAGCTGATGGAGACGGCCCAGCACTACTGGCGGGTGGAGGAGCGCCAGCGCCCCAGCCCAGCCCAGCCGCCAGTGGCCCTGGAGCGGTTTATTCAGTTATTGCGCCAGGGGACGGTGACCGCCAACCCCTTTCCGGCCCAGGCCCTGCCGGGCAATCGCTACGGCGTCACCCTTGCTACGGTGTTTCAGTACCGCCTGCAGCGGCTGCGCCACCGCTGGCAGTTTTGGCTGGATGCTGGCTCGGCCCGCTGGCTGACTGGCACCGATAACCTATTTGGGTTTCCGATTTTTTTGCAGAGCTATGGGGGGCGACCCTGGCGCACCGATGGGATCGAGGCCCTGCACCGCGATCGCCTGGAGCGCATCCTTCGGGATTTGCTGGGCCGCACCAGCGAGCAGGTGATTCTCTGCCATAGTGATCTGGCGGTCAGTGGCCAAGAACAGGTGGGCCCCCTGTTGCCCCTGGTGATGGCCGCCGCCGCCGCCGGGGGGGCAGCGGCCCAGGTCTAGCCCAGATCCCCCGGATCAGATGCCTGTGCCAGTTGGATGTGACACTTGGTCGGCTGGGCCGGTTGAGGGTGGCTATCGCCAGCGGTCTAGCCTCCCTCGGCTATCTTCCGGAGGTTCTGCAGTCGCCAAAATGAACCGTTGCAGCGGTTTGGCCCGCTAATCGGAAGCCCACCATCAGGCCATCAGTATCATCCACTACAGCAAGTGTCCTGATACTGACCCTAACCACCGTGACCCCTGGTTACAACGGGAATACAGCGTGGGGGAAGGAAATCTGAACCATGGCTGCCCCATCCCGACCTAATGACATCGACTCAAACCGTTTTGGGGGGGTTCTCTACTACACACCATTTGTCTTCGGAGAATGACCATGAAAACTCGTACTATTGTCGCCATCGCCTTGGGGTTGACCGCGGCCTCTCTGACCGTCCTGCCCCTGGCGGCCCAAGCCCAAACCCGCCCCACCGACTATAACTACGTCGGCGCCGGAGTCGCCATCGGTGATCTGGGGAACAGCGATGTGGGCCTGTCCATCAACAGCAAAATCACCATCAAGGATCACCTCTCGGTGCGCCCTGGGGTGATGTCTAACCTCAACTTCAATGAGGCTGGGGAAACGGTCTTTCTGTTGCCGGTTACCTATGACTTTAACCCGATTACCCACAATGGCCGTCTGCTGCCCTTCGTGGGGGCGGGGCTCTCCATCTCCACCGAAGGGGCCGGGGCGGTTGGCCCCCTGGTCAACGGTGGCCTCGACTACCGTATCACTGATCGGGTGGTGGCTAACGGCACGGTGAGCTGGTCGATCTATGGCAATAGCCAGGTCAACGGCTCCCTTGGCCTAGGTTATAGTTTCTAGCCATGTAACCCCCAGCCCCCGGGCGATCGCGATCGCCCGGGGGCTTTTCAGGGTTTGCGCCAGTCGGGCTTAAAAGTGATAGGGTGGCGATTAAAAATCCACCCCCCGTTTTAGATCGATGCCCTTCTCAGCATAGTGTTTGTGGTTAAACACCTCGGAGTGGGCGCTGGCCAGATCAAAGTAGGCTGGGGGATGCTTACAACGGCCAGTAATAATGACCTCCGTGTCACGAGGTTTGCGCAGCAGGGCTTGGACAATCGGTTCCTCCGGTAACAGCTCCAGGTCAACGGTGGGGTTGAGTTCATCCAGGATGATGGTTTTGTAGAGGCCAGAGGCGATCGCCGTGCGGGCAATTTCCCAGCCCCGCTCCGCCTCCACGTAGTCAATCTCCTGCTGTTGCCCCCGCCAGACAATCGCATCCCGGCCACAGCGTTGGTGATCGACCAGGTTAGGATAACTCTTGCGCAGGGCGGCGATGGCGGCATCCTCGGTGTAGCCATTGCCGCCCTTCAGCCACTGGATAATCAACACCCGATGGGATAGGTCCTGGCTGATGCCCCGGCCGATCGCCTGTAGGGCCTTACCCAAGGCGCTGGTGGACTTGCCCTTCCCAGCTCCAGTGTAGATTTCAATACCCTCCAGACCTGGAATAACGTTGGGATGGGGCTGGGGTTTCATCTCCGAATGCAGGTCGGCAATGTCTAACAGAGCTTGGGGCGCCCCCCGCCCAGTCGCAATAATTTCCAGGTGATCGGGTTTTTGGGCCAGGGTTTTGACCACCTCCTCGATCGCCAGCAGGCCCAGATCGAGCACCGGGTTAATTTCATCCAGCACGACTACGGAGTAGAGCCCCGAGGCGATCGCCCCCTTAGCCACGTCCCAACCCCGCTGGGCCTCTTGCTTATCAAACTTAGTAATCGCCTCCGGACCGAAAAACTCCGCCCGACCGGTACGGACCTGATCAATCAGGTGGGGAAAGCCCCGCTGAAGGGCTTCAATGGCAGCATCCTCATCGTAGGTGCGGCCCGGTCCCTTTAAAAACCGCAACAGCAGCACCCGGCTCTCCAGGAAATTTTGAATGCCTAAACCAATGGAGCGTAACACCACCCCCAGGGCCACCTGGGATTTGCCCTTGCCCTCCCCATCGTAGACGTGGATCTGGCCAGTCAGCCGCTCATTAGTTTGTTGTGCCGTACGAATGCCAATACCGGTTCTCACCATAGCGGATTACCCTAGTCAGTCTCCCCAGCCACGATGGCGGGATAGCTGGCCAACTTTATAATTTTATCGAACGCCGGCCTGTCAGTGTGCCCAATTCCCACCCTGGCAGTATGCTTAAAGCCACTCGGCATTGATGAGTCTATGTTTCTGACCGACTTACTCGCTGACCTGGGGCTGATGCCACTACGGGCCGTGGCTTTTCAGACCATGCTACTCATCCTGGCGACCAGTCTGGAGGCCATGGTGCTGCGGCAGCGTCTGCGCCTGGGCTATCAAACCAGTATCCGCTATGCCGCCAGCCTTAACCTGTTGGCCACCAGCCTGGGCTGGCTCAGCTTTCTAACCCTAGAGCGGCTTTTACCGGCGGAGCTGCGCCAACAGGTGATCAGCTACATCCTATTTAACCGTTTCTATCCTAACGACTGGAGTGACAGGCTACCGGTGGTGGTGGTGATGGCGGCTATTGTCACCTTTTTCCTCACCTACTGGGTAAAGCTGCAGGGTTTAAAGGGGTTAATGGCGTTGCTGGGCCTCAAGCCGAGCCTGGATACAACCGCCGGGGAACGGCACGGGCGTTATCGAGCGGCCCGTAATCAGACCACCTCCAGCCAACCCTCCCTCACCCTGGCGGTATTACATGCCAACGCCTTGAGCTTTACGGCTATGCTGCTAGTCTTGCTGATCCGCCTAGTCACCTGAGAAGAGCCATGTTCAAATGGTTGCGCCAGACCGTTACCGAAATTTATACCCTGCTCTTGCCACCCCAGTACTTCTCCTGGCAAATGGTGCTCTACCTCAGCCTTTTTTCCTGGGGGATGTCCCTGCTGGGCCGCCTCCTCGGAGCCCATGCCTTAACCGTGGGGCTGCTGGCCGCGGGGGGGTGGATCTTTCTAGCCCTGGGGCTGGGCTGGGGGATTCAGGCCAATCAGATTAAACCCTTTGGGCTTAACCTGGCCCCCTGGGTGGCGGGAGGAATTTTGTGTATGTTTGTGTTTGGGGCCTGGGGAGGGGCCTGGCTTGAGCCGGCCCTGATTAGTTGGCCCTTGGTGTCTTTCCTGGTGGCGGCGGTGCCTCACCTGGTGAGTTGGGACCTGCATTGGAAAAGCCCGGCCCCACCAGTGCGTCAACAGTTGGTGCTGTTATGCTTGCTCAGCTTGTTGTTGAGTACCTGGTTACAGTTTTACTTCCGCCTGCAGGCCTGGGTGGAGGCCTATCCTAGTCTGGTGGCCGATCCCCTTGACCAAAGTAATTTTGTCTATCGGATACCCGGTCAAGAGCTGCCCCTATCGACTGGGGTAGCCCATCTGACCCAGGCAGAAACCCTGGTCCGATCTCAGCTGGAGGATCAACCCTGGCCCTCGGTGGAACGTTGGTTGCTCAATAAACAGGGGCAACGCCAGGCCCTGCAAGCCCAGTTGCAGAATCGTCCCTCTCCGTCCCCTGAAGATCGACTATGGGATCTGGATCTGGAGGTTAGCAACCAGGCCAATGGCTACCGGCTAGACCTTTGGGCGGTGTGGACCGGACCATCGGCCAGCGAAGCCAGCTACTATCTAGAGAAGTCATGTCAACTTCAACCCATCACCCAACCCACGGACCCCGAAGTGGGTGAAGCCGCCAGCGTCCCTACCCTATGGGCCAGCTTTACCTGTAACCTGGAAACTCCTCGTCGACCTGGCCATCCCAGACGTAATGCTAATGCCAATCTCTAGCTGCCGGCGCCTGTGGGTGATTGCTGGCAATGTCTATCGACAGGTAATGCGCGATCGCCTGCTCTACCTGGTAGCCCTGTTTACCCTGATGTTGGTGGCGGCCACCCTACTCCTACCGGAGGTGGCGGCGGGGGCGGCGGATAAGCTTTTGCTTGACCTGGGGCTAGCCGCCATCCACCTCTTTAGCGCCCTGGCGGCGGTTTTGGTGGGGGCCAGCCTGATTAATCAGGAGGTGGAGCGGCGCACCATTCTGGCGTTACTGGCCAAACCAGTCAGTCCAGTTGAATTTGTGGTGGGTAAACACCTGGGCCTGGCAGCGGTGCTGACCGTGCTGGTGACCGCTTTAGGGCTGGTGTTCCTAGCTTTAATGGCAATCCAGGGGATTACCCTGCCCCTGCCCAGCCTGCTGTGGGCGATGGGTTTTACCGCGGTGGAGGCGGTGGTATTGGCCGCGATCGCCCTATTCTTTGGCTCCTTCACCAGTACCCTCCTGGCCACCCTCCTGAGCTTGGCCACCTATCTGATGGGTCATTTAAGCGCCAATTTGGTAGGCCTGACCACCCTCAGTGATAACCCTGGCCTGACTCGCTTAGTCCAAACCTTGTATCTGGTTTTACCTGACCTAGAGCGATTTAACCTACGCAACCAAGCCGTCTATGGCACCGCCCTCCTGCCCGATCTCCCCACCCGGGTCAACCATCTTCTCTATGGGTTAGTTTACATTGCCCTATTGCTGGGCCTAGCCAGCCTGGCCTTCCGCCGCCGTCCACTCTAACCCGGGCTTCAAACTGGGGCGGGGTCAACCCTCTGAGCCTGGATCGGAGGACCATCTATCCACTCCCGCAGCAGCTGGTTAACCTGATCAGGCACCTCATCCTGGGGACAGTGCCCCACCCCCGGCAGGGTGATAAACCGTTCCACGGCGGCAAACTCCCCCAGGTGTCGTCCCAAGCTGATCGGCTCCCAGGGATCGGACTCCCCCCAAATGATCAACACCGGCGCCTGCACCTGGGGCAGGAGGTCCTCCGCCAGGGGACCTTGAGAGTAGCGCAGAAAGGCGGTAAACACCGCCGCGGCCCCCGGTTCTTGCGCCGGTGCCAGCAATAGGTTGACCAGTTCATCCGTAACCGCCTCGGGGTTGACATAGGCCTGGCGCAGAATTGATCGCAGGGTGGCGGGCCGGGCCACCAGGGAAAAGAAGCCCCGGCTGATTAGGGGGTTGGTCAGCAGGGTTTGAATCAGGGGCACCCCCAGGCGCTCATGCCAGGCCAGGGTGGCCTGCTTACGTTCATGGAACTGCCGTAGGGAACAGTTCAACAGGGCCAGACCCGACACCAGATTGGGCGCCTGCACCGCCATCTGCAGGGCCACCACACACCCAATCGAGTTGCCCACTAAAAAGGCCGGCCCAGCCACCACCTCCTGACAAAAATCCAGCAGCTGCTGGCCCCAGGTTTCAAAGCCATAGGGCACCTGATCGGCGGTCAGGACGGGCCCAGGGG
>CAYVMR010000074.1:0-9923 GCA_964452545.1 uncultured bacterium
TATCAACGACTCCAAGGCCACCAACTACGATGCCGCTGAGGTGGGGTTGCGATCGGTCGCGGGTCCCGTGATTCTGATCGCCGGCGGCGAACCCAAGCCCGGGGAGGATGGCCCCTGGCTGGAACGCATCCAGGAAAGGGCCGCCACCGTCCTGCTGATCGGCCAGGCCGCCCCCCAATTTGCCGAGCGCCTGGCCAGGGTTGGCTACAGCGCCGTGGAACGGGTGGACACGCTGGACCGGGCGGTCAGTCGAGCTAGCCAACTGGCCCCCTCCCTGGGGGCCCGGGTGGTGCTGTTTTCCCCCGCCTGCGCCAGCTTTGACCAGTACCCCAACTTCGAAGCCCGGGGGGATCATTTTCGCCAGCTCTGCCAGGGATTAGGAGAGCATCTGTAGGCGGGCGGGGGAGAATTCCATGCGGTCTGCTGGCTACGGCTATAGGGGCTTAACCCTGTACTAAGCCCTCCTGTCAAGGGTATAACTAGGGCTAGGCGCGCTATCCTAGCCTGGCGGTAACTCAGAAATCTATGATGGGGCAGTGGTGGCATCAACTTTTCAGGGGTCTCCAACAACAGGGGGCCCTCTACGCTAACCCCCAACTTTGGCGTCAAGTCTGGCGTCAAAGCCGGCGGCAGGGGGGGGGCATGGCGGCGGCGGCGATCGCCCTACTCTGGCTAGTGAGTCTCTTGATCATCAGCTTTTTGGTGTTGCAGCTGCCGAATTCCACCTTGGCCCGGTTGCCCGCCGCCATTCCCAACCTGGCTCGCCATCTAGCCACCAGCCTCGGCGTACCCCAACCCAGCGCACCGGTGGAGGGCCTTCCTTGGCCCTGGCTAGTGCTGCTGATCGGCGGGGCGGGGCTCTGCGGCGGGGCCGGTACAACCCAATTAACCCAGACCCTGGCCGGGATCTATCAGGGGCGCGGCCAGTCCCGACGCACCTGGCTCAGCCAACTTTGGCCCTGGGCGGTGACGGCCCTGTTACTCCTTCAGGCTCCCCTGCTGGCCAGTTGGCTGAGGGCTGCCGCACCTAACCAGCTATCCCTCTGGGCCCAGGTCATGGGGTTGGTGCGCTGGCTGGCTGCTACCGGATTGATCACCTTAACCCTGGGGATCATTAACCGCTTCAGTGCAAAATCCTGGGTTAGGGGTTGCCCCCTCTGGCCAGGGGTGGGGCTAACCCTAGGACTAGGGCTGATCACATGGACGCTGGGGGACTGGTTTCTAACCTGGATCGGGCGCTATCCGCTGGGCTACGGTCTGCTCCTGATCCTTAGCCTGGGGATGATTAGACTGGTTTTACTCCTTTGGTTAGTGCTATGGGGAGCCCAGTTTAACGTCGGGTTGTTGGTCTATATGACCAGGGCCAGGAGCCAGGCAGGACTGCCTCACCTGCGCCAGCCGCCACCGCCCTCCTTTGACTCCTTTAAGATTAATCGTTAATGGAACTTTGATTGTCAGTCCTTCGGATTAAAGTTCGGTGCGGCTGAGTGGACCCTGACTAAGACAAGTCAGCCGAGCTACCCCCAAGCGGAAGTCCGCCCCGTCACCGCTAGCTAGGGCTACAAAGTCAACCCCGGAGGTGCGCAACATTGATCGGGGCCCAGGGTGATTGGGGGAGTTTCCTGCGATCGGTTGGAGGTTGCTGCCCAAGGTAACGCTTAATGAGGCGAGAACGACGGGCAAAAACCGCCTCATCGGAATACTCAGCTCCCAGTTGATAACAGCTCTGGATCACCTCTGCAAGGTGATGGCGTTGACTATAAAATGTGACAATGCGATCGACTAGGTCGGTAATTTGGTGGCAAGGAACCAGTAGGCGATCCGCTAGATTTCCAACTAAGTCCTGGGCGTAGGGGCTGCCATAACCCACAATTGGACTGGCTGACATTAAGGACTCAATTAAGCATCGGGGTGATTCTGGCGTTTTGTGGCAAAAAACAAAAAGGTCAGCGTTACGCATGATTTCTAGTAGATGCAAGCGGTTACCGATGTAGCCAGGTATATGCACCAGATGTTCGAGATTTAACCGCACCACTGCCTGGCGCATCGCCGATATTAGGGGACCATCACCAACCCAGGTCGCTTCAAAGGCAATACCACGGGCATGAAGCTTTGCCATTACCTCAATCCAATCCAACGGACCTTTCATGGCTGCCGCCCGCCCGACATAAAGAATTTGTAGCTTATCCTTGGTGTGTAATCGATTCAGTTTTTGGGTTAGCTGCTGTTGGCTAATGCGATCGCCGGACTTAAGATGAATATCGTGAACGAGGTGAGGGTTGGAACAATAGGGTGAATAGGTCGTGAAGCAATCAAGTCCGTGAAAAAGCCCTAATTGGCAATAGCTAATGACATGGCGCTCCAACTGCTGCATCAGAGGAGATACCCATAGGTGGTCCTTCAAAAAGTGATAGATCCTTCTAATGCCTTGATAGTCTTGATAGAAACTCTTGGTGACTTGATGTTCTACACGGTCTGTCCAAATAGAAAATGGTTTCCTCTGATGGATAGCCTCAAGGGCGGCTACCGTTGCCCAGTCTCCCACTAATCCGCCAATTGCAAAGCAGAGATATTGGCAAGTCCGAATCTTATTGGCCAGTAACTGTCGAACTAATCGATAAGACTTGACAAAGACCCTAAGTTTATAGGCCCAAGGCAAGGGAATCAGTTCTAGACGGAAGCGACAGGCCAGGCGATCTACATCAACATATTCAACCGTGGAAGATGGATCGAAAAATGCTTCACAGGTTTGGAGCGGAGCCGCCACTACCAGATATTGAAAGTTTTCAGCCCAGCGTTCTAGTCCGTTAGCCGCTTGCTTTTCTACTAGGAGACTACCATCAGGGCTCCGGCGAAAGGCCACTGGCAGAATCAGTAAGAGCGATTGATTTACCACAGTCATAACTTCAGATCCCGAATTCGACTACAGGCGAACGACCCCAACGTAATTCACAGGGAAATTAGCGTTTGATTGAATAAACTGGAAAGAAATTCGCTATCGGATTGACGAGAATAAGGCAAATCAGCCAAATCGTCTCTCAGGGCCTACCTTGCAGGCAACCCTGGATTTCACAATTTGTAGTTACTGCTAACTGCAAATTCTTTATTTAATATTCATAAAATCTATCAGAGGAATTACGGAGTCCCCGGAAGACCTTGGCTAACTTCATACTAGCTTTATAATTGCTGGGACTGATTGTGAATTTTTAATGAAGTTTGCACCTGTGGCTAGCCACTATAACTGTTAAGTAGATGGGGTATGATATATTCCCATGGCTGTTTCTTCTATGATGTTTTATAGTGTGGTGAACCCGGGCTAATCCTAGCCAGGCGGTTATAGCTTGCCCTGGGTGGAGGCGTGTCCTACGATGGAGAATCCCTGCTATGCCTGAGTCCTCTAATTTTTCAGCCACTCCGCCAGGCAATCCTCAAGCCCCACCCCCGCCGCCCCGTCCGGCTCAAGTTGTCCCCACGGCGGCCCCCCAGGGACGCCATCGCCCCCCGGCCCCACCGCCCCCCAGTGCAGAAGCTCCTAGGGTGGGCAGTGGTCTGACCCTAAAGAAAATTGTGCGGGAGGCCTTTGATCGGGGCTTTTCCGATGTTCACCTGGGGGTAGGGGAGGTTCCCCGTTATCGCGATCGCGGGGAAATCTGTCTGACCGACTATCCAGCCACTGATGAGGACACCTTCTTCCGTTGGCTCGGCGAGATTCTTCGACCCCAGGAAATTGAACGGTTTCGCAACACCCTAGACTTTGATGGAGCCGCCCAGTACGATTTTACCCGGGTGCGCTTTAATATTTTTGACTCCCTGCGGGGGCCAGGCATGGTTCTGCGGCTGATTCCGGTTAAGGTTTTAAGCCTTGATCAACTCGGCTTTCCACCGGTATTTCGCGACATTTGTCACTACCAGAAGGGATTGGTTCTGATTACGGGTCCTACCGGTTCGGGTAAGTCCACTACCCTGGCGGCGATGATTGACTACATCAATACCGAGATGCCCAAAAACATCATCACCATCGAAGATCCGATTGAATTTGTCCACCAAAGTAAACGGTCCCTGGTGAAGCAGCGGGAAGTGGGCTTAAATACTAGGGAATTTGACCGGGCCCTGAAGGCCTCCCTACGGGAAGACCCCGACATTATTCTGGTGGGGGAAATGCGGGATCAGGAAACCGTCAACACCGCCCTCAAAGCCGCCCAGACCGGTCACCTGGTGTTGGGCACCTTGCACACCAACAGCGCCGTTAAGACCGTAGAGCGGATTTTGGGGCTTTATGAACCGGACCAGCAAGCTCCGGTGCGGGTTGCCCTAGCGGAATCCCTGGTGGCGATTATTGCCCAGGGGCTTTGCCGCACCACCGATGGTAAGCGGGCGGCCTTCCACGAGATTTTAATCAACACCGATGCCATTAAGGACTATATGATGCGGGGTCAACTGGATGAGGTGGAGGCCCTGATGCCGAAATGCGGCTTTGATGGCATGTGCACCATGAACCAAACCCTCTATGCCCTCTACGAATCCGGTCGGATTACCGAGGAAACTGCCCTGGAAATGTCCCCTAAGCAAAATGAAATGGCTCAGATGCTCAGGGGACGCATTTAACATCTCAGGGAAGCCAGCACCATGGCCAGGGCATTGCCGGATCGCCAGGCGTTTCAAGCCATTTCCCCAGGGACTAGCTTTAAAGGCCTAGCCCTGTTTACCCCCGGGGGTGACTGTGCCTACTGCTGGGACCAAGAGAAGGGTTTGCATTGGCACCTTGATCTCTGTACCCTGCTTCAGGATCACCTCGGCTTGTCAGATCCGCCCTATTTTCTATTGCCCTGCTTCACCGCCACCGTTGATCGCTGGTTTGACGCCGATCGACAGCGCCTGGTTACGGTGGCGGAGGTCTACCCCCGGGTGCAGCACTTTCAGCCCCTGCTGAACCTTCTGTTTGAGCTAGGCGATTGGCAGTGGCAGGTTAACGATGGCCCCTTAGAGGAGTGCTCCCCCCTGGTGATCAACGGTTACCGCGATGCCTTCCCCCAACTCTGGCAGCAGCATGGGCTGGTCATTCCCTTGCCGCCTACCCCCAGACCCGTTCCGATCGCCGACTCCCTCGATCCCCTAGCCAGGGCTTCCCCCTACCGCTTTAAGTTATTTGTGAATGGGGCCGACACCGTGGCCACGGAACAGATGCTGAGGTTGCTGCACCGCAGCCTCAAGGAGTTTCTGCCGGTTCCCTATAGCTTGGAGTTGGTGGATGTGTTGAAGCATCCCGGGGCGGCGGAGGCCGATCATATTACCGCTACTCCCACCTTGCTCCAACTGGCCCCTGGGCCTGGCCGCCGGATTGTGGGTACCCTGGCGAACCAGGCCGACTTAATCGCCCAACTGTTGGGTTAAGTGCCGCCCTTATAAACCTAGGGCAGCGCCGTCGCTACGACGATCGCTACTGCCCTCTAACCTGCCCCCAGGCCGGTCAACCCGAATCATCTGGGCATGGCCCATGCGTTGGTTCCAGGCGGAGGTCACCTGCACAGGGTGGCCCCGTGCCCTCAGCCCCTCCTGAACCGTGGCGGCAATCCGTCCCTCCAGGCTGAGGTTAGCCGCCGCCGCCCCCCAGGTGCGGCCCCACAGCCAACGGGGAAGGTCAATGGCGGTGTAGGGATCAAAGCCAAAGTCCAATACCCGAGTCAGCAGGGCTAATTGGGTTTGGGGTTGGCCCTCCCCCCCCATGGTGCCCAGTACCAGGTGAAGCCCTCCGTCGGGGTGCAGCACCAGGGCGGGCATCAAGGTATGCAGGGGGCGTTTCCCCGGCGCTAGGCCATTGGGGTGATCGGGGTCAAGGTTAAACAGGGCACCGCGGTTTTGTAGTGGAAAGCCCAGGTCTCCTAGCACTAGCTGGCTGCCAAAGTCAAAGTAGAGGCTTTCTATCAAGGACACGGCATTGCCCTCCCCATCCACCACGGCGGTGTAGGTGGTATCCCCACCCAGGCTGGCTGGAAGATAGGGTTGGGTCTGGGTCCAACTAATCTGGGCTGATCGCCGCCATCCGTAGGCCTTATCCAAGAGGGCTGCCACGGGTACCGGCGTAAAGTCTGGGTCCCCTAGCCAGCGATCGCGATCAGCAACGGCGATCTTGGTCACCTCCACCATCAGGTGGTAGTAGTCCACGCTGCCATGGCCTATGGCCCTGAGGTCAAAGGGCTCCACCATATTCAACATTTCTAGCAGCGTCAGTCCCTGGCTGTTGGGGGGCATTTGGTAAACTCGATAGCCTCGGTAGTCAGTGACAATCGGCTCCACCCAGGTCGATTGATGGTGGGCCAGATCCGTCAGGGTTAACCAGCCTCCCTGGTTTTGCAGATGGGTTACCAGGCGACTGGCCACGGCCCCCCGATAGAAGCCGGCCATCCCCGCCGTGGCCAGGTATCTGAGGGTAGTGGCCAAGCCCAAATTGGTCAGCCACTGGCCCACCTGGGGGATCTGATCCTGGGGTAGGAAGGGCAGGGGTGACGGGTTATGGGCCCGCAGACCCGAGGCATTGCTCCGAATCCACTGTTGTAGGATGTCCGTAACCGGGTAGCCGGTCTCCGCTAGATCAATGGCGGGTTGTAGCAACTGGGCCCAGGGTAAACGACCAAAGCGCTGATGGGCTTCCCACCAACCGGCTAGACTCCCTGGTACCGTCATAGCGGCCTCAGGCCCCCGTTGGGGAAGGGTGGTGAGGCCCTGATCGACAAACCGTTGCCGACTGACTGCCTGGCCAGCCCGACCACTGCTATTCAGACCTTTGATCTCTCGGTGGTTAGCGTCGTAAATTAACCAGAAGCCATCTCCCCCCAACCCCGTCATATGGGGATAAACCACCCCCAGGGCGGCATTGGTGGCGATCGCCGCATCCACGGCATGCCCCCCCTGTTGGAGGATTTGCCAGCCCACCTGGGAGGCCAGATAGTGGGGACAGGCCACCATGCCACGCTCAGACTGAGCCGCCAGGCGGGCGGGATGGGCCCTAATCACCATCGCTAATGTCCTCAAATCCACTATATGATCATTAGATCATACCCAGTTATTAGCCCTAACCCTGGCCATGTCCCTATCCCTCCCCCCCGCCTACGCCCTGGAAGAAGAAGCCTGGTGGGTCCAACGCTGGGTGGACCTGCTTAATTCCTACCGGTTTAAAAAACGCCTGGAACGGGGGCGGATCTACGCCCGTGAAGGGAAGATCTTAAGTCTGGAATATAAGGGCTCCAAGGTGACGGCCCTGGTCCAGGGAACGGCGGCTGAACCCTACCGTCTTTCCATCTGGTTGGATGCCTTTAGCGATGAAGACTGGAACTACGTGGTCGACTCCCTCTCCGAGCGGGCCATCTACTCAGCCCAACTGCTAGCAGGGGAAATGCCCCAGGAAATCGAAGCCGTGTTTACCGCCAACGGCCTGAGTTTGTTCCCCTTTAACCTCAGCGAGGTGCACTCCAAGTGCAGTTGCCCCGATCCTAAAAACCCCTGCAAGCACATTGCCGCCGTTTATTACCAATTGGGCGACTTTTTCCGGGAAGATCCCTTTGTCCTGTTCCAGCTGCGGGGTCGTAGTCGAGATAGTATTCTGGCGGCCCTTCGCCAAAAGCGTCAAGCCGTTGCCGCCCAGGCAGGGGCCGTCACCACCCCAGAGCCTGGAGATGATCAGCAGGGGGTAACGCCGTCCGCCCGGATGCCGGCCGGGCCAGAGCTGAGTCAGTTTTGGGGCTACGATCGCCCGCTTGATCCCGATCTGGTGGTGATCACCCCCAGCGCCGCCACCGTATTAGATGTGCTGGGCAAGATGCCCCTACCCCCGGAGGACGGGCCTGTGGTCCAGGCTTATTTGCAAGAAATTTACCAGTCGGTGGCCGCCGATGCCCTGGCCCAGTCCCTAACCTAGGACTAGCCCCGGTTGATCCGGCGCAGCCCCTGCCAACCCAGCAGGCTATAACCCAGGGTCAGCAATACACTGGTAACGGAGGTGCGAATGCCGTTTTTCCAAGACTCCTGCTTAACTCGACGCTCCGCCTCAACCCGACGGTTACTAATTTCCCCCTGGTACCTTTGGCGGGCCTGGTCGGCCTGGTCCTGGAGAAATTTGTTTAACCCCTCTGGATCATCGCGGTACTGCTCAATTTCCTTCGGCAGTTGACCACTCTGAAGCGCCTGGGCCAATTGATCGGGGTTTTGTAGCAGAGCCTCCAACTGGCTCCGCTGCTGATTGAGCTGGCTAGAGAGCCGCTCCTCCAACTGACTGGAGGCCTGGCTAGCCTCTGCCCCCACTTGTTGCAGGGCAGATTGGCTGGAGAGATTCACCGCACTGAGGTGCAGCACCGTCAAGGCGAGATAAAGGGCACCGAAAACACTGGCCAGTACCGACAGCCAAAAGGGCATATCGGAGCGATTCCCCCGGGGTGGGGGGGTGGTCCTGAGGCTACTCTCAATCCATAGGCTGGTAAGTATCAGGGCAATCCCCACCAGGGGTAAGATGCCCCGATCAATCATCTGGGTGGTCACCGCCACCTGCCACTGGGGGTTGCCCAGGTTAAGGGGAACCAGCAGGATTAAGTAGTCCACCACGGCGGTGAGGATGGCGATCGCCCCTACCACCTTGAGGGCGATCGCCGCTAAGGCGGCCAGACTACCACTGGAAATAGGACGGTCTACGGACATAGGGCGGGGCTCACTAGGGATAAATTTCTATTTTGCCTTCATACCCTAAGGAAACCATAAGGCTGCTGAGCCTGCTGAAGGGTCATGGCTCCTGGATGGGCTCCAGTTCCAGCGGCGGCGCAGTCAGCAAAGGAAACTGTCTGAACACCTGCCAACGATGCCCATCGTGGCGCAGCAGGGTAAGGGCCCTAGCCCAAAATGTGGCCTCCCAGGGTTGGCCCTGCAGGTCCGGCCAGACCTGGCTAAAGGCCGCTGGACTGAGGTCTCGAAAGGCCAAGGTGAGGTGGGGGACAAAGGGCCGCGGGGGCCCAGGGGTGACGCCTAGGCGATCGGCCAGTCGGGCCATCAGATCGCTCTGTAGGGTGATCAGGGCCGGGCTGGGGGTCACCTGGAGGTAGATCACCCGGGGGACAAAGGCGCCATAGCCGCAGAGCTGGATGGCTAGGGGAGAGTGACCCGCAGCCCCCTCCGCCAGGGTATGCTCCAGGCTGGTCAGCTCCGCCCTGGGCCAGACAAAGGGGGGCTGCAGGGTAAGGTGGGGGGGCGATCGCAGGGCGGCCTGGCAGGCGCACCGCACCGCGGCCTGGCAGGCGCACCGCACCGCTATCTGCTCCTGCAGGGTGATGATTTGCTCCCGCAGGGGCGGCGGCGGCAGCAGGGCGACAAAGTAGCGGGCGGCATCGGTAGGGTGGGTCAAGGAATTGGCTAATCAGGATTATGGGCACAGTTGATGGTAGACGGCCAGGGTCTGGCGAGCCAGCTGGGGCCAGCTATAGCGCTGTTGGACCTTAGCGTAACCGGCCTGCCCCAGGCGGGCCCCCTGCTCCGGGTGGTGCAGCAGGTGGTTAATCCGGTCTGCGATGGCAGCGGCCTCCTGCTCCACCAGGTAGCCATCCTGACCATCTGCAATCACCGCCTTGACGGCGGGAATGGGGCAGCCGATCACCGGCTTGCCAAAGCTCCAGGCCTCGGTGTAGACCCCGCCAAAGCTTTCCTGGGTGGAGGGCACACAGAGCAGATCGCAGGCCGCCAGGGCGGCGGTCTTCACCGCCAGGGACACCGTCCCCAGGCGATGCAGGCGGGGGTCTGCATAGTCTTTGAAGGCCGCCTCCGATCGCCCCACCGCTGGGCCGATAAAGACGAAATGGGTATGGGGATGTTGCCGCCATACCTGGCGGGTGGCGGTTAGTAGCTGGCGGTAGCCCTTGTAGGGGTAGTGCTGACCCAAAAATAACACC
>CAYVMR010000075.1:0-9869 GCA_964452545.1 uncultured bacterium
GCATGGACGTGGATCTGGGCCCGGCGGATCAGGACTTTGATCGTCGCTTCATTGACGCCATGGTGCCCCATCACCAGGGCGCCCTCACCATGGCTGCTGATCTGCAGGCTAAGACCCAACGCCCTGAACTCCAGACCTTGGCGGCGGATATCATCACCGTTCAAACCCAAGAAATTGACCAAATGCTGACCTGGCGGCAGACCTGGTATGGTTCCTAGTTCTTTCTCTGGAGTGTCATGTCCGGGGCTACCGATCTGCTTTCCCGATGGCGGTAGAATAGGGCTGATGCGACCTCCATCTAACTATGGCCACCTATTACTACGTCCTAGCCAGTGAACAGTTCCTATTGGAAGAAGAACCCTTTGAAGAAGTGCTGAAGGAGCGGCGCCGCTACTATCAGGAGCAGGAGCAGCCGATCGATTTTTGGTTGGTCAAAGCACCGGCCTTCTTAGATGCCCCTGACTTAGCGGCGGTTAAGGCGGTCTGTCCCCAACCGGCGGTGGCGGTGGTGTCTACCAATAAAACCTTTATCACCTGGTTGAAACTACGGCTGGAGTACGTTGCTACCGGCGAGTTTGAAGCGCCCTCCTCCACCATTCCCGACCCCCTGGCCTCCCTGTCGCCCTTGTCCGCCTAAGTGGAACTAACCCTAGGCGTGGGTCTGCACCGCCACCACCGCCACGGTAGGGCTTTCCACCACCGGTAGGGGGCTGGTCGCCAGGGTAGTCGTCAGAACCAATTCCTGATCCACCCGGTCAATTGCGATGGTACTGCCGGGGGCAAAGGGGGTTTCTAAAATTTTGGTGGCGATGGGGTTTTCCAACAGGCGTTGGATGGCTCGCTTCAGGGGTCGAGCCCCGTATACCGGGTCATAGCCACTCTCGGCAATAAAGTCGATGGCGGCATCGGAAATGGCCAGGTTAAGCTTTTGGTCCGCTAAGCGGCGTTCTACCCGACGCACCTGCAGGGCAACAATTTGCCGCAGTTCGGTCTTACTGAGGGAGTGGAACAAAATCAGGTCATCGACCCGGTTGAGGAACTCGGGCCGAAATTGCTTTTGTAAGGCTTTGAGCACCAGTTTCCGCATCTCTTCGTAGCGGCTATCATCCCCGGCTAGTTCCAGAATATGGTCGCTGCCGATATTGCTGGTCATGATCACCACGGTGTTGCGAAAGTCTACCCGGTGACCTTGGGAGTCAGTGATGCGACCGTCGTCCAACACCTGCAGCAGTAGGTTAAAAACATCAGGGTGGGCCTTTTCCACCTCGTCCAGCAACACCACCGAATAGGGATGGCGACGCACTGCCTCCGATAGTTGGCCGCCGTCTTCATACCCGACGTAGCCCGGTGGAGCCCCCACTAGGCGAGAGACGGCGTTTTTTTCCATGTACTCCGACATGTCAATGCGGACCATGGCTTCTTCGGTGTCAAACAGAAACTCCGCCAAAGCTCTAGCTAGTTCGGTTTTCCCCACCCCCGTCGGCCCCATAAACAGGAATGAGCCCAGGGGACGGCCTGGATCATTCATGCCGGCCCGGGCCCGCCGGATGGCGGCGGCGACGGCGGCGACGGCATCCTCCTGGCCGATCACCCGATCGTGGAGATGCCCCTCGAGTTGGAGTAGCTTTTGTCGTTCTGAGGCCATCAGCCGATTCACTGGGATGCCGGTCCACTTGGCGACAATTTCAGCGATGTCTGCCTCGCTGACCTGCTCCCGCAGCAGGCTGGTGCCCTTGGCCTGAATTTCTAGCAGCTCCGCTTCCTTGGTTTCCCGATCGCGCTGCACCGTTTCCATGCGCCCGTACTTAAGCTGGGCCGCCCGGTTCAAGTCGTAGGCTCGCTCCGCCTGTTCAATCTGCAGCCGCAGCTGGTCTTCCTCTTCCTTCAAACTGTTGATCGCTTCCAAGGTCTGTTTTTCGCGCTGCCACTGGCCCGCTAGGTGTTGTTGTTGGGTGGTCAGGTCGGCAATTTCCTGGTCGATGCGGTCAAGCCGATCGCGACGGCTATAGGCCCCACCCCCGTTGTGCTCTGCCTCCAGGGATAGTTTTTCCATCTCCAGTTGCATGAGTTTGCGATCGAGGGCTTCTAGATCCGCCGGTTTAGAGGTAATTTCCATTTTCAGCTTGGCTGCCGCCTCATCCACCAGATCAATGGCCTTGTCGGGCAAAAATCGATCGGCAATGTAGCGATCGGAGAGCAGGGCTGCGGCCACTAGGGCGCTATCGGCAATTTTAACCCCGTGGTGAACTTCGTAGCGCTCCTTCAAACCCCGCAGGATAGAGACGGTATCCTCTGGGCTGGGTTGTCCCACGTAGACTTGCTGAAAGCGCCGTTCTAAACCGGCGTCCTTTTCGATATGTTTGCGATACTCATCCAGGGTGGTGGCCCCAATGCAGCGGAGCTCGCCCCGGGCCAGCATGGGTTTGAGCAGGTTGCCCGCATCCATGGTGCCCTGGGTGGCACCGGCCCCCACCACCGTATGCAGCTCGTCAATGAACAATACAATTTGGCCGGCGGAGTCGGTGACCTCCCGCAGTACCGATCGCAACCGTTCCTCAAATTCGCCCCGAAACTTGGCCCCCGCAATCAGTGCCCCCATATCCAGGGAAATCAGGGTGCGGCCCTTGAGGGACTCCGGCACCTCCCCATTGATGATGCGCTGGGCCAGGGCTTCGGCGATCGCCGTTTTACCCACCCCCGGTTCCCCAATCAGCACTGGGTTATTTTTACTCCGACGGGACAACACCTGAATCACCCGACGAATTTCCTCATCGCGGCCAATCACGGGGTCCAGTTTGCCCTCCCGGGCCGCCTGGGTGAGGTCAAGTCCGTACTTTTCCAGGGCTTCATACTGGGCCTCGGGATGGTGATCAACCACCCGTTGACTACCTCGTACCGCCTGCACCGCCGCCATTAACTCGGCGGTTTGCACGTTAAACCCCCGCAACAGACGGCGGCCAATCCGTTCATCCTCCTGGAAGCCCAGCAATAGGTGCTCCACCGAAATGAACTGATCGCTGAGCTGCTGGCGAGCCCCCTCCGCCTTATCGAGCATGCGGTCTAGACTTTGTCCCAGATAAAGATTGGCATCGGTGACCTGGCGCACCCGGGCTTGGCGCTGGGCAAAGGTTTCCAACTCATCCAGCACCAGGTCCGCATCCAGCTTTGCCTTCTCCAGCACCCGGTGGGCTAACCCCTCCTCCTCCTGGTCCAGCAGCGCGATCATCACGTGCTCAACCTCCAGATACTGGTGCTTAAAGCGGCGAGCCACATCCTGGGCTTCCACAATGGCATCCCAGGCTTTATCGGTAAACTTATCGGGGTCAGTGGGCTGCATGGCGGACTGGATCAGACAGAAACAATGGGCCTTTTGTAACACTGAGACCCTTAGTATAGCAACCCATCTTGCCGCCTAGGCCGGCGGTAGCAGAGCCAGGTCTGTGAAGACAAATTCCTGCTGGTCAGGGCGGCCATTCACCTCGGTGAGGATGGCGCGGCGTCGTAGGATGTGGTAACCGCCCACCGCTTCGTAGTCGTCTTCGAAGGTGCTGACACCGCCCCTTTGCTCACCGGTTTGGGGATCGTGGTAAACCGAGTTGTAACGGTGGGATAGGTAGCCGGCCCCGGTGTCATGGCTGCTGAAGGTGTGGATGGTGACCACCACACCGTGGATGTGACGGTGGACCATGGTGACTTCGTTGTCGCGTACCTCGTAGCGATCGCCCTGCCCCTTACCCCCCAGCAAAATCTCCACGGCCCCATCCGGTCGAGTCTCACCATAACTAAAGGTGTTTTGTCCATGGACCTCGCTAAAGGCTCGCCGCACGCGATGAATCGCCACCTCAAACAATTGCCCATGGATTGCCTTTTGGGCCGATTCATCCGCTACCCCGGAGATGCTGGGTTTCAGATCGGGGCCCACGGTAATTTCACCGGTGTGCACCTGGCCGTTGTGGGTGTAAACCACCTGAGCCTGATAGCCGGGGAAATAACTATCCCAGGTGTAGCGATTTTCGTAGGCCGCACGAAATAAATCCTGGGCAGAAATTTGGCTGGCAACCATTGGTGGTCTCCTGGTGAAGGTCAACTATTCTAGTTTAAACCCTTGCCGCCTAAACCCTTCTCTGGGTTTAGGCGAGCTCCTAGGAAGCGGGGCAACGACATCGGATAATGGTAATGCAACCGGGTACAGTGGCGATATGTATGACGACGATGATCTAACTAGTCTTAATCCTGAGGTAGAGTTTGCCGATCCCCTTGATCAGCTCGGCCCCCCTGACCAACGCCAGGGGCCCAGCTATGATCCCGAGGTGATGCTTCCCCTCTTGGAGTCTGCCGATCCTCAACAACGCATGCTGGCGGCCCGAGCCTTTTGTGAATTAGCCGAGCCCCGGGCGATCGTCCCGCTGCTCACCCTGCTGCGGGATCTTTGCCCCCTGGTCCGGGTCAGTGCGGCCTACGCCCTAGGTCGCAACCCCAGTGCAGTGGCGGTGGAATCCCTCATGCATCAACTCCAGCGCGATTGGAATGGTTATGTCCGTAAGGGTCTGGTCTGGGCCCTGGGCAATGCTCAGGACGTCCGGGCTTTGCCCTGCTTGATTGAGGCGTTGACCACCGATATTCCGGCGGTGCGTTTGTGGGCCGCTAGTGGCCTGGCCCAGTTAGCTCAGCTCAGCTATCACCAGGCGATTACGACCCTGCCCCCCTTGATTGAGGCGATGCGCCAGGATCGGGTAGCAGCGGTGCGCAGTAACTGTGCCTGGGCGGTGGGCCAACTTTGCCGGGAGCTACCCTCTAATGTGATCTACCACACCGCCATTGATGCCCTGATCGAAACCTTTGCGGAGGACCGGGATCTGGGGGTGCGGGAAGACGCCCGATCAGCCATTCTCAAGGTGGGGGATACCCGTGGCCTCCAGGTGATTGAGGAAATTGAACGGGATGGCTTCTTTAATTGGTAAAGCCTTGGCTGACTTCTCACCCTTAGGGCATGGAGCCGTTTTACAGATGCTACTTTACAGGTGCCACTAAAGCCAGGGCTATATTTGGCAAGGACTTAGATATTACTTGATAAAACTTGGGCAGGGTTTTCCGAGAAATCACCCGGATCAAATTCTTGGCTATGTATAGTACAGATAAAGTCAGGTCACGGTTTTCTGAGGAATCGTTGGTTACTTCATAAGTTTTTCGAGGAATGCTTGGCACTGAGCCGGGGGACACCTAGGATGGGACTATAGCTCACCGCGTTTCGGATATCCTATGCTGAATCCCCATGCTTCAGGCGAGGGACTCAGACTGTCTCAGGATCGTTTGCGGTCCTTCAGGCAGGCTGTTAACACCAGGGTCAATGCTGATCAAATGATCGCCTTGATTGATAGTGTCCTGCCCTTTGAAGCCTGTCTATTTCACCAAATTATTCCCCTCTCCTTGGAGGGTAGTCAGCTTAACCTGGGGATGGTCAACCCTAAGGATAGGGTGGCCAGGGAATACGTCCGTCTTCAGCTGTCCTATGTTAATTATGTAGTAGTACCCTGGCGGATTGCCTCTGACTGGCACCGGCAAACCCTGTCTAAGTACCTGAGTCATACGGCTAAGGTCAAGCAACGACTACGCCAGGGCCGGCCAGCGACGGTTGATCCGGTGGTGGCTGCCGCCCCGTTGCCGGCTAGCCAGCCGCCCGTGGAGGATCGCCTCACCTATGTTGTTGATAGCCCGGAGAAAATTACCCTTAGGCACGTAGAGTTACCCGTGGTGACCCCAACTCCGGTGGCCCCTGATCCGCCTCCCGCCCCGGTCACCCAGTTGCCTTCTATCCCACCCCTGGACCTCACCGCTTCCCACTATACCCTTGAGCCCATAGATTGGCACCAGTTACCGGCCAGGGATCTGGTGGCGACGGTGTTGCAGCAGGTCTTAGAACAGGGCATTGGTCGGCTTTACTTTGAGCGCTATGCTATCACGGGTAAGATTGTGGCTAGCCACAATGGTCAGGTGGAAAGTCTGGTAGAGGCTATTGAGCTGCCCCTGTTTGAGGCGATGATATTAGAGCTGAAGCGATTAGCCCAGATCCCCCTACAACCCGCCACCAGCCCCCAGCAGGGCCAGGTGGAACGGCTCTACGGCGAAGAACGTCTACTGTTGCGGTTACGGTTGATGGTGAACAGCCATGGGGAGGAGGCGACCCTGCAGATGATCCGGGGGGGTGGGCTGAAACACTATCAGAGACAGCGACTCAGCGATCTGAGCCGCGAGACCTTGAGCCTGGCCCAAACCTTGCAAAGACGGGTCCATGGTCTACTGGAAGAAACCAACCATGGCGACCCGGCCGATCCGCTGCCAGCCCCGACCCTGCATACCCTACGCCATCTCCTCCAGTCGATGCAGTCGGAGGTGAATCAGTTAATTCAACAGGGCAGACGGTGAGCTAGTTTAGGATGAACCAATTAACCAGAGATGCATTAGTATAGCCCTAGCCCCGGGTTACGGGGCAAAGGCGAGCCAGAACGCCTACCCAGCCCTGGCTTTCCCCGATTCACCTTGCCCTAAGCGACTAACCCAACGTGATGCTGAAGGTCAGCCCTGGAAGAACCCTAAGGTGCAATAGATCAAAATCTCCCCTGGCGAGGTTGTTGACCATCGCTCTGGCTAAGGCGATACCGTGGCGGTGGGCCATCCCCTTGATGTGGGGCGATCGCCGTTCTCCCCTGCCCCTAGGCCTGGTTGTCGTGCTGATCATCACCGCTGGTTGTGGCCGGCCTCAGGGCAGTCAAGATACCGCGACTCATCCCCCTGATCAAAGCCTGGGGTCGGTGACCGCTCCACCAACCGGGCAGGGCCAAACCCCGATCGACCCACCCCGACCATCGACCCTGATCAGCCAGCGGTCAGGAGCTCAGATTAATATTCGATCCACACCCGCCACCACCGCCCCGGTAATAGCCCAGGGCCAATCGGGGGATGGGGTGCAACTGCTATGGCTGACGGAGGCGGAGGACGGCTATACCTGGTATCAGGTGAGGCTGCAACCCAGCGGTCAGCAGGGTTGGGTGCGGGGGGATTTGGTTGGTCCGATTGGGGCGATCGCGGCTAACCCCCCCCTGGCTGCTACCCCTGGCTGTGAGACCGATCGCCAGCAGGCCCGGTTTGAAACCCAGTCTTTTACCGTCTACATTTGCCAGGGTTCCGAGGGGCTGCGTTACGTCAGCATCGACAAAGCCCAGCAGACCATGGTGGTCAGCCAGGAGGTGATCCATAACCACGATACCTACATTGCCATCGACGGCGATCGCCAATACCACCTCAGCGATCACTCCCTGGGGGTTTACCAGGTGAACAACGGCCACTATAGTCAGCTCATGGCGGAAACGGTGCTGCGATCGGAACAGCTAGTGTACTGATGCCCGTAATCCGGCTGAACCTATGGAGATGACTCAGGCCATGGAACGCAAAATCATTCATACCCCCCAGGCCCCCGCCCCCGTGGGGCCCTACAACCAGGCGGTGGCGGCGCGGGGGCAGTTAATTTTTGTGGCGGGTCAAATTGCCCTGCACCCCACCACCGGTGAACTGGTGGGGGGTGATGACGTGGCCGCCCAAACTGAACAGGTGATCGCCAATTTGGGAGCGATTTTGGCGGCGGCGGGGGCCAGTTTTGCCAACGTGGTCAAGACCTCCGTGTTTCTTAAGGACATGAATGACTTCGCCACCGTCAACCAGATTTATGCCCAATACTTTGGTGGGGATCAGGCACCGGCTCGAGCCTGTGTGGAGGTCTCTCGCCTCCCTAAGGATGTGGCGGTGGAGATTGAGTGTATCGCCGTGGTCTAGCCGCCAGTGCCAGCCAGCTTGGTTGGGCAGAAGGGGACGGTGTATAGTAAAGAATTGATTATTTTTTCTCCTGCAGGAGTGTCCACCTTGACCTTTTCCGCCGAAGACTTCGCCAGAGCCCTCGCAGCCCACGACTACAACTTTCAGGTGGGTAGCCAGGTGCGCGGCACGGTGATCGCCTGGGCTAACGATGGGGCCACCATTGACATTGGGGGCAAGTCCGCCGCCTTTCTGCCGATGCGGGAAGCGGCGGTGAGGCCCGTGTCTTCCCTGGAGGGGATGTTAGAACTGGGGCAAGATTACACCTTTGAGGTGATCCGCGACCAGGATGCCGACGGTCAGGTGCTGCTCTCCCTGCGGCGGCGGCTGTTAAAACAACTGTGGCAAGAGCTGACCGAAAAGGCGGCCACGGGGGCGGTGGTGGAGGTCAAGGTGACCGGCCACAACAAGGGTGGAGTAACGGTGGATGTGGAGGGGCTACGGGGGTTTGTGCCCCGCTCCCATCTGCAGGGGTCAGTAGAATCCCTGGAGGATTGGGCTGGACGCCTCATCACCGTGGGGTTTTTAGAGGTCAACCCCGCCGCTAATAAGTTGGTCATGTCCCAGCGGGTAGCGGCCCGTAGCCAGGTGATGGATCAGTTGACCCCGGGTCAACTGGTGGAGGGGACGGTGGTTAGTCTCAAACCCTTTGGGGCCTTTGTGGATTTCCAGGGGATTAGTGGGCTGCTCCACATCAAGCAAATCAGTAAAAACTACGTGGAGTCCCTGAACACGGTGTTGCGGGTGGGTCAACCGATTAGGGCGGTGATTGTGGCCCTGGATCGCGATCGCAACCGTATCTCCCTCTCCACCAAAGTCCTGGAGAAATACCCCGGTGAATTTTTGAAGGAACCGGATCTCCTGTTCACCGATGCGGAGAACCGGCTGGGGGACTTGGGCCAATTACTGGCGGACAGTGAGGCCTAAACACCATGGTCTCGGTCTGGGAATTAGACTTTTACTCCCGTCCCCTCTTGGATGAACAACAAAAACGCCGGTGGGAGATGTTGATCTGTGAAGGTCTGGTGGATACCCAGGCCGATCCAGATCAACTGTTTCGCTATAGCAAGTTTTTTAGCAACACCGAGGTTAACTCCCTCAATTTACAAGCGGCCCTGGAGGAGGCGATCGCCCAGGCCCCCAGCCCCCCGGGGCGGATTCGCTACTTTCGTTATCAAATGCAAAACATGATCCAGCGGGCCTGTGAGGGGGCGGGCATACCGGCGGTGGCCAGTCGCCGCACCCTAGCCCTGCAGCGCTGGTTACAGGAGCGCCAGCAACTGGTCTACCCCAATCAACCGGGGTATACCACGGCACCGGCCCCCAGCGTGGCCGCCCCACCCCCCAGCCCCCGGCCCTTACCCGATGCCCTGATTGGCCAGCGCTGGAGTTTTGCTAGCCTACCCGCCAGCGCCTTTGAGGACCTGCCCGAGTGGTCGATCGGGTTTGGCGAGACCTTTCCCCTCTCCCTGGCCCCCATCGCCCCTGCCACCCCCATCCCGGGTCTGTTGATTTTTTCCCCCCGGGCCACCGCCCTGGCGGCCTGGCTATCGGGCTTAGAACTGGCCTACTGGCGGGTAGAGACCGGGCCCCCCGCCCAGTTAGTCTTGGAAACCGGTGCCGCCGATAGCTGGATTTTGGCAGCCCTCGGGTCTCCCTCCCTGCTGGCGGAGGCCCAGGCCTTTGAGGCCGCCAAAGCCGCCGCCGACCAGGTGCATTTTCTGGCGGTGCAAACCAGCCCCGATAGTCAGGAGTTTGCCGGGTTTTGGCTGCTGCGGACAGCGATGGTGGTTTAGCTATGGCAGCGGGAGAGGAGCGGGGAAAAGCCCAGGGGTGCGTTGGTATGGCCCCCACAATCTGGCAGCGGCTGGGGCGGTGGCCCCACTGGCCGGTCTTGGCTCTCTACGCGCTACTGCTGGCGATCGCCCTGGCCATGGTGTTCCCCATGCTGTGGTTGATCAGCACCTCCCTGAAGGGGGCTGGGGAAAATCTGCTGGCCAGTC
>CAYVMR010000076.1:0-9855 GCA_964452545.1 uncultured bacterium
CGGCTGGAGAAGGTCTGCACCATCCGCACCAGGGCATCGTAGACGGCCTGGTCGCCGTGGGGATGGTACTTGCCCAGCACGTCCCCCACCACCCGGGCGCACTTACGGTAGGGGCGATCGGGGGTCAGCCCCAGTTCATGCATGGCGTAGAGAATGCGGCGATGCACCGGCTTCAGACCATCCCGCACATCCGGCAAGGCCCGACCGACGATGACACTCATCGCATATTCCAGGTAGGATCGCTGCACCTCAGTGTGCAGGGCGGTGGGGACAATTTGCCCAATAGCAGAACGAGCCGCCCCAGGGTCGGCCTGCGTCGAATCGTCAGAGGTGGCGAAGATGTCGAGTTGGTCGGCCATGGAGGGTAATCCTGGATAGGGGAAAGGAAAACTCCATACTAGTACAACAGTACGATGGAGGCTAGGAGATGGATGGACGTCAGGAACAGTTTCAAGTTATAGCGTGTATCGATTGGCTAGAACAGCGGGCAAGGCAGCCCTCCTGTCTATGTATTACCTTTGTAAACATTCCCTTAATAATGGGGTAACGTATACACAAGGGTAGGCCCAGGGCAAGCATGCCCTAGGATAGGGGGGTGAAACACCATGAAAACCGTTTTAATCGTTGAGGATGAACCGATCAACGCCCGGGTTTTCTCGAAGATACTAACCAAGCGCGGTGGTCTAGCGGTCAAGCACACCGAAGATGTGGAAGAGGTCATGGCCATTGCCCGGCGCCGGGAGGTGGATGTGATTTTAATGGATGTTTCCCTGGCCAATAGTATCTACCAGGGTAAGCCCATCGATGGCATTAAGATTACCCAATTGCTCAAGGCCGATCCTAGTACCGCCAGTTTGCCGGTAATTTTAGTGACAGCCCATGCTATGCAAGGCGATCGGGAGGCCTTCCTCAGCCAGAGTGGGGCGGATGGCTACATTTCTAAACCGGTTGTTGATCATCAGGCCTTTGTGGATCACATTAAGGGCCTGATTGATCAGGGCTAGGGCTGTCCAGCGCAGAGCTAGTGTCACGATTGGCGGCAATTCAGCCTACCAGCCTGTCCATGTTCGCTTCCTGTCCAAGGAGGATCAATGCAACGGCAAAAGCATTTCCTGGCCATGCTGCTCGTCAGTTTTTGGTTGGCCCTATGGGTCAGCCAGGGTATGGCTTGGGGGCGGGGGAGTTGGGCGGAAAATCCTGCTCCCCCAGAGGTTCCCGTCCTCCCATCGGGGGATAGTTCCCTACCGGATGATCCGTTCCAAGGGCTCTCCCCAGATCAAGTGCAACGGGCCCGACAACTGATCGAAGCCGACATCCTCTATCGGGCGGGGGATAGGACCGGGGCCCAACGGCTTTATAGTCGGGCTAAGGATCCCCAGTGGCTAGCGGAACCCACCCTTGATGAAGCGATCCTACCCATCTCGGACCCCAGCGATCTGCCACCGGCAGGTCAGGTTTATTGGCGAGAGGCCCAGGCCGGGGCTAACTCCGGTGTGGCCAGTCGGGTGTTGGTGCCACTGAAACTGTTGGTTGAGCAATATCCTGAGTTTTTACCTGGTCAAAGTCTTTACGTTGAAGCCCTGGTCAAGGAGGGCCAGCTAGGGGCGGCCCAGGCCAGTTTGGACGTGGCGATCGCCCGGTTTCCTTACCAGGCCGATCTACTCCGGGCCCAGGTCAACCTACAAATGGCCCAGGAACAGTGGATTGAGGCCGCCATCACCGCCAATCAGTTTGCTCTGCTGAACCCCCATCATCCCGAGGCCGAGGCCATGACCAGGCTGGCGGCAGACAATCTGGACCGATTCCGTCGGCAATTAAACCAGTCCCTCACCCAAAATCTGATTTCCAACCTGATTACCGGAGCCGCCAGTTATCTGCTCACTGGCGGGTTATGGGGCGGGCTGGGGGCAGTCAATTCTGGTCTATTGCTGCTGCAGGGGGAAGATGCCCTGGGTAACCAACTAGCCAACCAGGTAATGGCCCAATTACCCATAGTAGAAGACCCAGAGATTAAGGCCTACGTCAACCATGTTGGGCAGAAACTAGCCGCCCTAACTGGCCGCCAGGAGTTTGACTACCGCTTCGAAGTGATTATGGATGACAGTCTGAATGCCTTTGCCTTGCCCGGAGGCAAAATTTTCATCCATGCCGGAGCTATTGTTAAAAGTAGCTCAGAGGCGGAACTGGCCGGGTTATTAGGGCATGAAATTGCCCATGCCGTACTTTCCCACGGCCTGCAAATGGTCACCCGGGGTAACCTGATGAACAGCCTGGCGGATCTGATTCCCATCCGTGAGGTAGCCAGTATTGCGGCCGCCCTGGTGGTGTCAGGCTATTCCCGCGACATGGAACGACAGGCGGATGTGCTTGGCACCCGGGTACTGGCCATGGCAGACTACGCCGCCGACGGCCTACATAACCTGATGCTCACCCTGGAAGAGGAATACGGCAACCAGGTCATCACCTGGTTTGCGTCCCATCCCAACCCCCAAGAGCGGGTCAGTTACCTCAAGCAACTGGTGGACCAGGGGGGCTTTAGTCGCTATGCCTACGAAGGGGTCACCACCCACCTGCAGATGCGCCAGAAAATGGCTGGGTTATTGCAGGACCTTCAGCCAGATCCCCCCTATCCCAGGGTAGGTAGCCTGTCTCAAGGCGGGGCAACGCCAACGGCTTAGGAACCTTAGCAAGCCTAACCAGCCCTGCGCCTGGGAGTTAAACAACCAGCCTGAGCCCGGGCACCGCCGCGGTGGACCGATGGGGCGGCAAAATTTTCGCCAAGATCTGTTGCAAAACTTTACACCTGGTCAAATCCCCTAATTGCCCTGATACACTAACACTCAGGCCCTCGCTTGGGTTTCGTTCCTTTGGTCAGGTCCGCCTTGGCCGTCCACTGGGTACGGCAGCCTCGGCCCTATTCATATCACTGCACCCTATCGATCCATGGTAAACACCCTTAAAAAGCCTGAATTCGAAGAAATTCGCCCGGGGGTTAAGGCTCCGGCTAAGGACACCATCCTCACCCCCCGGTTTTACACCACCGACTTTGATGAGATGGCCACTATGGATATCTCGGTCAATGAGGAGGAATTGCAGGCCATTTTGGAGGAGTTTCGGGCAGACTACAATCGCCATCACTTTGTTCGTAATGAGGCCTTTGATCAATCCTGGGACCATATCGATGGCGAAACCCGTCGATTATTTGTGGAGTTTTTAGAACGCTCCTGCACCGCCGAGTTTTCTGGCTTCCTGCTGTACAAAGAGCTGGGTCGTCGCCTTAAGGACAAGAGCCCCCTGTTGGCAGAATGCTTCACCCTCATGTCCCGGGATGAGGCTCGCCATGCCGGCTTCCTCAACAAGGCCATGGCGGACTTTAATCTGCAGCTGGATCTGGGGTTTTTAACCAAGAGCAAGCAGTACACCTTCTTTAAGCCCAAGTTCATTTTCTATGCCACCTACCTGTCGGAGAAAATTGGCTACTGGCGATATATCACCATTTTCCGACACCTGGAGTCTCACCCTGAAAACGAGGTCTATCCGATCTTCCGGTTCTTTGAAAACTGGTGCCAGGACGAAAATCGTCACGGCGATTTCTTCTCCGCCCTGATGAAGGCCCAGCCCCAAATCCTCAACGATTGGCGGGCCAAACTGTGGTGCCGATTCTTCCTCCTCTCGGTGTTTGCCACCATGTATCTGAATGACCTGCAACGCCGTGACTTCTATGCCGCCTTGGGTCTGAATGCTCGGGATTACGACATTGAGGTAATTGAAAAAACCAATGAAACCGCTGGCCGGGTCTTCCCCGTAATTTTGAATGTGGCCCATCCTGACTTCTTTAAGCGGTTAGATGTGGCGGCGACGGCCAATGGCAAGCTGGCGGCGATCAGTAGCGCTAATCAGGCGAAACCGCTGAAGTGGCTGCGTCAGCTTCCCCAAATCGCCACCATTGGCTGGCAAATGGTTCAGCTCTATTTGCTCAAGCCCATTGATGTCACCGCCAGCCGTGGTCAGGTGCGTTAGCGCCTTTCCCAGGCTAGGGTGGCTAGCGGCGATGGCCACCGTCACCCTGGTCCAGCCGGCCCTATTGGCCTGTCCGGTTTCTCCCCAGCGAGAAATGGGTGCTGCTGCTTGTCAAACCCTGGCCATTGGCAGCCAGAAGCGATCCCCGACATTTCCAACCCCTGAACTCAGCCAGTCCCAGGCCGGCCCCCTTGAATTATATCCAGCTATCCTGGAGCAAAGTCCGGTGCTGCAACGCTGGCTCCAACAGGTGCCGGAGATGGAGGCCGAGATCCGACAGGAGCCAGCTTTTCGCCCCAGGCTACGGGCCAGCTATCACCAGTTTCCCTCCAGTGGGCAGGCGGGGGGCTGGCAGGTGGGGGTGGAGGATATTTTTGTAGTACCAGGTACGGGGCTAACCGCCAGCGCTGACTACGGCCAGAGTGGGACAGGCGATCGCCTGTCCTACGGGGTAGAAGCTCGCTACTATCTACTCCCCCTGGGGGGCTACCTCAACTTGGCTCCCACCCTGGGCTATCGCAGCCTCTCCACCAGGGCCTACAGCACCGCTGGGGTAGGCCTGGGGCTGCGGCTGATGGTGGTTCCCTCACGCGGAGGAGGGGCCGACCTTAGCCTCAGCCACCAATGGGTTGACCCTGGTCAGCCCCAGGAGGTAGGGTTGACCAGCGTCTCTTTGGGCTATGCCCTCACTCCTCAACTGCGCCTGGGGACGGATTGGCAGTGGCAACGGTCTAACCTTGGCCAAGATAACCGTTGGGGTTTGGGGTTGGAGTGGTTACTCTAAAAAAAATTGCCAATTAAGATCCTTGAGGGATTGATTTTAGAGGTCTTAATGGAGACCTGGTGCTTCGGTTCCTGACCTTTGGGGACTGGTAAGGTAAATCTCGGTGCGCAGGGAGGGCAAGTTCTCGGCGCTGAGATGTTGAGCGGTCTGGGTATAGTAGGGGACCAGGAACAGAGGTAGGGAGGCTGAGCGATCGTGGCATTGGCGGGATTGCCGCCGTTAACCAAAGCTGTAATAACCTTCAACAGGCCAGGAGTTTTCCACAGGCTACAAGGGATTGACGGCTTTTTTAGGTCGTCTAAAAATCAGTATAGTCAAGTACTTCTTTGCTCAACGTTCAGGTTTTCTACCCTCCAGGTTGAGGTTATCCACAGTTCTGTCCTCATCTGTGGATAACGTCCACTCCCCAGGGCGTTGATCGAGCTTATAGATAACTGTAGCCATTTCGCTCAGGACCCCGAGCCAGGATCTGGGGGGCAGCCCATGGCCGTCTTGTCTAAGGCAGATTGGCGACGGCTATGACTGTGGCCAGAATCTTGACCTGGTGAAAGCGTTGAGTGATCGACTCTGTCCTAAAGGGTCTAACTGACCGCCTTCGACCAGCGGTCACCACGAAGGTCACCCCGTTCCCCGGAGCCCACGGCTATAGACGTCCCCGACCACTGTCTCTTGATGAACTAGAGTCTCAGGGAAATGGCTGAAAAATCGAGGATTTAGACCGCGATCACAGGCCCTATACCAAGCTTAGGGCATGCTTAACCTGATCACGACAAGACAAATCTTAATTAAAATTGCAATGCAACCATGGCAGAACAGGGTAAACCAGAGGCCTCTCAGCTAAACCAGATTAGAAGCCTGCAAGAATTACGCCAACGCTGGCTAAAGGTTCTATTTAGTTTATTCCTGCTGCTACTCTCCAGTCTATGGTTGTATGAAGCCCTGATTTTGGGTAGGGTTAACCCCATTGATCGCCTGGCCTATCCGCTCATACTGGGGTTAATTACTACATCCCTAATCATTTTAAAGATCCACCCTAGTGCCTATCGGATCTCTGTAATCGGCACCGTAGGGGTGATCACCATATATCAGTTTGTGGTGCTACAAGCGATTATTTGGGGCTACATACCAGCCTCAGATACCTATAAACTAATGACCTTCTCCCAGTGGTTTCCCCTACTTTATATTTTGCTCTTTTTATTCTTAAGAAAACAACAAGCCCTGCTCCTATCGGGATTTATTTACCTTTGTCTAGGAGCGGCAGGGATCATGCGTAGCTGGATAGAACAGGAGTTACCGGTCGAACAACATATATTTTCCTATTTGCTCCATATGATTCTGGCCCATCCACTTTACATTGCTATCTTTACCACCGTAGCCAGCCTACAGAGCTCCTTTTCCCTGGTGCAAGCCCAGGCGGTTAAAGCCGATATCGATCACCTGACCAATCTAGCTAATCGTCGGGCCGCCAGTCGAGCCCTGGAGGGCGTTCTCAATGATCAAATGGAGACGATCGGGGTCATGCTGATTGATATTGATCGGTTTAAGCGGATCAACGATACCTTCGGTCATGGCATTGGCGATCAGGTCTTAGTCCAGACGGCCCAACTATTTCAGCAAGGGCTACGAAAGACCGATATTGCCTCTCGCTGGGGAGGTGAAGAGTTCCTAATCATCTTAATTGACACCACCGCCCAAGAACTCTATCAAACCGCTGAGCGGTTACGGTTGGGGTTGGCCAACTACCCTCACCCAAGTGTGGGACCAGTAACGGCCAGCTTTGGAGTGGCTCTGGCAAAACCAGACGATCGCCTAGAAACGCTGTTAAGGCGGGCTGATGCGGCCCTATATCGAGCCAAACAGGCTGGCCGCAACCGGGTAGTGGCGGCTGATGCTTTTGTACAAAATTTCCTATACTGAAACGGCCCTCCGTCCCCCTATTCCGAAATCCGGTAAGGGACTCCAAGTGTGCCAAGAGCTAAGGTCACCCCATGGATAAAGTCACCGTTACTGTTAAACTCTTTGCCATCTACCGAGAGGTCTATGGGGTGCCAGAATTGCGGTGGACCTTTGCCGCTGAGAGCCCAGTGGGGGCCGTGCTGGATCGGGTGCTGACAGAGCATCCCCTATTGGAGCCCTGGCGCGATCGCACCCAATTGGGGGTCAATCTCCAGGTGGTTTCCCCTACCACCACCCTGACCGAGGGGGATGAAGTCGTGTTGATTCCACCGGTCAATGGCGGTTAGCCAACCTTTTTCAGAGGGAGCTTTCCATTCCTGGTCACGATGCGTCTGCGGGGCTAGCGCCCCCAAGCAGAGGCGATTGCCTCCGAACCAGTGGTTCAGCAGAGCATAACAGAGGCCCGCTAAGCACTCCAACACTACGAGGCCCAAGGATAAAGGCGAATCCGGTGGAGAGCTAGCGGCGGGGAAAAATACCACCAAACAGACCGGTTTTCCGGACCTGAGCAGGGGTAGAGGGCGACGACTGGGGTGCAGAGCTGGAGTCCATGACCAGAAAACTGAGGTCCAGATTCAATTGTTGAGCATACTTGAGAGCAATGCCATGGGTTGGCTCTAACCGCAGGGCCTGCTTCAAATGCACCTTAGCCATGCCCGGCAAATTAGCCAGCAGATAAACCTGGCCAATCAAGCAGTGGTAGTTACTATTTTTGGGGTCGAGCTTGATAGCATCCTTCAGCTCCTGGATGGCGGCGGTGATGTTTTTGGTGCGCAGGTACTCTTGGGCCCGTTTAAAGTGGCGGTCTGCGTAACTGATGGATAGGCTTGAGTTGGCGCTGGAGGGTTCTGAGGCCGTGGCGAGAGGGCTGGTAGCCATACTGGTAGCCATTAAGCCCGTTCGCTTTTCCCGCATGACCACCGTGCCCATCTTGCGCCTGAGGTAAACTAGGTTCAGTTCAGCCATTTGGCCCGTATAGAGCTCAAACGCTTCTGAGCTATCGTACTGGCCCTGGCATAACTGCCCTAGGGTATCTTCGTACACCAGATCCACCTCAGCCTCCGCGATACTCAGCAACCGCTGCCCAGCATCGGTCTGGGGTTCTAGCTCCTGCTCACGGGTCAGCCGACGTACCTTGAACCGAAGGGTTGCCAGAATCTCACTGCGGCCCCGATCTTGCTTCAGACGCTGGTAGGCCGGGTTCACTAACTTAGACAGAATCTGGCTGACAAACGCCTGTTGACCACTGGGGGCGGCTAAGTGGACATCGGGATGCAGCTGCTTAGCGACTGACCGATAGCGCTTGAGGATGCGTCGCTCATCGGCCGCGACCGAGACGCCTAGAACAGCGTAGGGGTCAGTTGAAAACTGGTTGAGCCAGTCGGGGGAGAAGGCAGGGTAAGACATCCAGTGTGGTCATGGTGAGTAGAGACTGGGCAACTCGATCAACAGGAACTCAAGCTAATTAAGCCTGCCCTAACAACCTGGGAATAAGCCGGAGGACCGTTGACCGTAGCGGCTCAAACGAGGTGAAACCCGCTTAACATCTGCGAATCTCCTGGCATACCGAGCGGCTTTTCTACCGGCTAGGCACCTCGTCAAGCAATCACTGACTCAGGTCAAGGGCAGGTAAACGTCCCAGGTGGTTGTAGCTGGGTTAACCAGGCTAACCAAACCAACCTTAACAAATGCAAACCCTGATGAATACTTCTGAATACTTCAATGATTTTCAGGCTAGGACGGAAAGAATGTCGCTGGGGATGACGATTTTTTACCTACAATTTATACTAAGCCAGTTTAGTTGATATTCGTTTAAATTTTTAGACTGCCATGTCATTCGCACTGCGCCGCCGCTACACGGCTGTTGCCCTGGCCTGGCTAGGGGCCTTAAGCCCAGGGCCAATTCCTCTGTCTGGACTCCACAAGTTCTACCTGGGCCAGCCCGTGTGGGGCGGCATTTATCTGCTTTTGGGCTGGACCCAGATGCCCCGGGTAGCCTGTGCGATTGAGGGGCTGTGGCTATTGACCCGGCCCCTAGAAACCCTGCAGGACAGTGCCCTGTCCCCTGGCCTTGACCCCACCCAGGTGAGCGCCTTGGCCACGGCCCTGCGGGAGCTAGACAGTCTGCGCCAGGAAGGATTGATTTCCGAGGCAGAGTTTGAGCAAAAGCGGCGCCATCTGCTCGATCAGCTAGGGACGGGGGCGTGATCATCCAGGGATGGCTGCCTTGGCAAAACCTGAGGCGCCAGCTCCATCCCCTGGTCAGTCGCTTGAGCGATCAGGGCTATCGCCTGCGATCGCAGCGCGAGGTGGATCTGGCCGCCGAGTTGGGCTTTAGCCTGGACGTCAACCAGGCAACGGTGGATGACTGGTTGCGCCTGCCCGGCATTTCCATTCGCCAGGCCCAGGTGTTAAGTCACCTCCGCCAGAGTGGTGTCGCCTTCTATAGCCTGGAGGATGTGGCCGCCGCCCTGCAGCTCCCCTACCGTCAGCTGCAGCCCCTGGCTAAGGTGTTACGGTTTTGCTACTACGACCACGCCCTGGAGGGGGCGGCCCCCGGTCGGGTCAGCCTTAACCAGGCTAGCGTCACGGCCCTGGGCCAGGTCCCCGGCCTCAACCCCTCCCTGGCCCAGGCCATTGTCTGGGACCGTCTCCGACGAGGCCCCTTTCGCGACCTGGCGGATTTTCAGTGCCGGCTGCAGGTGCCCGGGGAGGTGCTGGGGGCATTAATGCACCATCTGTACTGTTAAGGCCGGTGGCCCTGGGATCATGGCCGGGCGGGGAATTGGCCTTTGTCCGCCAATCCCACCACCCGGCAACCATCGGTCTGGGGCTAGCTGCCGGCTAGCCAGGCGGTTAGGCTGGGGGGGGCTTGCACCTGGGCCAGCAGCTCCCCTAAGCGATCGCCCTCCAGCACCTCATCCCTCAGCAGGGTTTGGGTGGCCTCCTCCAATAAACCCCGGTTCAGGCGCAGTACCTCTAGGGCCAGGGTCTGGGCCTGCTCCAGCATCTGTTTCACCTGGCGATCGATTTCACTGGCCACCTCCGGACCCAGGGGGCGGCGCTCACTGCCCCCCTCCAGGAATTGGCCACCC
>CAYVMR010000077.1:0-9833 GCA_964452545.1 uncultured bacterium
AGCCAGGGCGATCGCCGCCAAGCCGTGCAGCAAAGCATTCCCGCCTATGATCGGGGGGTCACCCTGCCGATGTGGGCGGCCCGCCTGATGGGGGTGTTTATTGAGCGCTTTGGCCCTAAGGGGTTGGAGTATGCTCGCTTTTCCATTGACTCCCACTTCACCCGTAATTACCTTTACGTCAAGCGGCATTATCCAGAGAAGTTGGTGGCCCATGTGCCAGAGTTTGCCAAACGAATTGTGGGGCAGTATCGGTTACCTGACTAGGGCCAGGTGCTCCAGTCCTCCGCAGGACCCTATGCTGTGGGACTACCCCCCATCACCATCTGGCATGATTGTCATTACAGCACAAGGTCAGGTTGGCGGGCTATAGTGCTGCTGAATGTCATCTCCTTAGATTAATGCCGCCATCGCCGGTACCTGCCACGGTTAAGCCTAACTCCTTACGCCGCCGCCTTGGCGATCGCCTGCGGCGATTAGCCCTGCCCACCTTCCTCTACCAATCAAAACCCAAGGCCACCAGCATCGGCGTTAAGACTGTCATCCTCTCCAGCGTCATGGCGGGCGCCCTGGTCAGCGGCATCAAGTTTCTGACGGTGATCGAACCGATGGAGTTGTTCATCTTTGATTGGTTAGTGCGGTCCCAACCCCACCGTCCCCTGCACCCCCGCATTACCCTGGTGGGAATTACGGAAGATGACCTGCGCCAGTATGGTTGGCCCATGCATAACGACCACCTGGCCACCCTGTTGGCCAAGCTACAGGCCCACCAACCCAGTGTCATTGGTCTTGACCTCTACCGCAGCACCCTCCGCCCCCCGGGGGTAGCTGCCCTCCAGGAGCAACTGGCCGCTGAGAACTTGGTTGTGATTAAAAAGGTCTATGCTGAGGGAGAAGGTGAAGTTCCCCCTCCCCCAGGGGTAGAGCCGGAGCGAGTGGGCTTCAACGACCTGCCCACCGACGCCGATAAAGTAATTCGTCGTAGCCTTCTCTACGTGGGTCGGTCGCAAGACCATTCCTTCAGTCTCCGGGTGGCCTTGACTGATCAGGCTCGTCGGGGTACCTCCCTGGCCGTACGGGGGGATGATCAACACCTTTACCTGGGGGATATTCCCCTTAAGGCCCTGGAGGGCAGTGATGGAGGATATCAAGCTGAGGACGGCTCTGGCTATCAGATATTGATGCGCTACTCCGATCGCCAGACCACTCCCCGATCCCTCTCCCTTAGCCAGGTCTTAAGTGGTCAGTTTGACCCTAGCTGGATTACCGGTAACATTGTCCTAATCGGCACCATTGCCCCCAGCCTAAAGGATCAGTTCTCCACCCCCTTTAGCTTTGGCCAAGGGGACGAGCTCACCATGCCAGGGGTGGTGGTCCATGCCCAAATCGTCAGTCAGTTGCTCAACCTGATCGCCGGTGAAGCCGCCCTCTACCGTTTCCTGCCTCCCTGGGCCGAGGGGCTGTGGTTGTGGGCCTGGTGTTTAGTGGCCGGTGCCCTAACCTGGCCCGTCCAACGACCGGAACTATTGCTGGGGGGTATGCTGACCATGCTGGTGGCAATCAGTGGGGTAGGCTGGCTGGGGGTTAACCACCTGATCTGGCTACCCATGGCAGAACCCATGCTGGGGCTCCTGAGCACCGCGGCCATTGTCACCATCTACAAGCTGGTCTACCGCAGTAAGCACGACCCCCTCACTGGGTTGGCCAATCGCGAGGCCTTGATCACGATGATTCAAAGGGCACTCCACCAAGCCTCTTCCCATCCAGTGATTACGGTGTTTATGGGGATCGATCGCTTTAAGGTGATCAACGAAAGCTTAGGCCACCACGCCGGTGACCAGGTGCTACGGGCGATCGCCCAACGCCTGCTCAAGCATATGCCGCCCCAGGCTAGGTTGGCCCGGGTGGGGGGGGATGAGTTTGCCCTACTACTCACCCACCTGGATGCCCCCGCCGCTGGCCAGCAGATGGATCGGCTCCAGTATTTACTATCAGAACCGATCATCCTGGATGGCCAAAAATTCCCCAGCACCCTTAGCATCGGCATGGCCATTGGCCAGCCTAACCTAGAATATCGCCCCGCCGATCTGTTGCGAGATGCTCACACGGCTATGTACCGGGCTAAGGCCCTAGGCAAATCTCGGTTTGAGGTGTTTGCCACCGGCATGCTCACCGAAGCTGTCAATCGACTGCAGTTAGAAAGTGACCTGATTACGGCCCTGGATAACCAGGAATTTTTGCTTTACTACCAACCCATTGTTAATTTACAAACCGCCACCCTGGCTGGCTTCGAAGCCCTGGTAAGGTGGCGCCAAAAGGATCGGGGCTTTGTCTTGCCCAGTGCTTTTATCCCGGCGGCGGAGGAAACCGGGCTGATTATGGCCCTGGGGCAATGGATCTTTCGAGAAGCCTGCCGTCAGTTGCGCCACTGGCACCAGGCGTTTCCCCAACACCAGCACCTGACCATGAGCATTAACCTATCTAATCGTCAATTTTGTCAGCCTGACCTGGTGGACCAGATTGCCGCCACCCTAGACGATACCCAGCTGCCAGGGGAGTGCGTGCGTCTGGAAATTACTGAGAGCATGGTCATGGGGGATGTGGATCGGGCGATTGACCTGATGCTGCAGCTGAAGGCCCTCGACCTAAAGCTCGCCATCGACGACTTTGGCACCGGCTATTCCTCCCTCAGCTACCTGCACCGCTTCCCGATGGATACCCTAAAAGTAGATCAATCCTTTGTTGGCCGCCTGGAGAACAGTAACGAAGACCGCGCCATTATTCATACCATTCTCACCCTGGGGCGACAAATGGGCCTGGAGGTGGTAGCGGAGGGGATCGAGACTGAGGCCCAGGTGGCCATGCTCAAGCAGGAGGGGTGTGACTACGGTCAAGGGTATTTCTTTGCAAAGCCCCTGGGTCATGAAGCGGTGGAAGATCTGCTTCGACAATCAGACTTTACCTGGCAGCGTTGGCCGCGGACAGCGATGGCTAATTCTTAAACCTTGAAAAAAGTTTAGACCATGGGATCATGGGAATCTCAACTGGTTTAGAATGATCCCAATAACAAACTTGATCCACTTTGCCATGGTAGAAACGAAAACCCTTAGTTTTCTCTTCCAGACCGTAAAGTGATCTCCTAGGTAAAAGCTTTAGATCAGCTTTGCCGATTTTTACTGCCCAGGTCAGGGCAATCGCTTGATTAACTCGTTTACCCATAACCCCTTTATCAATGATAGTCTCTGCCAACGATTCTACCTTTGCAGCTACCGTTCTGACCGCCGATCTACCGGTACTGGTGCACTTTTGGGCTCCCTGGTGTGGCCTTTGCCGACGCATTACCCCCTTGCTGCAGCAATTTCAGACAGACTGGCAAGGCCAGCTGCAGGTGGTCACCGTCAACGCCGATGAGAATCTGCGGTTGGCCAGTACCTATCGCCTGGTGACCCTGCCGACCCTGCTGTTGTTTGACCGGGGAGAATTGCGTCAGCGGCTGGATAGCTTTCCTGGTAAAGAAGAGATGCGCCTGCTTCTGAAGACCTGCCTAGACCAGCGGCTGCCGTTAGCCGGCTATTCTCTGCAGCCGGCCACCTATTCTCAAGGTTGAGTGATGTCTGGGTGCTGGGACACCCGCTTCCATCCCCTAATCGGTAGGCCAGAGGTAACCCAGATCATCGATTTGCAAGGGTGTTTGAGGAAAGTCACGCCTTGTGTACTGGCGGACTAGCACCACTGCCCGGAAGTCATCGTCCAGGTAGGGAACCCCGTTAGGGTCAAGGGCCACCGGGATAATCCGCCCCCTCAGGAAGTCCCCCTTGCCATTCAGGTGGGCGGTCAAAATTAGGGAAACGCCCAGTGGACCCTGGGTAGAAAGGCTACGATAGCCCAGGAAGTTGCCAAGGGAATAGGCAATCAGCTTGCCCTGGTAAAGCTCTAGGGCGCGGGGCACGTGGGGACCATGCCCCAGCACCAGGTCGGCACCATGATTAATGACCGTGTGGGAGAACTGCACCACATTCCCTCGATTTTCTGAGAGAAAGAACTCCGTTTCGTCACGGGTGTAGGTTGCACTGGCCCCCTCTTTACCGGCATGGAAGGACACCACAACGATGTCGGCCTTGGCCTTGGCTTGTTGCACGAGGGCGGCCGCGGCCTCCAGGTCTTGCACCCGGTTATGTTGGCCAAGATGGCTAAAGCCAATGAAGGCCACCGTGGTGTTGCCAACTGGCATGAAGGCGATCGAGCCCCTACGACCGATCGCCTTCATGCCGGTGGTTTCGATGTGGGCGATGGTTTCGGCAAAACCCTGCTCACCAAAATCAAAGGAGTGGTTATTGGCCACATTCAGCACATCAAAACCGGCCTCCTTAAGGACACTGGCATACCAGGGTGGGGTGCGAAAGGCAAAGGTCATGGGCCGCCTGGGGTCTTTGGTACTGTGGGGCACGGTGGTCAGGGTGCTTTCAAAGTTGCCAAAGGTTAAATCGGCATCAGCCAGCTGGTGCTGAATGCTGCGAAACAGATACCGCCAGTCTTGCGGTAAGCGGTATCCCAGGTAGTCAGTGCCGGGAATAATGTCACCAACGGCGTTGAGGGTGAGCCTGGAAGGAGCCTGGAGATGACTGGGCCTAAGGGTGGCTAAGCGTTGGGGCGTAAAAGCCGGTAGCAGGGATGGGGCCGTTAATGGGTTTCCGCCTCCGGTTAACCGTTGTTGGCTGTAGGACCACTGGGTGATGCCAGCTCCCAGGCCAAACCCCAGAGTACTCAGGACCGATATCAGGGCCAATCCCCAGGGATGGCGCGATCGCCGGGCCCGATATAGGGAAATCGAACCACCCGGATCAGGCGGAATGGTTTGCCAGCCTGGCCCTGACAAACCCTGGCTGGGCCCTGGGACGGACTCTACAGTAACTATTGCTGCTGGCCGGGGAGTCGGCAGCGGCAAAGCCTTGGGCCTTTTCTCCAGGTGAGCCGGGATGGTCTCCCCCCCCGGGAATCGAAAGGTGCGCTGCCAAGCCTGGCTCCGCGACGGATCCGTACCATCCACTACCTTTAACTCGGTCAGGTTAGTGAGCGACAAGTGGGTCAGGGCCGCATAAACAACAGCGGCGTAGGCAGGGGGATAGGCCAGGTGGGGAGCAGTCAACCCAACAATCACGGTACGATCGTCGGGCCGGGACACCCGAAAGCCCATAAAGGGATCGCCCATCGCCTGACTCAAGTAGGTTGCCAATACCGCTTCATCCTCGGTCGCGACTTGCGCAACCAAATCAGTTGACGGAGGTTGGTTTTCCTTCATAGGACAGAACGGGCTGGGAACAGCTGAACCAATGGCTCAATAATAATCCCGATCGCCGATGATAGTCGCCGTGATTGACCATGGGCGAGGCCGCTGAGTGTATGCCCCAGACCGGTCTAGTTTTCAGGACAGCTTAGGGTTTGGTCAGCTGAGCAGTTTCACCAGGTCAGCGGCCAGTTCAACATCGTGCACCCGGATCAGGTCTGCACCGTACTCAATGGCCAGGGTGATATAGGCCGCAACCCAGCTCAACCCTGGTTTTTTGCGCGGAATCGGAATCAGGACCGGATAGTTAAGCTGCTTAAATAGCTTAGTATCTCGAATAACCGCCAACTGTTGACGGGTATAGGCCAGGTAATCAACCTGGTAATTAATGGCTATGCCCGGATCTAAAATCAATTGCTCAATCCCCTGCTGACGAAACCCCTGCAGGCGAGCCTTCAGAACATCAATGGTTTTTTGGGCCTTGTTATCCTCAATTTTCAGCTCCCCTACCTCCAGGGGGTTCTTGGCCTCCACATAGACTGGAATAACAGGACAACCATATTGCTTGATAATCTCCACCATGGCGGGTTGGGTGAGACCACTGGTGTCATTAATAATCGCCGCTCCCTGTTCCAGGGCGGCGGCCGCCACCTGGGGCTTCCAAGTATCCACCGAGACAATGAACTCCTCCGCCGCTAATAGCTTGAGGGCAGGAAGCAACCGTTCAATTTCGGCTGCGGGGCTGAGGAGTTGATTTTCATAGTGGGAAGACTGGGCCCCCAGGTCAATGATATCCGCCCCCCAGTCACGATAGGTTCTGGCCATGGTAAGGGCCTGTTCAGGACTGTGGGCAATAGTATGTTTTTGCTGCGAGTCAGGGGAAAGATTAATCACCCCCATAATATGGGTTTTGTTTTGGGTGAAGTCCAGGGCGCCAAATCGGGTCTTGAGTATGCGGGTATCGGTCATAGATGTTAACTTCTGGGGATAATCAAGGGGAGTAACCAGGACTAGCAAAACAGGGTCCGACCGCCATCCACCGTAATCACCTGACCGGTCATGTAGGTGGCTTCTTGGGCCAGGAATAGAACGGTCTTAGCAATGTCCATCGGTTCCCCCATACGGGCCAGACAGGTCTTTTCCTCCATGCGGGTGGCGGTTTCCCCATCCATCGGCTGTCCGTCAGGCAACAGGATCAACCCAGGGGCAATGGCATTGACTCTCACCTGCGGTCCTAGTTCTTTAGCCAGGGTCTTGGTCACCATCACCAAGCTGGCCTTGGAAATGCTATAGATAGGGTAACGGCGTAGGGGAATGGTCGCGTAGATATCGCAGAGGTTAATCATAAACCGAAAGGATTCCGGAAACCCCTGGTAGGCCAGTTGGGCCAGGAAAAAGGGGGTTTTACTATGGCAATTATGGAGTTTTTCCCACTGGTTTGAGAGATCCTCCAGACTAGCGTCCATCAGGGACGTCGGTTCAAATAACGAGGCGTTGTGCACGATGCCCTCCAGCCTACCCCCATGGGAATGCACCGCCTCCATAATCTGACGGGCGGCTAGGGTTTCGGTCAAATCCGCTTGAATGGAACGGGCGGACCCCGATCGCTCTTGGTTCAACTGTTCCACCAGGTCCTCCGCCTCCGCCTGGGAGTGGTGGAAGTGAATCACCAAACTGAAACCATGGCGATGGAGTAGCTCAGCCGTTGTCCGACCAATCCGTTTGGCTCCTCCCGTAATTAACACGACGGGCTCTGTAGATCCGGGTAGACCCATTTTTCCACCCCTTTTCCGGAAGACAGGCTTAGGTTACTGTTACGGGAAATCATACCCCAGAACATCTTGGACCCAAAGGGATAAACCGACAGAATGGATCAAAAACAAGAACGAATCACTACAATTCACGATTTTCATCTAGACCCAGCTACCTTGGAAAGCCGTTTAACCCTGATCAACCAGCAATACACCAGTGCGGTTTTAATTCCCTGTTTATACGAAGAATTAACCCGACCAGCCATCCGGGGTATTTGTTCTGTTCTAAGGACTTGTCAGTTTATCAACCACATTATTGTGGTGATCTACGCAACAACGAGGGACCAATATGAAGAGGCAATTCACTACTTTGAGTCCTTGCCCCAGCAAATTACCCTACTTTGGCAACATAGCCCCAGGGTGCTAGAACTTTTGTCAACCCTGAAGGGCCAGGGTTTCAATCCCTTAGCCATGGAGGGGAAGGGCAAGGCCGTTTGGTTAGGTCTGGGCATCGCCTCCCTAGTGGCCGATGTGATCGTGCTGCATGATGCCGATATCCTCACCTATGATCGGTCCTACCCATTGAAGTTACTTTTTCCCCTGGTGGAAAGGGACTTTGATATTGCCGTTAATAAGGCCTACTATGCCCGCATCAGCCCTAGTCCTCCTAGCCTGAATGGTAGAGTGGTGCGGCTTTTTCTCACCCCCTTGTTAGATTGCCTGGTGGATATTTTTGGCCCCTGCCGATATCTGCTCTACCTGCAGTCCTTCCGCTATCCCCTAGCTGGGGAGTTAGCCCTTACCCGGGAATTAGCCCTCAATGTTCGCATTCCCAATAATTGGGGCTTAGAAATTGAGCTATTGGCGGAACTCTATCGCAATCTTTCTGAGAAACGAATTGCCCAGGTGGATCTAGGGGTCTTTGATCATAAACATCAAATCGTCGGCGATCGCCTGGATCAGGGTTTGCAAAAAATGGCTGCAGACATCTTGGGCTCTCTGTTCAGAACCCTTTGCGAAATCGAACAGATAGTCCTCACCCTGGATCATATCCATGCCCTCAGGATTAAGTTTAAACGCCGCGGTCAGGATTATATCCGCCAGTATTTTATCGATGCGAAGATCAATGGTCTTACCTACGATCGCCACCAGGAGGAGGGGGTGGTGGAAACCTTTGAGCAGGTGATTCTAGAGGCGGGTCGGCGATACTTCACCGAGCCCGTCAATCCCCAGATCGGTAACTGGAATCGGGCCATCGCGGTGATGCCGGACCTGCGGGAACAGCTCTTCGCGGCCGCCCAACTGGATAGGCAGGGGTAAGGGGGTTAGCCCGCCGCCGAGGTGAGCAACTCAACCCCAGTTCTATCCACCTGATCGAGCAAGCTGGAGATGGTTAAGCCTGAGCGGGGGTCCGACAGATCCGGGGCGATATCCGCCAGGGGAACCAGGACAAAGGCTCTCTCCCCTAGACGAGGATGGGGGATGGTTAAATCTGGCGTCTGTAGCACCAGGTCGCCGTAAAGCAGCACATCTAAATCCAGGGTGCGGGGGCCCCAGCGCTCCTCCCGGACTCGCCCAAACTGGTCTTCGATCGCCAACAGGGTGGTTAACACCGCCTGGGGAGACAGGGTCACCCCTAGGAGGGCACAGCCATTTAGATAATCGGGCTGGGCCGGGCCGAGGGGGCGAGTTTTATACCAGGGAGACACCCTCAGCACCTTAATGCCGGGGGTTTGGGCCAGTTGCTGCAGGGCGGCTTCCAGGGTGCTGAGGGAATCCCCCAGATTACTGCCCAGGGCGATGGCACAGGGAATCTCGGCGGACCCGCTGGGGTGATCGGTCATAGGGATTATAGCCGTCCTAGGTGGTTTGTCGTTCGTACACTTGCTCGAGATGGCCAGGGGACCAGCAACGAGCCAGATTAGTCTACATCAGCAGGAGCAGATCGGGGCGATCGGTCCAGGTAAGCCTCCATTAGCCAATCCTCCCCCACCTGCCGATGGGTTACCTGGTTGAGGCCGATGGCCGCCGCCATCTGGGTAATGCCCAGGTCCCCCAGGGGGGTAGGGGCCTGAACCCCGCCAATCAGCTTGGGGGCAATAAAGGCCCAAAGCTTGTCAATCACCTGGTCGGCGATCGCCTGGGCCGCCAGGGTGCCACCGCATTCCCACAGCACCGTTCCACAGCCCCGTTGGTAGAGATGGTCGGTCACCTGGGCGGGGCTGAGGGGATCCTGGATAATCACCTCCACCCCCAGCTGTCTTAGCTTCTCCGCCCGCTGCGGATCCGCCATCGTTGTGGTAAACACCAGGGTGGGAGCAATATCAGTCCTCCACAAATGGGCCGGAATTGGCAAATCCAGCCGGCGGCTCAGCACCACTCGCCTGGGGTTATGGCCACTTTGACCATGGCTAGTGAGCTGAGGATTGTCGCAGCGAACAGTGTTCCCCCCCACCACGACGGCATCGCAGCTGGCCCGCAGGCGGTGCACCTCCGCCCTGGCGGCGGGGCCGGTAATCCATTGACTATGGCCCGTGGTGGTGGCAATCTTGCCATCCAGACTCATGGCGTATTTCCAGATGCCCAGGGGACGATGACGGGTGACCCGATGGATAAAGCCTTCATTCAAGCGGCGACACTCCGCCTCCGCCACCACCACCCGCACCTCCACCCCCGCCGATCGCAGGCGCTCCAGACCGCTGCCCGAAACCCGCGGGTCGGGATCGACCATGCCCGCCACCACCCGGCGAATCCCCGATCGCAGAATGGCCTCGGTGCAGGGCGGGGTGCGGCCGGTGTGG
>CAYVMR010000078.1:0-7885 GCA_964452545.1 uncultured bacterium
TGATTATTCGCCTATTGGGACCACCGGTTGAGCGGTATTACCACCCATCTGGTTAATCATTTGTCAACCTGCGAAATGTAGGCTGACAATACGGGTATAGATTTGCTAGCCACTGGCGATGCTATTCTCATCGGCGGTACCTTGCAAGGAAGTGGAAGCGCAACAGGGGATATTGATTGGTTCTCATTTGGGATTCAGGAGGCAGGTACTCTTTCCCTATCCTTTCAATCTTCGCAATTTCCAACCGCTGCCCTCCAGGCTATGTTTTATGCGGCCAGTGACCCGACCACACCGCTGACTCTGTTTCGTAATGCTGCGCCTACGGTACCGGTAACCAGCCTAAGTTTTAATACGCCAGGTGGTGATGGCGCTCGAGTAGATGGTGAATATAGCGCTGATACAAGGTTTTTAGTTCAGATTCTTGGTGATGCTGCCGATAATCCCAACTATTCATTCCAGGCTGAACTCCAGCCTTTGCCAGTAACACCGGTTCCCACTCCGGCTCTGCTGCCTGGCCTGATTGGGATGGGGGCCGCCGCCTGGCGGAAACGTCAGGGGGAATTGGCGGCCAGTTCTGAGGGCGAGGCTTAACCAACCCCCTGATAGAGTTGAGGGGGCTGGTTAAGCCACCCCCCTCAAAGGCAAGTCCAGAACTTTCCAGAACTTTCATGTATTGGCGGAATAGGACCTTGTAGCCCATGATAGAGTTACTGTTGAGGGTCTAGAGCATATCCCTGGTGGGTTACCTCTTAGAGCATTCAACATTAAACCTGTAGACTCGCGTGTGCTCCAAAAGCTAATACCGGGTAGGGCCTCAGGACCTTGGCTAAGTTATTGCTTAGTAAGGGTAGTGCCTTACCCGGTTTTTGTGTATGGCTTTGGCCAGAAGGCTCCTAATCAATCTCTTGAGGGCGGGTTGGTTTCTCCAGGTCAAAGCCAAGGAAAATGGCCTGCTTCATTGCTCCTCGCTGACCTTGGGTTTCTTTCGGGGCTGGCCTTTAGCATCGCGTTGGGTTAGTCGCTTAGGATGTATTGAATAGGGGCAACACCCATGGCTGGTAGGTCTTTTGGCTGTAGCTAACTTAAGCAAATTTCCATGCCTTCCTGAGCCACTAGCGTGCCGGGTAAGGTGCTCGCCGCCTGGTTAGCCACTTGGTCCATAAATTCGTCGGTATGGGAAGGATCGTGGTGAAAAATGACTAGCTGCTTAACCCTAGCGGCCTGGGCCACCTTCACAGCCTCTTGCCAGGTAGAATGGCCCCAACCTACCTTATTAGCTTGAGGGTGGTAGTACTCCTCATCGGTATAGGTGGCATCGTAGATCATCAGATCAGCGTCCTGAGCCAAACTGAGCACATTTTTGTCAAGGCGATCGCAAAAGTGCTCAGTATCCGTAATATAAGCAACGGTTTTATCACGCCAACTCACCCGGTAGCCCACCGCTTCCCCTGGATGGTTGAGGGGCAGGTTTTGAACGGTAATCTCATTCAGATAAAGGGTACTGCCAATGTCCAAGTCGCAAAACTTGAGGTCGGCCCCCATCACCCGCAAAGGTACTGGAAAGTTAGGATGTAGCATCTGGTCATTGAGGCGTTGCTCGATAGTGGAGCCGTTGGCGGAAATCGCTCCATAGATGTGGAAGCAGTTACCGGGTATAAAGGCCGGAGTGAAAAAAGGGAAGCCTTGAATATGGTCCCAGTGGGAGTGACTGAAAAAGATGGCTGCCTCCAGGGGCATCTTATCCATCAGGGAAAGACCGAGTTGGCGGATGCCTGTACCGCCATCAAAAATCAGTCGCCGTCCACCTACTAACATCTCAACGCAAGAGGTATTCCCACCATAGCGCACTGTCTGTGGCCCAGGAGAAGGAATACTACCGCGAACGCCCCAAAACCGAACTAAGAACTGTTGGGTGAGCTCGACCATGAATATGTACGCTGTATACGCATCGTAGTGAAGGAACTAGATGGTAGGCGTCAACCCTGATTGCCGATAACCGGCATTTATATTCTAAGCGATCGCACCACTACCGGCGGTGATCTCAGTCCTGCACAGGATTGGGTAAGGACCACTGGCTCAGGTTGGACAGATGGGTGACCGCTGTCAGGTTGTACTGTAGTGGCGTAATCGAAATATAGCCCTGATGAATCGCCTGAACATCGGTGGGAATCGTGGTTAAGGTGTGCTTGAGCTGATCGGGCCAACGCTGGTGAGCATTGGGGTCCTCCATATCCTCCAACACCTCCCCCGCTAGCCAATAGTAGGTTTTACCGCGGGGATCCAATCGTTGCTCAAATTGATCAAAGTAGCGACGTACCCCCTGTTGGGTCAACTTAACTCCCTTAATGTTGGCACTGGCTAAGGCTGGTACATTGATGTTAAACAACAGGGCATGGGGTAGGGGAAACCAAGCTGGACTGGCCAGCAGGGAACAAATAAACTGAGCCGCGGGTTCAAAGCGACGCTGGGTAAAACTGGTGAGACTGACAGCCAGAGATGGAATCCCCTCAATGGCACCTTCCATGGCGGCAGAAACGGTACCAGAATAGAGCACATCGGTACCCAGGTTAGGGCCATGGTTAATGCCGGAAACCACCACGTCGGGGGGACCGTCCATTAACGCACCTAAGGCCAGCTTGACACAGTCGGAGGGCGTACCAGAACAACTCCAGGCTCGAATTTCTGGTGGAAACACCTCCTCAATCGCTTCCGCTCGAATCGGTTTGTGCATGGTCAACCCATGACCCGTAGCCGATCGCTCCCGATCAGGACAGACTACCGTTACTTGATGGCCGGCGGCGGCCAGGGTCGTCGCTAGGGTGCGCATCCCCTGAGCAAAAATACCATCGTCGTTACTAATTAAAATCTTCTTCATGCCTGGCATCCTACCGCACTAAACCCCTGCCGCATTAAAATAGTTCAGGCTCCATCAATGACGGTCTTTATGATTGATTGACTTCACCATGGCCGCCTGCTTCCTACCATACACCTATCACTCCCATCCCGGATGACCAGCCTACCCCCATCCTTAGAAACGGACTTAACGGCCCTACAACAAACTGCCGAGCAGGCGATCGCCAGTGCTAGCAGTTTAGCCACCCTTGAGCAACTGCGGATCAGCTACCTGGGCAAAAAGGGGCAGCTGTCGCAAATTTTGGGGGGTATGGGCAAACTTGCCGCCGCTGATCGCCCTCGTCTCGGGGCCCTGGCTAACCAGGTCAAGGAGACTATCCAGAGCCAGCTAGAACAGGCTAAGACCGCTCTGATGGCCAGCCAAATTGAGGCCCAGTTGCAGGCAGAAGCACTGGATGTAACCATGCCAGGGGTGTTTCGGCCCCAGGGACGAATCCACCCCATCAATAGCATCATTGATCGGATTGTCGATATTTTTGTGGGTTTAGGTTATACCGTTGCCAGCGGGCCAGAGATTGAAACCGATTACTACAACTTCGAAGCCCTTAACTTTTTGCCCGACCATCCCGCTCGGGATATGCAGGATACCCTCTACCTGCCCAATGGCGACCTGATGCGCACCCACACCTCCAATGTTCAGATCCGTTATATGCAAAACCACCAACCGCCGCTGCGGACGGTGGCCATTGGGCGTTGCTACCGACGTGATACGGTAGACGCTACCCATGCGGCGGTTTTTCACCAAATCGAGTTTTTTGCCGTTGACACCGATATTACCTTCACCGATCTACGAGGCACCATCAAGATTTTTCTTGAGGCTCTCTACGGCGATATCCCTGTCAGGTTTCGGCCTAGCTACTTCCCTTTCACTGAACCCTCTGCCGAGGTCGATGTGCAGTGGCAGGGCCAGTGGCTCGAGGTACTTGGCTGCGGTATGATCGACCCCAACGTGCTGCAGGCGGTAGGTTACGATCCTGAGGTCTACAGTGGCTTCGCTGCCGGTCTGGGGGTAGAGCGACTGGCTATGGTGCAACACCAAATTGACGATATTCGTCGCCTCTATTCTAGTGATCTGCGATTTTTACGACAGTTCTAATCATCTGCTACCCATGGGCTAACATGTCTCCTGGGCTGATCGCTGCCGCCAAATCGGGCGTAAAATCAAGCGAGTAAAATCAAGCGCTAAGTAGGTGACCCAAGGAGAATACTGCAATGGCGATTATTGCCCTAAAAGCCTGGTACCTGGAAGCCTACGAGCCCCTGCGGCAGTTGGAGACTCGCCCCCATGATCTGCGTCTGAGTAAAAATAGCTTACTCAAATCGGCCCTTAGGGCGGATTTCCTCGACGATAGTGAACAGGTACGTCAGAGTGAGTGGTTTCAGCGGTACCTAGATGGTGAAACCGTTGAGTTTTATATCGAGGGTAGCGGTGGCTATGCGATCGCCAACATCGACCTGATTAGCCATGAAATTTACTTTACCAAGCAGGAGGTGATGGCCCATCTGGACCCGATTATTTACTTCTGCTATCAAACCGACTATGGTCCGGCTAGCGAGGTCCTACAGGCAGAACTGAGCCATGCCCTAGCTAGCATTAACCGGAAGTCACGCGTGAATCTCAGTCTAGAGTTGTCCCACCGCCTCAGTGAGGGTCCTACCCGACTCAACAGCAGCCTCACCCGTAAAATCCGCAAAGCTCTTTTGTTTATTGCAGATGGCACCGCTATCTGCACGGTTCCCGGCGATCGCCAATCCGTCATTCCTAGCCCCCATGTTTGCGTAGAAATGGGCTACGCATTGCAGGCTAAAGCCCCCGAACAAATACTTCTGTTGCAGATGGAACGTGCCGATATGCCAGGTCAGTATCCCTTTGATCTGCCATCTGCCAACCGCCTTACGTTTACCACCCCGGCTAACTTAGCCAAACAACTGCCAAAGCTTTTGGAAAACAGCCTAGCCCGATTCAACCTCTGGACCTAGGGACACTAGCCTGCAAAAAAGGGCTGAGTTACCCCAGCCCTTTTGATTTTTAGCTATAGCCCCGTGGAACCGGGTGGACTTTGGCCTGAGTACTCTATCGAACGACATAAGCTAGAATACTACCCAGCGGGCGCCTTAAAGGATCCACTGGGTCCTAAGCATTTTGGTCAAAGCCATAGGGTTAAGCCACCCCATCCCTATTCGTCGTCGTCAGACAGCAACAAGTTATCAGGGTCAACATAATGGCAGACTGCCTCATCGACACAAATCAGAGCCCACCCAGAGTCTTCAATGCTGATCAGGTTATAGTCACCATCTTGAACAAAAAAACCCTTATGGTTGCGGGTATCAGGCTTAACGCCAACAGATTTTTCAGACATGGCTACGGTCTCCAGGAAAATGACACAAAATAATAATGAAGAAAAGCTTATGGCCTAGTGGAAAAATCCTATCATCCCATTCATGAGAATTTTGTTAAGTAATTTAATGGATTGTTGCAGGCAAGAGAAAAAATGTCCACTGGGGATCCAATCGGCTCATCAAAAACTGGCTTTTGTAAAGCCCCATAGGCATTTAGGCCAGAACTAACCGACCTCAACGCCAAAGGAATAAGTTTTATGAAGCTGGCAAAATAGGGCTCTCAATTTTTTGGTCTCGGTATAAATACCCATGCAAAGCGTACTGATATTGGTTGATCCCTGACTATTCAAGCCGCTTTTTTCTTTATTCAGTTTGTTTCCTGCAAAGTTAATTGCCAAGCATTAATAGGCTAGAAGTTAATTGATGACTAGCCTAGGGTTAGGGAGAATAGGAGTCCAACAAGAGAATCATTCTTACTTTGTAAATGTTTTCGTGCGAGCCATGATCATCTGATCCTGTTGATTGTTCTCATCCTATCTCTGGCGAAAATCACCTGAATAGGATGCTTATCATGATAAAAGCTACTGATGGGGAGGATAGGAATGAAGCTGAAAGCTTGGCAAGTGGCCGTCCTCATCCTACCGCTAGGATTAATGGTAGGGTTTCTTGTCCTGGTAGCGGCCATTCAAATCCATGCCTGGCATCTCAATTGGCTATGGGTTGTGATCGGATTAGGGCTGATCGCCTGGCGTTGGCTTCTAGCCATTTGGACGCGCCCCCAGGTTGACACAGGGCCAGGCGTAGACCTCATTCCTGGGGACTATCCTCCACAGGACCATGATGAAAGGGTAGCCTTGGCTAAGGTTGAACTGATCAAAATTTTAGAGGCGGCTAAGGACGATCCACCCCTCTGGGAAGATTGGGACTGCTTTTGGCAGCGGTGTCGTCAAGTAGTTGTGGCGATCGCCGGGGTTTATCATCCTGAGGTTAAGTACCCGTTGTTGAATATCTATGTCCCAGATGCCTACCAACTCCTGCGCGGCACCGTAGATGAGGTAGACAGTTGGATGACTACCCTTAAGCCAGTACTGGGGCAGGTCACCATCAGCCAGGCCATGCAGGGTTATGACCTCTATCGTCAGTGGCAGCCCTCCGCCCGTCAGCTCTGGCAGGCTTGGGAATGGTTGCAATGGCTGGTTAACCCAGCCGCTGCCGTAGCCCGCCTCCTCAGCCAGCCCAGCAGCAACTTGGCCCAACAGCAGTTAATTGGTAACCTCAATACTCTGTTGCGAGAAACCACCCTTCGCCATCTCTACCATCAGGCTATGGAACTTTACGGTGGGGAGCTGGCTACCAATGAGCTCAGGGTGACGACGGTCAAATCAACCAGGGCAGTGCCCAGCAGTACCCTGGAGGCAATTTTGAACCAGGCTAAACCCCTAGAGGAGGTTCGCCAACAACCTGTGAACCTTTTATTAGTGGGTCGCACCGGTGCGGGTAAAAGCAGCTTGATTAACACCTTGTTTGAGACCGATCAGGCGGTGGTGGATATCCTCCCCAGTACTACTGGACTGTGTCGTTACAGCTGGTCTGCAGATCATGAAATTAGCCTCAATCTTTGGGATTCTCCCGGCTATGAACAGGTAAATCACCAGGACTATCGTCAAGTCCTTTTAGCCCAGCTGGAGCAGATTGACCTACTCTTACTGGTTACACCCGCCCTAGACCCAGCCTTACAGATGGATCTGGACCTATTGCGGGAAATGCGTCAGGTGGTGCCTAACTTGCCAACCCTAGGGATTGTTACCCAGGTGGATCGGCTACGACCTCTGCGGGAGTGGCAGCCCCCCTACGATTGGCAATGGGGTGATCGTGCGAAGGAAGTTGCGATCCGAGAGGCGGTCAGTTACCGGCAGACCCAACTGGCGGAGGTCTGCGATCGCATCCTCCCCCTGGTGACCGTAAACCGCCATCACCAACGCCAAGCCTGGAATACTGAAGCCTTAGCCAGCGGATTGGTGGAGTTAGTAGGGCCAGGCCAGGAGTTACGGGTGGCCAGATTTTTGCGCGATCGCCAGACCAAGGTAGCGGCAGCCACTCGCATCATCCATCGCTACCAACTACAAATGGGTACCACCCAAGGCTTGGCCAGCTTTCTTAAGAGCCCTATTCTCCAGTTTCTAGCCACTCTCACCACCGGCACCCCGACCCTAGCCTACTTACTGGCCGAGCAAATTCCCCTGGAGCAACTGCCCACAGTAATTGGCAAGTTGCAATTAGCTGTAGACCTACACAAGGTCATTGCTCCTGCGGATGTAAACCTTGATCTGCTAGCCCTTTGGCCCCTCATCCTCGAGCATAATCATGAGCCCGCCGCGGCGGCCTGGGCCTTTGGCCATAGCCTAGTAGAATACTGGACCCAAGACCTGACTGTCGATCAATTAAAAAGCCGGACAAGCGATTATCTCAAGACTTACCAACCCAACTGAACGGTTGGTTGACAGACCGGTCCAGAGAATGTCCTGTCTGATGGCATAAAAATCTAATTTGCCTACTAATTTGCCTACCGGGCGAGCTTATTCCTCTATTTGCCTACCCGGCAAAATAAAGTCAGCTGTGCTGAACAGCACCG
>CAYVMR010000078.1:7985-9776 GCA_964452545.1 uncultured bacterium
TATTCCTCTATTTGCCTACCCGGCAAAATAAAGTCAGCTGTGCTGAACAGCACCGTGCCCTGGTCCAGGGCCAGAATATTCAGATTAAGGGGACCCGCCGTGTAAATTTCTTTGGCGGTGACCGCTTGCAGTTCCAGGGGGCGTTCTACTTGCTTAACAGCACTCAGGAAACTCAGTAAGGTTTCCGTGCGGTTATCGGCTAGCAGCACCGTATCATCCACGACCCCATTTTGGCGGGCTCGAAACTGGGCAGAGGCGATCAGGACGTTCAGGCTCTCCACCAGATCCCGATCCTGGCGAGGCATGCTGTCTAGGGCAATGGTAGCCAGAACCTCTGCCAGGGGATAAATCGGTTGATTAAGGGTGACGTCGAGGAAAACCTGAATACAAGGCGCTTGCACTTCAAGTACACAGGGTTCACCCGTAACGTAGTTGGCGGCAGAGAGTAACCGAACGACATATTCCTGACCGCTGGCTAGCCGATTGATCAGCCGTTCTACCTCTCGTCTGGAGATCAGAATCACTTGCTGATCGACAGAACGACCTGGAGCAATGGCTTGAATGGCTCGACGGTTAGCCTCAAACATGAACTGGTTAACTATTGCCGTCGCCTCTTCCAGGTTTTCTACCTTGACCAAGCCGTATAGTAATTCTTGGTTACGACCCAGGGCGATATTGCCACGAAATAGGCCCTGGTACTGGGTTTGCAGCTCCGCCACCCGTGCTTCTAGCAACCCTTGCTGGCTCTCTAGGTCGGCCAGGCGTCTCTCCCGGTCGGCAATTTCCCGATCGCGCTCGGCGATGGTCTTATCTAACTGAGTAATCGCCTGGTCTCGACTGGCGATTTGCGTATTAATGCTGGCTTGTTGCTGCTGTAGGCGATCGCGCTCTGTACGCAGCACCTGAGTCGCCTGACGCAGGGACTGAGCCTGTTGGGACACCGTCGACAGCTGTTGGCGAGTTTGAGCTAATTGGTCCTGAATCTGGTTGCGCTGATCCACCGCTGCCCGTAGAGACTGGTTGACCTCCGCTAATCGAGCCAGGGCCCGCTGACGTTCCTGGGTGGCGAATAGGGAATCTGCTTGAGCCTGGTCTTGATCTCGCAGGGATTGAGCTAACCGCTCCTGAGCGCTGGCCAGATCGGCCTGAATTTTGCCCAGCTCGAACAACCCCGTACGCAACTGGCTACTGATGGCCAACAAAATCCCCAGAGTAGAGGCAGAGATCACACTACCAGTAACAATACTCACCAGGGTGGCGGTCTGACGAGGACGTAGCTTGAATAAGCTCAGGCGAGCCTTGCCTACCCGCATGCCAATCCGGTCCCCCAGGGTGGCAATTCCTCCCCCCAAGAGCAAAACTGCCAGTATCAGCACGTACCCAGAAACCATGCTGCTGTGATGTCATCTCCATGAATTGCTTCGCCTTCACTTTACTGTAAGACGTTAGAACTTGGCAGCATTAGGCACTCCCCTCCGGTTACAGGAGGAGTCTAGGTCCGATAGCCCTACGCTTTAGAGTGTGGCCACAATAGACGCACCGCCAGGAGAGCAAAGCCCACCGCGGCCACCCCTTTGACCAGACGTTCTGGCAAAACTTGGGCCGTCCCCTCCCCCAGGATTACCCCCAGAAAACTGGCTAGCAAAAGGGCTACGGCTGTACCCAAAAATACAGCCTGGGGAGACTGGGACTTTCCCCCTAGGGCAATGGCCGCCAGTTGGCTCTTATCCCCCAGTTCGGAGACAAACACCGCCGCGAAGCTAAGGACAAGCAGGTTCCAATCCATCGGTA
>CAYVMR010000079.1:0-9568 GCA_964452545.1 uncultured bacterium
CCTGATCCAACTGATGGCCCAGGTGGGTAGCTTTGTGCCGGCTCGCCAGGCTCACCTGGGCCTCTGCGATCGGATTTTTACCCGGGTGGGGGCGATCGATGACCTGGCCACGGGCCAATCCACCTTCATGGTGGAGATGAACGAGACCGCCAATATTCTTAACCATGCCACCCCCCGATCCCTGGTGCTGCTGGACGAAATTGGCCGGGGGACGGCTACCTTTGACGGCTTAGCGATCGCCTGGGCGGTGGCGGAGCACCTGGCCCAGACCCTGCAATCCCGCACCATCTTTGCCACCCACTACCATGAACTGAACGAACTGGCGAGCCTGATCCCCACCGTGGCTAACTACCAGGTGACCGTCAAGGAAATGCCAGATGAAATTATTTTTCTACATCAGGTGCACCCCGGCGGAGCGGACAAGTCCTATGGCATTGAGGCCGGTCGCCTGGCGGGTCTGCCAGGGGTGGTGATCGAGCGGGCCCGCCAGGTGATGGGGGAAATTGAGCGCCATAGCACCATTGCCCTGGGGCTACGTGGCAAGGGCTCCCAACCGCAGCGACGATCCGGCAAACCCAGTTCCACCGCTACTGACCAAATGGACTTGTTTTCTTGAAGGAGGCTAGCCTGAAGTCCCATCCCCGAAGGGGTTAAACAGCCCCCCCATAACTTCCGTCCCCCATTTCAGGCAAGGGTTAGTTAAAATAGGGAAGGTTAAAATACACATTGACGCAAAGAGGGCAGCACGGTGACCGATACCATGGCCGGTTGTTTAAGGGTAGGGCAGCTAGCCCCAGATTTCTTAGCCACAGCGGTGGTCGATCAGGGTTTTAAAACCATTAAGCTCTCCGATTACCGGGGTCAGTACGTGGTACTGTTCTTTTACCCGCTGGACTTTACCTTTGTGTGCCCCACGGAAATTACGGCCTTTAGCGATCGCCACAGTGAGTTCCAGGCCCTCAACGCTGAAATCTTAGCCGTTTCTGTTGATAGTGAGTTTTCCCACCTAGCCTGGATTCAGACCGAGCGAAACCAGGGCGGATTGGGCGACCTCAACTATCCCCTGGTGTCCGATCTAAAAAAGGAAATCAGCGCCGCCTACAATGTCCTCGATCCTGATGCCGGCATTGCCCTGCGTGGGTTGTTTATCATCGATCGCGAAGGGGTCCTACAGCACGCCACCATTAACAATCTTTCCTTCGGGCGCAATGTCGAAGAGACCCTGCGGGTCCTACAGGCCATTCAGCACGTGCAGGCCAATCCCGACGAGGTCTGCCCCGTGGACTGGCAACCGGGGGATAAAACCATGAACCCTGATCCGGTTAAGGCTAAGGAATTCTTTGCGGCGGTGTAGGGGCGATGATGGCCACGGTTTTACCTGCCGCTAGCCTTGCCCCCTTTTGGCGCTACCTGTGGCCTCGGCCGGCGGCCCTCGGCCTGGCCCTGGGAGATTTAGCCCCTGACTTTGCCCTTTGGGATGTCACCCACCGCCGTACGGTGCGCCTAGCTAACTGGCGTGGTAAGCAACCCCTGGTGTTGGCCTTTACGCGGATTTTTGCAGAAGGGGTCTATTGTCCCTTCTGCTATCCCCACATCATGGCCATGAACCAGGCCTACGATCGCTTCCGCCAAGCCGGTGCGGAGGTGTTGCTAATCACCAGTACCCACCGCCGCCAGAGCCAGGCAGTGGTAGAAGACCTGCAACTTAACCTGCCCTTGCTCAGCGATGAAAAGGGTCAGAGCTTTCGAGCCTACTATACCGGCCAAGCCCTAGGAGCCCCCTTACCCGCCCAGTTTGTCCTGGACGTGCAAGGGCGGCTACGCTATGCCCATCTGTTTTCCTTCCTGCACCACAATGCGGATCCTGAAACCCTGCTGGCGGTGCTGGAGACTCTCTAAAGTCTACAGCCCTGGTCCTATGGAGGCCCTGTAAAACCATACCTGGGCAACCCCAGGACCTCAGCGTCTACCTGTAGGTCTTGCCAGGCATAGACCACCCACTCGGCCCCTCTCACCGGCGGCCGGCCCCAAGCCTGGGACACAGAAATAAACCCCGCCGCCCCTGCTTGCTGGGCCAGGTCAAAATCCACCCTACTATCTCCCACCACCAGGGTATGGTGGGGATGCACGCCGAGGTCGCTACAGAGGTGATTGAAAAGACTAGGGTCGGGTTTAGCTGGCTCCCCCGCCTCCGTGCCCCGCCAACTCTGCACACAGTGGGCAACACCGTAGTGGGTTAAAAACTCCCCCACATTGGCGTGACTATCGGAGGACAGCACCCCCACGGGCACCCCCCCCTGAGCCAAATGCTCCAGCAGAGCAGCGGTACCGGGAAAGGGTGGGGTGTGGTGAGCCTTGGGCCAGAGCTGACGGTCAGCCCTCTGAAAGCACTCGGCCACCCGATCCACTACCGCCTCTTCAGGATAGGCCGCTTCTAGGAGCCAAGCCACCACGGCCTGCTGATTAGCTAGACGGGTGGCGGTAGCCATCAATCCCTCTGGGTCTAAGCTGGAGGCACCCATACCCAAGCTGGACCGCAGGACCTGCACCCGATCAGTAGGGGGGTCGGTGCCCTGCGATCGCAGCAAACCCACACAACATTTCACGCGCAAGCAGGCCAACCGCCACAAAAAATTGTGGGAATCCGCTAGCGTGCCATCCTTATCAAACACAACCGCTTGGGCTGAAAGTGGATATCCCCGGAGGAGTAGCCTATTCAACGGCCAGGGCAACTTCTTCGGTAGCGATCTCTTCGTAGATCACACTACTCTCTTCAGCAGCCTCGGCCACCAATCCTTCTTTCTCCGCCATCTGCTTGCGCAGCTGTTCACGGTACTTAGCCGCCATCTCCTCAGCTTTATCAAAGACCAGGTCAGGATTTTTCACCATGTCGCCAGGTTCAGGCTCGAGTTGCTTAGTGGAGAGGGAAATTCGACCTCGCTCAGCATCGAGGTCAATAATCATGACCTTGATTTCATCATTGACATTCAACACACTATGGGGGGTGTCAATGTGATCATGGGAGATTTCGGAAATGTGCAGCAAGCCACTAACACCGCCAATATCGATGAAGGCACCATAGGGCTTGAGACCCCGTACCGTACCCAGCACCACTTCACCCACCTGCAAGCCATTCATCTTGCGCTCCACTAGGGCTCGGCGATGGCTTAACACGAGGCGGTTACGCTCTTCGTCAACCTCAAGAAACTTCAGGGGCAAATCCTCGCCGACCAAATCCTCCTTGGCTTTGCGGGTACTAATGTGGGATCCAGGAATAAAGCCGCGCAAGCCTTCAATCCGCACCAGGGCACCGCCTCGGTTGGTCGCAAAGACACCAGAACGCACCGTAGCGTCCTCCTGCTGTAACTGACGCACCCGTTCCCAGGCCCGCATATACTCGATCCGACGGATGGACAGGGTCAGCTGACCATCTTCATTTTCATCCGTCAAGATGAAAAACTCTCGAGTCTCGTTAGACCGTAGCACCTCTTCCGGATGGTCAACCCGGTTGATGGACATTTCTTGAATCGGCAGATAGGCCGCAGTCTTAGCACCGATGTCGATCAGAGCACCCCTGGGTTCAAGGCTAAACACGGTACCCGTGACCGTATCCCCTGGATTGAAGTGATAGTCGTACTTATCCAGAAGGGCGGCAAAGTCTTCGTGTGTAAACCCGATTCCAGTGTCCTTTACGTCCTGATTGAGCATGCTAGTGTTTTCCTATGATTGTCTCCGTTAATACTGCGGTTGGTTTGTGTAAACAGAACAATTCCAGCAGGAACCTCAAAAATTCCACAGCAGACTGTGAACAGACCCACCGACTAAACCCACAGATTTCAATTATAGCCGATTAAGGAGCGTTTGCATTGGGTCAGGCAAGAGGAGACCAGCGCAGAAGATCAACTCCTTTCCCAGGCTAAGCCTCTGCCTGGGGAAGGGTGGCATAACCATTGCTGTCAACCGTTTCGAAACCATGACCACCCCTAACCTGGAGATCTCCCCTGGGTTGGAGTTGCTCTAGGGTGTCGACAAAATCTCGCACCCCCTGGAACTGCCGATAAACCGAAGCAAAGCGGACAAAGGCCACCTCATTGATGGGTTCTAGTTTAGTTAGCACCATCTCGCCAATCTCCGCGCTGGTGACTTCGCGGCTAAGACGCTGCTGTAATTCAGCCTCGATATCATCCACCACAGCTTCCATGACGGCAGAAGGCACGTTGGTTTTTTCACAGGCTATGGCGATCCCCCGGAGGAGTTTAGAACGATTGAAGAGTTCATGTTCGTCATTGCGCTTAATGACGGTCACAGGCACATACTCAATACGCTCGTAGGTCGTGAACCGTCGTTCACAGTTTAAACATTCTCGGCGCCGTCGAATGCTACGTCCTGACTCAGCAGCACGCGACTCTAGCACTCGATTGTTGGGATGTTGGCAGAATGGACAATGCATCAATAGCCCCCGGGGAAAAATCGGTATCCCCGACCCAACACACCGGAGAGTGTGAGACCTCAGCAACTCACCGCTGAGCTGGATGGAGCAGGCGGGGTGGGTATTTTACAGCCCTATCGGGTCTCTGATAACCCACCAACTGAGCTCCCAATCCGCTCTAGGCGTCGCGTTATGGGCTGGGAAATTACCTCTTATATTAATGATATTCAGCCGATTAGATAAAATGGAATTAAATTTAATCTGTGAGCCTATTTGGCCATAGGATTTACAGTAATTTCTGGGGAACGGGGTAAGATTGCATCGTCAAGGTCTGTGGTGCTGCGCTACAAGCATCCAGCAGCTTGCCTATCCTGTAGCCATCGGAGTAGAGAACCCCTGTGAACAGTTTTAATGCAAAAACCGATCTGACCCTGGCCGATCAAACCTATGTGATCTATAGTTTGCCGGAGGCAGCTAAGACGTTAGGCGATCTGAGTCGGCTACCCTTCAGCCTAAAAGTGTTGCTGGAGAATCTGCTACGCCATGAAGATGGTCGCTCCGTGACGGCCGCTGACGTGCAGGCCATCGCCGATTGGCTCAACACCCAGACCTCTAGCCGGGAAATTGCCTATCGACCAGCTCGGGTACTGATGCAGGATTTTACCGGGGTACCGGCGGTTGTAGACTTAGCCGCGATGCGGGATGCTATGGTCAACCTAGGGGGTGATCCGGATCGCATCAACCCCCTCTCACCAGTAGACTTGGTGATTGATCACTCGGTGATGGTCGATGCCTTTGGCACTACTGCGGCTTTCCAGGAAAATGTAGAAAAGGAATTTGAACGGAACCATGAGCGTTATGCCTTTCTGCGTTGGGGCCAGTCCGCCTTTGATAACTTCCGGGTGGTCCCCCCAGGCACCGGTATTTGCCACCAGGTGAATTTAGAGTATCTAGCCCAGGTGGTCTGGACGAAAGTCGGGGATGGTGAAACCCTGGCCTATCCTGACACCCTGGTGGGCACCGACAGTCACACCACCATGATTAACGGGCTCTCGGTGCTAGGCTGGGGGGTCGGGGGTATTGAGGCGGAAGCCGCCATGCTAGGACAACCTATCTCCATGCTTATCCCTGAGGTGGTGGGCTTTAAACTGACCGGCCAATTACCGGAGGGAGCCACCGCCACCGACCTCGTGCTCACCATTGTCCAGATGTTGCGGCAAAAGGGGGTGGTCGGCAAGTTTGTCGAATTTTATGGGGAAGGTTTAGATCACCTGACCCTAGCCGATCGCGCCACCATCGCCAATATGGCTCCGGAGTACGGGGCTACCTGTGGCTTTTTTCCCATCGATGGGGAGACCCTGGCCTACCTACGCTTTTCCGGCCGGGACCCAGAGTGCATTGCCCTGGCGGAAGCCTATGCCAAGGCCCAGGGGCTGTGGCGGGATAGCCACGCTCCTGAGCCTATCTTTACCGATAGTCTGATCCTAGATTTAGGCACCGTTGAGCCCTCCCTAGCTGGCCCCAAGCGGCCCCAAGACCGGGTGCGCCTCAGTGACCTGGCCAGCCAGTTCCGGAATAGCGATTTTCCCACCTTTAGTGGTCGCGATTATGGCCAGAAGCGATCGGTGGGGGTCACCGGTAGCGACTATGAGCTTACCGATGGAGACGTAGTGATTGCCGCCATTACCAGTTGTACGAACACCTCTAATCCAGCGGTTATGATTGCGGCCGGTCTGCTGGCCCGCAACGCCCGACAGCTGGGGTTAACCTGTAAACCCTGGGTAAAAACCTCCCTGGCTCCCGGTAGTCAGGTCGTCTCTGATTACCTCGACAAGGCGGGGTTGCAGGCAGACCTAGATGCCCTGGGATTTAACCTGGTGGGCTATGGCTGCACCACCTGTATTGGTAACTCTGGCCCCCTGTCGGAGGCGATCGCCACCGCCATTGAAGACCAAGATCTAGTGGTGGGAGCAGTCCTGTCCGGTAACCGTAACTTTGAAGGCCGAGTTAGCCCCTACACTAAAGCTAACTATCTGGCTTCCCCTCCCCTGGTGGTCGCCTACGCCCTAGCCGGCAATCTAGCCATCGATTTAAAAAATGACCCAATTGGCCAGGATGGGTCGGGACGTCCCATTTACCTACGGGACATCTGGCCCAGCACCCAGGAAATTCAAGCGGTGATGGCAGAGGCCCTCACCCCAGAAATGTTTCGAACTCGCTATAGCAACGTGTTCACCGGCACCGATCGCTGGCAGCAAATCACCCCCATGGCCAGCAAAACCTATCCCTGGCAAGCCCAGAGCACCTACGTACAAAATCCTCCCTACTTTGTTGGCATGTCAGCCGGGGTGAATGGTCAGGCCTTTAGCAACATTCTTGGCGCCCGTCCCCTGGCCATTCTGGGGGATAGCATTACCACCGATCACATCTCTCCGGCTGGATCGATTAAAACCGACAGCCCAGCCGGTCATTACCTAATCGACCATCAGGTAGACGTGACCGATTTCAACTCCTACGGGGCCCGGCGCGGCAACCATGAAGTGATGATGCGGGGCACCTTTGCCAATATTCGACTAAAAAATGAAATGGTACCTGGGTCCTCCGGTGGCGTCACCAGGCATATGCCCTCCGGTGATACCCTCTCGATCTACGATGCCGCCATGCGCTATCAGGTGCAAGGGACTCCCCTGGTAGTTATTGCCGGGAAAGAATACGGTACGGGTTCCTCCCGTGACTGGGCCGCCAAGGGAACCCGGCTGCTAGGGGTGAAGGCCGTAGTGGCAGAGAGCTTCGAACGCATCCACCGTTCTAATCTGGTAGGGATGGGGGTACTACCTTTGCAATTTTTCCCTGGTCATCATCGTCACCTGTTAGGACTGGAGGGATCAGAATACTTTGATCTAGTGGGTTTAAGCGATGGCCTTCAGCCAGGTATGACCCTTACCCTGCGGATTCACCGCCCCAGCGGCGATCTTAATTTCACCGATGTTCCCCTACTCTGCCGCATCGATACCCTAGACGAAGTAGAGTACTTCCGCCATGGCGGAATCTTGCCCTACGTCCTGAGACAGTTACTGGCAGCCTAGGACTATTGCGTGCCCCAGGGTTATCGCTCTAGCCCCGGTCAACGGGGCCAGAGCGATCGCTATTATTCTCCAGCAACTCTGGATTGACCGGCGGGGTCACGGATAGGTCAACGGAGTCTTCAGTAATGTGAATCTGGATATTAGGCCCGGAACGGGCTAGGCGAATCACCACGCCGCTATCAACCGCCATATCCTGGATGCGATGACCGTCCAGGTAAGTGCCGTTGGTGCCCAGGCTCTTGATCACCCAGCCTGTCGCCGTACGGTGGAGCTCGGCATGATGTCGCGAAACTACAGCGCTATAGAGAATGACATGGCTGTCGGTAGCACGGCCAATGCGGATCACGGATTCCCGATCAAAGGACCAGCTCTGTACTGGAGTTCGGTGAAGTGGGTGTAGCAGGGATAGGGTAATCACATCAGTCTATTTAGAAGCTCATCTTCCTATTAAGAAATAATCATAGAAGAGTCTGTAGCACTTGGCTTTAACGGACCTAAAGATTAGCAAATCTGAGTTTTTTTGTTGACCCTGGATAGGGGTCACAGCATTTCCCTGAGAATGTGTTAAGCACTAGCCTGGCTGATTTGGGCTAAGAGGTTGTTTGAAACGCCAAAGAGGGTCTCAGATTATACCTATAGAGCAGGACAATTATGGCAAAATCCAGTGTTTTGGCGGTCCCTTGGCGGCGAAATATACCTGGGACAACCCTTTTCAAACAACCTCTAAGGTCGGTGAAGTGTTTGGATCTCCACCATCGCCCTTGAGTTGATGGCTGGCCTTGTCAACCCGCCCCGCAGCCCTAGCAACTTTTGCCCCTAATAACCCTATGGTCTAGAATTAAAGGGCACTCCTTTAGGTAAGATGGCAGCGCCTGCATGGGATTTTGGAAAAACTTATTTATTGGATCCGAGAGCGCTTCACCAGCCAAGCTAGCTCCAACCGGAGGAGTACTTGAGGCCATACCGGATGCCCAGTCGGGTTCCTCGATCGTCTTTAGTACTGATCGAGACCTTGACCTTTATGAACTAGAGGAGCTGTGCAATGCCGTGGGCTGGGCCAGACGACCGATTCGCAAGGTACGCAAGGCGATCGAGCATAGTTACCTGGTTGTCACCATGTGGGAACAGCGGGGTAACCGACGACGCTTGATTGGCTTTTCCCGAGCCACCTCGGACCATGCCTTTAATGCCACCATCTGGGATGTGGTGGTGCATCCTAGTTTTCAAGGTCGAGGCTTAGGCAAAGAACTCATGCAACAGATGATCAAGAAGTTACGCCATGAAGACATCAGTAACGTCACCCTGTTTGCAGATCCCCAGGTGGTGGATTTTTATAAAGGGCTAGGGTTTATGCCTGATCCAGAGGGTATTAAAGGGATGTTTTGGTACCCCGACTAGCAAGACATTAACCTTTTCCTATGACCCATCCATCTAAACGTCATCGAGATCGTCAACAACGATATCATCTAAAATCTCAACCTGCAGGGAGATTAATGCTCATCTGTGGGGTTTGCTACGGCTTAGCGGGTATGCTAACGACTCATTTTCCCCACCTCACCTGGGTCGGCCTTTGGCCATTGGCGTTATTGGCCAGTTGGTTGCAGGCATGGGGCCTAACTCGACCAGAACACCTCAAATCGCAGGGCATTTACCTTGACCAAGCGAGCATAGTCCTCCTGACCATAGCTTTAGCCGTGAGCCTAAATTACCTCGGCAGTGGCCAGATAGATAACGTTACTTTGTTAGGATTGATTGGCCGGGTGGTGGGGTTGAGTTCATTAGGACTAGCCCTGGCAATACTCTGCAGCCAGTTAACAGCGATCCTCAGTCAACGCCTCAAAGCCCGAGCTAGCGACTACCAGACCCGAGCTATATTAACTACGGTGATAGGGATAGGTTTAATTATGGGCGGTTTAGCCGGACTCATTTTGAAGGTTATCTAAACTAACGGGAATCGTCTCACTTGAAATGATGATCAGCCACAACCTAAATTAATCACAGCAATTCTCATTTTGGCGAAAAGCTATTCAAAGGCCAGGAATAAGGGTATGGT
>CAYVMR010000080.1:0-9417 GCA_964452545.1 uncultured bacterium
CGCAGCCCATAGGAGGTCAGTAGGGCCTGGGCCACCCGATCCACCACGGCTTTTTGGCGCTGGGGGGAGAAGATGGGTGGATGGCTCCGGGGTGAGGCCTGGGAGGAGCCTTGGGGCCAGGGACTAAGACCGGGTAGGGCCACGGCGAAAATTTGGTTGGGGCGCAGGCTGGGGTCATTGCCATCGGGGCCGTCGATCACGTCGTAGCAGTAGCCTAGAGAATCGGACCAAAACCGCTGTAGGCCCTGGCGGGTCTGCTCGGCCAGGGTGCGATAGTCACCGCTGGGCTGGCCCAGGGCTTCGGCAAACTGGGCCAGGGTAACCAGGGCGTTGTACCAAAGGGCATTGATTTCAATGGGCTTGCCCATGCGGGGGGTAATCACCCAATCGCCGACTTTGGCATCCATCCAGGTGAGCTGCACCCCCGGCTGGCCAGCGTAGATCAACCCGTCATCATCCAGGTGAATGTGGTAGCGGGTGCCCTGCTGGTGCCAGCGCACCACCTCCACCAGGGCAGGGAACAGATCCGTTAGCAGCGCCCTATCCTGGGTGGCGGCAACGTACACCCGGATTGCCTCAAAGCACCAGAGGATGGCATCCACGGTGTTGTATTCCGGTGCCGTACCCGCCTCCGGGAACAGGTTGGGCAGCATGCCCTGATCCAAATACTGGGCAAAGGTCTGCAGAATCGGGCGGGCCAGGCTGGGGCGGCCCGTGGCCACGGTCAATCCTGGTAGGGCAATCATGGTGTCTCGACCCCAGTCGCCAAACCAGGGATACCCGGCGATCACCGTTTTGCCGCTGGTTTCCCCCGCCACCGGACGGGCCACAATGAACTGGTCGGCGGCAAGCACCAGCTGTTCCACCCAGGGTGGGGCTGTGCGATCGGGGTCAGGGGCGTACCAATCCTCAATGCAGCGGCGATCGTGGACCTGCTGGCGCTCCAGGGCTCCAGCCCACGGCACGGTGTCGGGATCGGTGGTGGTAGCCACCAGGGTAAGGGATTGCCCCACCCCCAGTTCTGTCCTAAAGGTGGCGCAGTGCAGATGGTCGTCCTGGGGGATAATACCGCGATGGCGCTCCACCGCCAGGTCATAGCCCTGGTACCAGGTGTGGGCCGGGGTGCACAGGCCCCCATCCGCCATCAGATAAACCGGGGTGGCCCCCTCAAAGGCGACGATTTTGACTCCAGAGGGTTGGCCATAGCCCAGGGGCGTGATCTGCATCGCCCAGCCTGCGCCCTGGGTAGCCCCATGGTGATCGCGATAGTTGACCAAGGCCGCAGCCGATAGCCACACCGGGCTACTGCCCCGCCTCAGGTGGTAGCGAAGGTAGGTGGTGTTGGCCCCTTGCTCCATCCAGATCTGCTTGACCAGCAGGGCATCCCCCAGGGCATAGGTCCAGGTGGGAATGGTGCCCTCCAGGGCAAACCGCTCAAGGTGGCGATATCCCCGGGGGCTAACGCTGCCATCGGCCCAGCGGTTCGTTGCCAGGGCATAGGTTTCGCCACCGTAGAGGGCGGTTTCATCCAGCTTGGTGACCAGCAGGGTGCGTTCCAGTGGGGGCTGCAGCGCCGCCACCAGCAGCCCGTGGTAGTGCCGGGTGAGCAGCCCTGCCACGGTGCCGCAGCCATAGCCGCCAATGCCATTGGTGACTAACCATTCTCGCTGTTCGGCGGTGGCCAGGTGGCCACAAAGATCCCGTCCAAGGTAAAGAGTCATGGCGTCAAATCCTGGACGAGGCCCTTGGTGCGGCCAAAGGCTTCGTCGATGATGGCTTGCAGGCGTTGCAAGGACTCCGCCGCTGGGGAGGTGAAATCTTTGAGCTCGTAAATACGGCCCAAAAACTCGTACTTACTTTCGCCGTAGCGGTGGTAGGGCAACAGCTCGTAGTCGATCACGTTGGGATATTGGCGAATCAGGGCCAGCACCGAGCGAATATGGGCCTCATCATCATTCACCCCCGGAATCACCGGTGTACGGGCAATGAACTGAGTATTGGGGAAGGTTTCGTAGGCCCGTTGGAAGTTCGCCATAATTTGGCGATTGTCTACACCGCACCATTTTTTGTGCCGCTCGGGATCGGTGAGCTTATGGTCGTGGAGCACCAGATCCACATGGGGTAGCACCTTTTCCACATTGGCCCAGGGCACATTAAAGGCGGTTTCGATCGCCGTGTGGAGGCCGCGCCGATGGGCCTCGGCCAGCAGCGCCGCGCAAAAGTCAGCTTGCAGTTGGCACTCGCCGCCGCTGAGGGTCATGCCGCCACCCGATTCGTGGTAGAAGGCGCTGTCTTGCTCTACTTCGGCCAGCACCTGATCCACGGTCATCTCCTGGCCAAACATATAGAGGGCACCGGTGGGGCAGACATCGGCGCAGTCTGGGCCGCAGTCAGCCGCCAAATCCCAGTTCACCCGGACGCGATCATCCTCCCCTTCGACCACATAGAAGGCCCCTTCGACACAGGGCTGTTTCAGGCAGAGGCCGCAGGCTTTGGCCCCAATGCACTGGCTGCGCTTATAGGCTAGCTCGGGCTTGAGGGCAATGCTCTCAGGGTTGCTGCACCACTTGCAGCGCAGCGAGCAGCCCTTGAGAAACACCGTGGTGCGAATGCCAGGGCCATCCTGGGTGCAGAAGTGCTGCATGTTGAGAACCCACCCGGTGATCTGTTGCGATGATGTGGTCATGGCGGTTACCTCCCTAGCCTCCTAAACAGATGCCGAGCGATCGGGCCATCTGGATAAATTCACTGTCTGCGGGCACGGTGCGCACCTGGTTGATGGCCTGGCCCAGGGGCACCAGGGTCAGGTCGGGCGGTTGAAAGGCCACCATGACTCCGGTTGATCCAGTATTTAGAGCTCCTACGGCGGCGGCGCCGTAGCCCAGCCCCAGTTGCCGATCCACCGCCGTGGGCAGGCCGCCCTTCACCCAGGGACCCACCACCAGGGGGTAGGTTTCCTGGTCGATCAGCCGCTGCAGGTGCAGGGCCACAGTGGTCGCCGCCGCGCCAGACCGCTGGATCACGTGGGCTCCCCCATCGTCGCTGGCCAGGGGCGAGAGGGCGGCCTGCAGCCCCGACAAGGGGGACTCCGCCGCCACTGAGGGATCGGCAGCAACGGCGCCCTCGGCCACCACCACTAGACCGTAGGTGTCGCCCGCCCTAGCTTTGTCCTGAAGCTTGGTGGCTACTTTTTGCAAATCGTAGGGAATTTCGGGTATCAGGATGGCATTGGCACAGACGGCCATGCCCGCTTGCAGGGCCAGCCAGCCAGCCTGGGTACCCAACACCTCGACCACGGCAATTTGGTGGGTGGCCTGGGCGGCCTGCTGGGCCCGATCGAGCATGGTCACGGTATCGCTGAGGGTGCTGTTAAAGCCAAAGCTGAGGGCGGTGGCGGCCAGGTCGTTTTCCGCCGATCGGGGAATGCAGACGGTCTTGAGCCCCTGGCGGTGCAGCTTGTAGAGAATGGTCAGCCCCCGACGGCCCACCACAGAGACCACCGCATCAATCCCTTCCTGGCGCAGGGTGTCTAGCAGCGCCTCGGAGTGATCGACCTCTTCCACCAGGCTATCGGCATTGATGGTGCGGACATGGAAGGGGTCGTTGCGCACGGCGGTGCCCAACAGTACCCCGGCTGGATCGAGGCTAGAGAGCAGTTGAGGCGATAGGGGCACCAGGCCGCCATCGGGGTAGCGATCGCGAAACAGCAGCCCCTCAAACCCGTCGCGAATGCCGACCACCTCCCAGCCCAATTCCTTCGCCGCCAGAACGGTGCCGGCAATCACCGTATTCAGTCCGGGAACGTAGCCCGCCCCCACGTTGATGGCAATGCGTTTGATCGGTGTATTCATGGTTCTGCATCCTCCCATGGGTGCTGTCTAAGACGTAGGGTTTGGCGATGCCATGGTTTAGGGATGGTGCGCCTGCATATCGGCCATGCGCTGGCGAATCACCGGGCGCAGGTCTTCTCCAAAGCCGGTGAGCACGCCGCCATCGACGGCGAGGGTTTGGCCCGTAATCATGTCGGCGCGATCGCTGGCCAAAAACACCGCGGCATGGCCAATGTCTTCGATAGTACACCAGCGCCCCAGGGGAATCAGACGCTTGGTGGTCATCTCCCGGTACTCGGGGGTGGTGCCCTGCTCGGCTAGCGGCGTAAGCACAGCGCCGGGGGCAATGGCGTTAACGTTGATGTGGCTATCGGCCAGTTCCCAGGCCAGGTGGTGGGTCAGACCCATGACCGCATATTTAGACGCGGTGTAGTTGGCCCCGCTAAAAAAGGTCATGCGCACCCCGGCCACGGATGAAATATTGACGATTTTGCCCTTGCCCTGGGCCATCATCTGGGGAATCACCGCTTTGCAGCAGAGAAAGACCCCCTTGGCGTTGATCGCCATCACCCGGTCCCAGGTCTCTTCGCTAATGTCTTTCAGCAGGGTGGGGGCGCTCTCAATGCCCGCATTATTGAACTGCACATGCCAGTGTTTCAGGGTGCTCCAGGTGCGGATGATCTGCATCAGGCGGCGGCTGCCCTCTTCCCCGGCGATGTTGGCCGGAGAGAACTTCAGGTTAATCAGATCGCCGCCCTTCTCCCGGTAGCTGAGGTTGCGCGCCCGCGCCATGGACGCCAGCGCTACTGTCGGCCCCTTTGCATCCATGCCGTGGGAGGCCGAGATGCCCTCTGACAGGTACTCCCCTGCCGGACGACCGTTGGGCGTGGCCCAGGTCACCTTGCCCATGGGCACATGGAAGGTGATGGGAATTTGCCGCAGCAAGAAGCACTGATCGTAGGGCTTGGGATGCTGATGGATGTATTCCAGCAGGACGCTTTCGATGTCAAACCCGATGCGATCGACCCACTCAATGCCGTTGCCGTATTTGGGGGCGTGCAAACACAGTTGCCGCGTCACTTCGTGGCCTTCCCAGTTGGCTTCCATGGCTGTCAGCAGTTCATCCCAGGTCAGCCGTTGGGTGTCGTAGATCAGGTATTTGACGGCGGCGAGGCTATCAATGGCGGTGGCTTTCCCAATCGCCTCAAAGCAGGAATGGTCGATGCCGCCAGCCATGTAGTCGCCGTGGCTGTGCAGATCGCGGCAGTGTTCCATGGCTAGATCGTGCAGCATGGAGGTGGCCGGGGCCGCAAAGCAGTCGGGCTTTAACCTGAGGGCAACATGCTGCTGAATCAGGGCATGGCGAGCCAGATACTCAAGCTGAGTACAGAAGGCTTGCCACACCTGATCAAAGCTCGTCCAAGTGCGGGGGTCGCCCGTTTCCGCCCCAAACTGAAGATCCTTCAGCACCTTAAGTTTGCCATTGCGGAAGGTCATCTCTACTACCGATCCGTAGTTGATGCCGCCATTGCCCGTCACGTTGGTTTCGCGGTTGATCAGGCGGTTTTCGCAGCAGCCCGAAATGGTCCAGTCCAGCGCTTCCTTTAAGGTGGCCCCGTTAGCCAGGTAGAAGGGAACCACCATCTCATCGTTGAGCAGTTTGGGGAACCCCTTGCCGTCTTTGATCACCTCCGCCACAAAGTGCAGTAGGCGATCGGGTGTATTGGCATGGATCCGGACACAGGGTTCCGGCACCGGAATTTGTAGCGCCCGCGTCGATTCCAGAATCAGGTAGGTCAGTTCATTGGTGGCATCCTGGCCATCGGCGGTTTGACCCCCTAGGCAGACATCCTCAAATTTGGAAAAGCCCTCGGTCCCTGCGGCTGTGACCGGATTAAGCTTGAGTTCAACACACTGTGCCATCTGAATCCAGACACACTGGAAGAGTTCCGTGGCCGATTCCGGTGTGATCCGACCTGCTGCCACATCTTTCTGGTAATAGGGCAGCAGATACTGATCCATCCGGCCCTGCCCCATAGCGCCACTGGTCTGCTCGATGCGGTTAAACATCTGCCCCCACCACTGGGCTTGCAGCGCTTCGTGGAAGGTGCGGGCCGGGTTTTCGGGCACCCAGTGGCAGACCTCGGCAATGGTTTCAAGCTCCTGCTGGCGCTGGGGATTTGGCTCCTTGGTCGCCATCTCGGTGGCCAGTTGGGCGTATCGCCGCGACCAAATGGTCATGGCATCGCAGGTGATGATCACCGCCTCCAGAAAGGGTTGTTTGTAGATCAGATCGCGAGGTTCAGTCAGGGCATTGAGCTTGGCCTGGGCCTCTTCGCGAATGCCCTTCACCCCACGGGTGAGGATTTTGTTGAAATCGGGCGTCCAGTTTTGGGAGTGCCGCATGGTGGAGCTCACCAGCACCACGCAGGTCGGATAGAGCAGGTTTTTGGGGTCTGGCCCATAGACCATGTAGCGGGTCGCTTCGGGCAGCGCATTGTGATAGATGGAGGCATAGTCTTTACCGGCCCAGTAGGGGGTGAGGAGGTCGTTGATGATGCGAGCATCGTCATCGGTGACGACAACCTCGCCCACCTTGCCCTTGTTTTCGCGAAACATCTTCACCCCGTCGGGCATGATCACGCCATCCAGTTCGGGATAGACGATGCCCCAGCGCCCCAGCCAGGTGTTGGGCCGACCGACGATCAGTTCATCGTCAAAAATGGCGATCGGGGCATTTTCAGCGTAGTGTTTCAGGGCTTTTGCCCAACGCACCACCAGCGGCTGATTCTCGGTTTGCTGAAAGGATTCGGTAAACAACACCGCCCGATCCAGCGCTACACGGGGTGGCCCATAGGCACGAATGGCCTCATACATGCGGAGTATGCGATCGCTGACATTGTCGTATAGGGCCGTTTTACCCTCCGCGATCGCCTGCTCTTGCGCAGTCAGGATGGGTGCATTGGTGGTGACCATAAGGTTTTCTCCCCTTCGTTTCCAAAAATCTTTAAATTCAAACGCTTTACGTGGACTGCCGCTGTTCAAACACCGCCAGTTCCTCCGCCAGGATTGGCACCCCCAAGCGACAGCTTTCGCGACCAAAGGACACGCAGATCTTGAGCACCTCCATGATTTCTTCCATCCTGGCGCCCAGCTTCAGAGCCGCCTTAATGTGTCGCCGTCAAATCAGCAGCATTCCCTATTAGCTTAGCCATAAGCACTCCTTGCCGAGCTACCTCCAGAAGAGCTATTACTATTGTTAAGCGGCCTCTATTGGCGTGCTTATCTTTTGGCGACAGATCGGTAAATATATATTTTCACGACGGTAAAAACCAAGAGCTTTCAAGGTTTTCTAAATTCTTAAAAAAATTGAATTTTCTGGCTTGCGAACTATTTATTTCAGTCTGATAGGGGCTCCACCATTGCCACCAGGCTGTTCTTAATGTTACACGCCTAATATTACGTACTTAATATTAGGTGATTAAGAAAAGCTTACTAAAGGATGGCAGCACCTATCTTTTGGGGCCAAAACAGTTAAGATATGTACAAAGAAGGATGGGAGACAGGCTCAGATAACCTGGAAAACTAGGGACGCACTCGACCTGTGATGAGCAATCGACCCTCCGGCCTCTGGGTCTAGCGCCACCATTTACCCCCATTGAAAGGCTTGGGTTTTTCTATGCAGACTATTCCCCTGGTTCGAGCGAGTGTCCTCTTGCCAATTGTGAGGTTTTTAGACGGGCTTGGCGTCTCTACAGACCAGCTGCTGCGTCAGGCTCAATTGCCCATTCTCGACCCAGGGGATTTAGGTCGGTTAATATCCCTGTACCATAGCTTTAACTTTCTAGAAAATGCGGCTCAGCTGACCAATATGCCTCTTTTGGGCATGCTGGTCAGTCAGCAGGTTGAGATTGACGAGTTAGGCCTCTTAGGCCAGAGGCTGTTGCAATCGGTGACGCTCCATGACATGCTGACCACCCTGACCCAGATGCTCACCACCCACAATTCTGGAGCACGGGCCTGGCTCACCCATGCCGATGGCCTGGTGTGGATCAACCATCAATTTATTAACCCTGGGAAGATTGAGAACCAGCAGGCCCAGTACTATGCCTGCTGCCTGTATCTCAATCTGATTCGGCTGGCGACCGGCCCCCAGTGGCAGCCTACCGAGGTGCATCTTCAGGCTAATCAACTGCCCGGTGCGGCTGATCACGAGCTGTTGGCCAATGTGCGCCTGCGCTTTGATCAGCCCCACAATGCGATCGGCTTTTCCAGCCGTCTGCTTAGCCTGCCGCTGCAGCCCACTGGGACGCCGCTTGACTGGGAGCAGGAATGGGAACTGAATCAGGCGTTGGTTGCAACTGCCCCGGCCCCAGACCTGGTCGGGTCTCTGCGCCAGCTGATTGGTTCTCTCCTGGGGCGGGGAGACATCCGCATCGAAGTTGCCGCCGCCGCCGTGGGTACCAGTCCCCGTAGTCTTCAACGACACCTGGCCGCCGCCGGACTCAACTACTCGCAATTCGTCGAGACGCTGCGCTACGAGCTGGCGTCTCAGTGGCTGCTCGATTCGACCCCACCCATCACCGAAATTGCCTACGATCTGGGTTATACCAATGTAGCCGATTTTTCTCGGGCCTTTAGGCGCTGGGCTGGGGTGCCCCCGAGCCAGTTTCGGGCCACCGCGCTGGCCGGAGAGCATCGGCCTGAACGGTTGGTGCTGTCCTAGGGGCTTCCGCCTTAGAAGACCTGTCCACCTCCCCTATCCTGAGGGGTTCTGTAATGGCTGACTTATTTCAGGGGGAGTACCGTAGTCACGCCAGGTGACGGGTCAAGCAAGATCGGGAAGGGGTTGCCAGTCAACCTCAACCCAAGTAGTCATGAAGAATCGTTGAACCAACACGCATTTCAGTAGATTAGCCTCTACGCTAAGCGTATCTACCCTTGGTGGCACGGAAACCTGTTGAGCATTCTGGTAAGCAGGGGTACTAGGGTCTAGAAGCCCCTAATCTGGTTGGAACTTGCCTGATTTGAATCAGGAGTAGGGTTGAGAATGACTGATGTACGGGTTTTAGAACTTTTTCCGCGCCACTAAACCACAAGCCTTTTAACGTTTAAGTCAACCTAATTTAAAGAGGTAGCGGCTATGGCTATTGATTTACACAATTTCCTATGGGAAGAGGTCCGTCTGGTGCAGGTGGAATCCCAGCCTCACCATATCGCTGGAGTATTGGCTAACATTCGAGACACCCTGGAAAACTCAGACTGCGAATGGGAAGATGTTTACTCGGCCTACTATGACTGCGAGGACGATGGGACGGTGACCTTCTACGAAGGAGAGAGTGCGGAGGCAGGAAATCCAGGAATTTGGACCTACATGGTGTATGACTGCACCGCCGCAGAGGAAGAGGTGGTGACCAACGTAACCATCAACACCCTGGATCCAGTCCTAGAACTGCGCAAACTGGCGGGGGTGTAGGGCCACTAGATTACAGTTATAACTGTTATTGACAGCCTGAGCTGCAATCGACTATCATGGACCCATGGACAGGTTGCAACAAATTGCCCGGCAACAGCCCGAGATGGTCCT
>CAYVMR010000081.1:0-9034 GCA_964452545.1 uncultured bacterium
TATCCTGCTTGAAGCTGATTATCTCGGCGGGGATTGGTGAGGTGTTCTACGAAACCCCCTACGAGAGCGCCAGTTCCCAATACATTCGGGATTTATTCACCGCTGACCATCTAGTGGTGTTAACCCAAATTGCCCTCCGGGAGCAAACCGCCGCCCTGGCCGCCGCCTTTATCCTCCAGCCCCTTTCCATTGAGGATGAACTGCGGCGATCTCCGCCCTAGGGCTGGGTCTGGGACTCCTCTCCCATCGGCAGGCTGCAGCCGTCAGGAGCCAGAATTCAGAAGTGTTGTTCCCAGCCAGTGCTCCCCTATGTCCTCGATCCTCGGTTCTCCCCCACCTCCCCCCACCTGGAAAGTCGACCTACTCTACGATGGCGACTGCCCCCTCTGCCTGCGGGAGGTTAATTTCCTCCGTAAGCAGGACCGGGACCGCGGTCTGGTGCGCTTTACCGACATTGCTGCCCCTGACTACGATCCCAGTCAACACGGTGGGGTTGATTACGCCACCGCCATGGGTCGCATCCATGGGGTGCTGGCGGATGGCCGTGTGATTCAAAATGTGGAGGTGTTTCGCCAGGTCTACCAGGTCCTGGGGATAGGCTGGATTTATGCCCCCACCGGCTGGCCCCTACTGGGTCCCCTGGTGGATGGTCTCTACGGGGTTTGGGCTACCTGGCGATTAGCCCTCACCGGTCGCCCCCCGCTAGCCACCCTGGTGGCTCAACGGTCCCAGGGGGGCTATGGCGAATGTGGCGATGGCTGCCGCGTCGATCTGCCCCAGCCCCCCACCTCCAACTATGGCTGACTCCGAACAGACCCCAGTCTGGGCGGTACACCGCACCTTGATGAACCTCCAAACTCCCTGGCTCACATTAATTGGGGAGGAGCTACAGACTGGCGATGATCAGTCCATTCACTACTGGCGGGTTGAAAAAGCCGATTCTGTGGTTATCTTGCCCCTCTGGCAAGGCCAGGTCCTGTTGCCGCCCCCCAGCTACCGGCCCGGCATCGGACAGGTCACCCTTGATTTGCCGGGAGGCCGGATCGATCCAACTGAGGGGCCAGCGGCTGCCGTGCCCAGGATTTTGCAGCGGGAGTTACGACTTGAGGCCCCACAAATCAGCGCGCTGACCCCCTTGAATAGCAGGGGATGGCCCATTAATAGTTCGTTTTCCAACCAACGCCTGTTTGGCTTTAGGGCAGAGCTGCAGGGGGCCCTGACTCTGCCGGCGGAAAGTCAATACTTTCCCCATACGTCTAGCGGCGTCGAGAAACTGCTCACCAGCTTACTTTGCCTGCAGTGCCGAGCCGTGGTCATGGAGGAATGGCGACATTTGAACCGATAATCTGTCATTCGGAGGCATACAGGTCGACCCCTAATTCATCCATCAGCCAGTTGGTAATCTGCTGGCGTTCCCCCTGGGTGAGGTAGAAGTGGCCCGTGTGGCGGAGGCGATCGTTGATATCTTCGACATCGGTAAGGGAAAATAACCCCGCGATGGTGGCTATGGTGCAGAGAATATCGTCCTGTCCCTCCTGATCCAGGCCACCGTAGCGGTAGCGAGCAATGTGCTGCCCTAGTTTGACAAAGTCATAGCATTCCTGGGCCAGGCGCTGTTGTTTTTCAGCCGGAATGCTGTCGCCTGCCATGATCTTGGCATAGTCGGTGTCCAACAGGTTAAGGTGGACAATCTTAGGTTGGGGATGAGGGCTCATAGCATACCAGGATAGGTCAGATTTTTTCTGCCATACCGCTAGTCTTGAATATTTTTCAGAAAATTAGCCCGGGCCTAGGATCTATCCCAGGGGTTAGGATACCCTCGATGCAGTCAGGCTCTGGGCTTGGTAAGCTGACTCCGACAATAATTCCTCCTCGGGATCAAGGTGATCGATAAATAGGCGCCCCTCCAGGTGATCGAACTCATGCTGATAAATACGGGCCACAAACCCTTGCCACACCTGATGCTGTCTCTGGCCTAGCCGATCCAAATAGGTCACCTCCACCTGCTGATGACGTTGTACTTCGCCCCGTTGACCAGGCACACTCAAACAGCCCTCGAATCCCTTTTCTAGTTGATCACTCACCGCCAACGTCTGGGGATTGATCACCACTAGGGGATCCATCGAGGGAGCTTGGGGATAACGGGGATTAGGGCGCGAGGCTAACACCAATACCCGTTGAGGGTAGCCTAACTGGGGTGCCGCAATACCCACTCCGTGAGCCGTTTGGACCGTTTCCAGCATGGCATCGATGAACCGCTGCAACTCAGGATCCCCGGTATCAAGGACCGGCTGCGAGGGTAACCGCAAACGGGGATCTCCGATGGTCAAAATTGGATAGGCTGCCAGCACCATAAGCAATCCCCACATAGTCCCTACTTTAAACCGTCAACGGTGCCACCCCCAGGGTCTAGTCGCCCCCTAAAGGGTTTCTCCAGTTTGATTTGGCTATATCTGTTCTACCATCCTTGCCCTATGGGATGAACTCCTGAACCCTACCGGTAGATTCCAGAAGATTTTCCGAACGTCTATCGAGTACCCTATAGATCCGGGCCACACCCCGATCGTCCATGGATTACCACCATCTCCTGACGGGATCCATTCCCGTTTCTTTCTGAAGATCATCCCACCCTAAGGAGGTATGTTGTGGATCAGGCCCTCGATCAGCTCTGGCAGCAAGTGTTGGGTCAACTTAAGGCCCAGCTCAGTCCTCCTACCTTTGAAACCTGGATCAAGCCGGCCCAGGCGGAACGGCTAACGGATACCACCCTGGTGATTTCCACTCCCAACCCCTTTGCTCGCAACTGGTTACAGAAGCATTATCTCAGCACCATCGCCCAGGTGGTTGAGGCTCTGCTAGGTAAGTCCCTAGAGGTCCAGGTGACGGTGGTGGAGTCGGGGGACGTGGGGGTGACGCCCTTGCCCACCAGCAATGGGCAGTGGCCAGCCCCCAGTTCAACGCCACGATCGGCGGAGGCGGAGTCACGGGACAGTAATCCAAGTAGCTATAACGACCTCAACCCCAAGGCAGTATTTTCCCGCTTTGTGGTGGGCTCTAACAATCGCATGGCCCATGCGGCGGCCCTGGCGGTGGCGGAGGCGCCAGGGCGGGAGTTTAACCCCCTATTTCTGTGTGGCGGGGTGGGGTTGGGTAAAACCCACTTGATGCAGTCCATTGGCCACTACCGCCGGGAAATTGCCCCCCAGGCAAGGGTTGCCTACGTTTCCACGGAGCAGTTTACCAATGATCTGATTGCTGCCATTCGCAAAGATAGCATGCAACACTTCCGGTCTCACTACCGGGATGTCGATATCTTGTTGATAGATGATATTCAGTTTATTGAGGGTAAAGAATATACCCAGGAGGAGTTTTTCCACACCTTCAATACCCTGCACGAAGCCGGTAAGCAAATCGTTCTAGCCGCCGATCGCCCCCCCCACCAAATTGTCCGTCTGCAGGAGCGCCTGATTTCCCGCTTCTCCATGGGGCTGATTGCCGATATTCAAACCCCTGACTTTGAGACCCGCATTGCCATTTTGCAGAAAAAGGCGGAGTACGAGCAGGTACAGCTGCCGCGGCAGGCGATTGAGTACATCGCCTCTAGTTATACTTCTAATATTCGCGAGCTGGAGGGGGCTTTAATTCGGGCGATCGCCTACACCTCGATTTCGGGCCTACCGATGACCGTCGAGCACCTCAGTACGGTGCTTAACCCACCAGGGGAGAAAATGGCCGCCTCCCCCATCGCTGTCCTAGAGGCAGTCGCTGAATATTTCCAGGTGTCCCTGGCGGACTTGAAGGGTACTTCACGGCGTCGGGAGGTTAGCCAGGCCCGCCAGATAGGCATGTACCTGATGCGTCAACACACCAACCTCAGCCTACCCAAGATTGGCGATGAATTTGGCGGTAAAGACCATACCACCGTCCTCTATAGCTGCACCAAAATCGAGAGACAGATCAAGCAAGATATGGAGTTGGCCCAAACCCTACGGCAGTTGAGCGATCGCCTGAACCTGGCGGACGGTCGGTAAAAAAATGGGTCAGAAGCTCAGTTCTGACCCCCATCCTAGTCAACTGCTCGACTCCTTAGGCTTCTTCCAGGCGAGCGTAGAAAACCCCCTGTAGCTTGATATCCACTGGAGCCGCAGTACCCATATCCGTATCAGAGGGTTGTTCGGCTTCAAAGGTGCCGCCAATTTCCCCAGTACCGCCATCGATTTTAGAGACCCGTAGGGAAATGTGACCCTGGCCAATGTCAAAGGCCTTGGTGGTTTCCTTAACGTATTCTTCGCTATCACCGCTGGCGGGCAGGGCCACCGCCGTATCGTATCCCGTAGCCAAACCCCGGCCCTTAGGATCTAAGAAATTGGAGGTCCGGTAGGAGGGCACTTTATAATCCCCCTCAAAGTCCGTAGAGGTGGTAATGGCATTTAACCCCGACTGGGACTGAGCCACCAGCCCCTTGACAGTAAATAGGAAGGGCTCCTGCTGACCACCGGGTAACTGGACGGTAATGGGCTGGAAGTCCATACCACCGGTTTCTGAAAAGACTAGGCTGCCGTCAGCCTGAACCGTCACATCCCCCCGCACCTGATCGAGGCTAGAGGTGTAACGAGTCAACACCTTGCCACGGATATAGGACGACTCCTGGCGCTTGGAGGAGGACTCTCCCTTAACAAAATAGGCGGTGGGTTCGATACACATGCCCACTAACTGATACTTTTTACCGGCATCCAGGGGCAGGGTGCCCCGAGTCATTTCCGATAGTTGGGGACACTTATTCGCTAAACCGGTATTACGAATTTGGTCATAGGTCAGCGGCACACTGCTGGTGGCACTGGGAGCCTCGCTACAGGCAGTCAGTACGCTCAGACAAATGGCCAAGAACGCAACGATAAGGGCGCGGTACCTCATTGTTTACCTCAAATCAGTATGTAAAACAGGCTGCTTTCCAGGGTAGGAGGTTGACAGCGGGGGCTCTGGAGGCTTGGCGGAGATAATTTCAACGGTATCACCCATGACCCCGCGGGTGCCTTAGCATAGCCAGAGTAGGCTTAGGGTCGTCTACCCCAGCTAGAAGTAGGTTAGGCTACGCCACCTAAAAGCCTCAAATTACCATCTTACATGGCTCTATCCCCCTTGTTGACCATCTGATCAGATTGGGGGCCGCGAAGGATGATCTAAGCTTGGACCTGGTCCATATTCAATCCATGTCAATCCAATCTGTACCTAACCATACCTAACCATCAAGACTGGTTAAAGCGGTGCCGTGGATTTTTCTAAATCGCTGCAGGGCATTAAGCTATAGCCAAAAGCCGATGGAGCCCATCAGATCTAGATAGATTTATCTTATGCATGAGTTTATTCCCCTGTCTCACGAACAGTCCCTGAGCCCAGATTTGCAAGATCTAGCCCAGTTAATTGAGCGAGCCACCGTAGCTCGCCGGGGCGACAGCTTGGCTTTGCTAGAGTTGCTCCGGCTGCTGGAAGCGTGCCACCGTCAGGTCTGTGAAACCGCTTTTCAAGATGCCCTACCCAATAATCGTCATAGCCTCTACGCCCTACTCAAGGATATTGAAACAAAAGGAGGGTGGCCCTATATTCAGCGGATGAAGTTAGCTGTCCTGCTGAGTAACTATCCTGACTTCACCGCCGAAGAAACCGGCCCTGGCTAGGCGATCGTTGGCAACGCCGAGTTTGGTTTTATCGTCTTAGCGGTTGCTTGAAAAGCCAGAGAAAGTCTCAAATCATGCCTATGCAGTAGGGTAACCACCGCAAAATTCCGGATTTTGGCGGCTCCTTGGCGGCGACCTATACCTGAGCCCTTTTCAAACAACCTCTTAGCCTGGTGGGCTCCGGACCTGCCCCTGAGGGGTCCGAGTGATTCACAGCCTCAGTTGCCGGCGTTGGGCCAGAATGCCTACCCAGTCTTCGGTTTTTGTATCCCGTGTTACGAGATCTAAAAAACTGCGAATCAATTTTGTAGTCACCTAAGTCTGCTGGCCAAGGCTATACTGTAGGGGCTTTGACGGGTTGTCTGCCCAGGCAGCCCAGCTTCAACAGGAGAAGCGATGGCTACGCCAGGTGAACCCATAGCTTCAGGATCCAATTTTAGGACAGGCTATCCCGCCAGTCGGTGGCTGTTCATCGGTTTGGGTTGGATGGCCAGTTTAGTCAGTGCTGGAACTACGGTCCCGGCGGCGATCGCGCTGGATCTCAATCCCTACTGCCAGGTTAGTCAGGAAGCGGCCACCGCTAAGGAAGCCCTCCGCAAAGCGGCCTTTAGCGGTGACCGTGCCGCCCAGGATAGCTACCAGAGGGTGGTGGATCAGCATAGTGATCAATTACGTCACTGCCGATCGCAGACTTGGCCGTCCCGTCAAGCGGTATGGGTGCGGCTATATCCCTGCGATCTCCAGCCAGGGGTTTTGGAAGCGGTGATGGACCGGGTGGTGAACCTGGGTTACAACGAGGTCTATGTGGAGGCCTTCTATGGCGGCCAGGTGCTTCTGCCTAAGGCCGACAACCCGACCATCTGGCCATCGGTGGTGCAAACCCCTGGCTATGAGCGACGGGACCTGCTGGCGGAGGCGATCGCCAAGGGTCGAGCCCGGGGGCTCAAGGTAGATGCCTGGCTGTTTACCCTCAATTTTGGCTACTCCTATGGGCTGCGCCAGGATCGCCAGGCAGTCCTGGCCCTCAATGGTCAAGGCCATAGTACCTTTACCTACGCCAAGTCTGGAGCCTCCAGTAACCCCGATGAGGTCTTTGTCGACCCTTACCACCCCCAGGCCTGGGCCGACTACAGCCAGATGCTAGGGGCGATCCTGCGTCGGCAGCCAGACAATGTTCTGTTTGACTACGTCCGCTATCCTCGGGGCGTGGGGCCTAACTCAGTGGCGGATAGTGTCGATGATCTCTGGATCTATGGCCAGGCCTCCCGGGATGCCCTCTTCCAGCGCGCCTCCAATAACCAGGGTCTGGAACTCATTCGCCGCTACATTAGTCGGGGCCATCTGATCGACGCTGACATCGATGATGTCCGTGTTCTCTACCCCAATGAACCCGAGCCCCTGTGGCAAAGCCGCCCCCCCTCTGCCCCCCGCCAGTCCGGTGAACCGCCACCCCAGGCCGCTAGTCTGCGGCCCCAATTACAGGAAGAACTGTGGCAGTTGACCGTAGCCCATGCCATCCAGGGGGTGGTCGACTTTCTCACCCAGGCCCAGACCCAGGTGCAACGCATGGGTCTGGGGGCAGGGGCCGTGTTTTTCCCCGAAGCTAATCAAACCGTTGGTACTGGAGGTTTTGACTCCCGTCTGCAATATTGGGAACGCTTCCCCACCGCCCTCACCTGGCACCCCATGGCCTACGCTGTCTGTGGCCATACCGGCTGCATTCTGGACGGCATCCGTCGAGTGGTGGGGTTAGCTCCTAGCCCAAATCCCCCCGTAATTATGCCAGCCATTGCTGGGGTCTGGGGCAAACCCACCTATAATCGTCCTGCCCTGGAAATTCAAATGCAGGCGATTCAGCAGGCCGCCCCAGAGATTCAGGCCCTTAGCCACTTTGCCTATTCCTGGCAGGATGCCGAGTTTGATCGGGTGCGGAAGTTTTGTTATTTAAGTGAATCCCCGCCATCCCTTGGCCGGCTAACCAGCCGGTAGTCCAAGCATTTTGAAAGTTAAAGCCACCGGTAATACCATCGATGTTAAGCAGTTCTCCCGCCAGGTAAAGGCCTGGACAGAGGCGACTCTCCAGGGTTTGAAAGTTGACCTCCCGAAGGTCAATGCCGCCGCAGGTGACAAATTCCTCCTTAAATGTCCCCTTGCCGGCAATCGTGTAATTATCAGCGGTGAGGCAAGTGAGTAACTGATTCAATTGGGGTTTGGAGAGACTGGCCCAGGTCAAATCCGCTGGCAAGCCAGCCCGATGCTGGGCTAGGTATTGCCACAACCGCCGGGGCAGAGGACAGGGGGGAGTACTGACCAGGGTCCGTTTACCCTGGCCGTTCTTAAAGGCCAGTAGGGTTTGACGCCATTGTTCTGGCGGGTTATTGGGCAACCAGTTGACCACCAGGCTAGCCCGATAACCCTGGCGGTGCAGGGGCATGGCCCCAAAGGCTGAGAGTTTGAGCACCGCTGGGCCACTCATGCCCCAATGGGTGATCAGGAGGGCACCGGTTTGCTCTAGGGGCGGGGCCGATTCCAGGACCAGCTTGAGGTGGACGGTGGGTAGGGATATGCCGGCCAGGCAGCGCAGCTGGGGATCGGCGATGGTGAAGGTAAACAGGGACGGCACCGGGGGCACCAGGGTGTGGCCTAGGGCCTGGGCCAGGCGGTAGCCTATCCCACTGCTGCCGGTGGCTAGCAGCAGGCGATCGCCGGACCACCGCTGACCGCCCCGGGTGGTCACCCCAAACCCCTGGCCTTGACGCACCACCTGCACCACCGCCTGCCGCCGGTGGAGGGCAATCCCCAGGCGGGCCACCTCCCCCAGCAGGCAGTCAATAATGGTGGCAGAGTCATCACTGCGGGGAAAGATGCGCCCATCTGGTTCTGTCTTTAGGCCCACTCCCCGCTGCTCAAACCAGGCCAGGGTATCCCTCGGTTGGAAACGGCTAAAGGCCCCCCGCAACTCCCTGGCCCCCCGGGGATAGTGGGTCACCAATAGGGCTGGGTCAAAACAGGCGTGGGTGACATTGCAGCGGCCCCCCCCCGAGATGCTGACCTTGGCCAGGGGGGCCGGGCCAGCCTCGAGGATGGTGATCGCCAGGGCCGGATTGGCCTGGGCGGCGGCGATCGCCCCAAATACCCCGGCGGCCCCCGCCCCAACCACGATCAATTGCTTAGGGTTAACCGCCATGGCTAGAACCACAGGAGGTTCTGAGCCTTATCAGCGTCCCTTCCCAAGGGTAGTCATTGTGGGTCATAGAATTTTCTGGAGCCATCCTAGACGGGCTCCAGGGCGAAGAAGTCGGAAAAAATCTGATCGCCAATGTCATTTAGGCGGATTTGCAGGTCATCCAGAAACTCGT
>CAYVMR010000081.1:9044-9361 GCA_964452545.1 uncultured bacterium
CAGCCCCCGCTGGCTAATTTCCTCCATGGTGAGGTAATCCAGCTCGGAGCGGAGCCGCCCCAGGGCGCGATCGCTATCGGTGCGCCAGGTGCCGGCGGCGGTACCGGAGATCTGGTGGAGGGAATGCTCCGCCTGAATCAGGCAGAACTGAATAGATCGGGGAAACTCCCGGTTCAGAATCAAAAACTCCGTCACCCCCCGGGGGGTAATCCGGTACTGGGACTTACGGTACATTTCGTAGGCACTGGCGGACTTGAGCAGGGCAATCCACTGCAGGTCATCCAGGGGAGAGCCCACATCATTGACCGAGGGCAGCA
>CAYVMR010000082.1:0-9350 GCA_964452545.1 uncultured bacterium
TCCCCTACTTTGCCGGAGGCGATCGTTCCCCATCTGCATAACTGGGTGGCGGGGTGTGACATCTGCCAGGATGTCTGTCCCTGGAACCAGCGCTTTGCCCAACCCACGGATATAGAGGAGTTTCAGCCCTACCCCGAGAACCTCAGCCCCAGCCTGAGCAGCCTCGCCACCCTCTCGGAAACTGACTGGAACGGGCGTTTTCCGGCTTCGGCTCTGCGCCGCATTAAGCCCGCCATGTGGCGGCGTAACGCCCAGGCGGCCCTGGCTGGGGCTAAGAAAACTGGGTAGGCGATTTGACTCGCCGTCGCCAGACTACCGTGATAGCATTCGGTGGCACTATCGCTTACCCTGTAATAAGCTTGGATTTATTGCGATTATCCTAATCTATTGCGATTACCCTACTTCGCCCTACTACTGTGCTCAATCGGACGGTTTTACTTTCGTTGTTAACCCTGGGAAGTCTATGCCTACCCTTGCCAGCCCATGCCCAGGCGCTAGTCCCCTATGTCCTGCCCCTCGACTACGACCGCATGGCTGAACAGGGGCGTTTCCTTGCCAGTGAGGCGCAGCAACTCGCTGAATTTCGGCAATTTAACCAAGCCCTCGCCCTGGCCCAATTGGCGTCGCAACTGGCTCCCAAGGATGCCCAGGTGCTGGCTTTGTTAGGCGGTCTCTACCTACAGGCTGGGGAGACCGACCAGGCCATTACCCTCCTGGAGCAGTCTAAAACCCTGGCTCCCAGCGATGCTAGAGTGCTCTTTGCCCTGGGGTCTGCCTACTTCCAAAAAGGTGATTATCATCAATCCTCCAGGCATTTAGAGCAGGGACTAAAACTAGAACCCAATAACCCCAATGCCCATTTTGACCTGGGTAACAGTTACTTTAAGCTGCAACGCTATGACCAGGCTATCGATAGCTACAGCACATCGGTGACCCTACAGCCTGACTTCTGGCCCTCCCTGAATAATATTGGCCTGGTGCTTTACGAACAGGGACAGGTATCCGAAGCCTTAGCAAAATGGCAAGCGGCCTCCGATCTAACTGGCAATCAAGAACCAGAACCTAAACTTGCCAGGGCTGTAGCCCTCTACTATCAGGAGTCCTGTCGGGTGACGGCCAATCTGCGTAGCGATCGCTGCCAGGAGGCTTTCTCCTTGGGAATAGAGGCTCTGGAGCAAGATAGTCGTTACGCTGAACTCCCATTTCTTGAACTTAACCTCTGGGGGCAACGCCTGATGGGGTCCACTCAACAGTTCTTCCAATCCCCGATTATCAAGCGGCTGCTAGGTGAACTCTAAAGCTTCAGGCAGCGGCAGGCTGATGCCCTGGCGGCTCTGGGATAGATGTATAGCTATAGCCATTTAGCTCAGGATACCAAGCCATCCTGTAGGTCTCAGTCCGTAGCAAACGGCATGACAATCTTCTCCTAATTTGGACTGGCCACTGCTATAGTTTTTGCCAGAACGCTTAGGACCAGGTGATCCGTGAAAGCCCAGGATTGCTAGGCCTCCTGGCTGGCTTTCTCCGGACCTCGCCATGAGACACTCCGGTAGCTTAGGACGTCTGCATGAACTGTTGTAGGGTGCTGGTAATGTGGTCCACCAAGTTGTCAGTGGCCTGCCCCATCTCCTTGCAGTCCTGCTCAATTTGTTGAACCACCTCTTCCGGTAAGGCCAAGAGTTCAACCAGGCGATGATAGGCGGCCGCCTCTTCCTGGTTAATCAATTCCTCTTCAGAATTGCGAGCACTGGCGCTAATTACCTGATACCCCAGCTTCAGCACGACCTGCCGTTGGGCCGTGCTAGTTAGTTTAGGCACTAACTCATCCAGAGGAATATTTTGGGTCAGATAGTTTTCCAGCTCTGCCCTCAGGTTAGCCTGGTGGCTTGGGTCTTGAGCAAACAGACGACTAAACTGATCCAGCATCACTCTGATTTCTTCCTCAGCTAGATCACCATCGCTCCAGGCCATGGTAGCAACGGTTCTCAGCAAGTTCATCTGGGCAGGACTAATGGATGGGGGAGCATTAGGGTCAATAGCCATAGCAGCCTTCGTCTAGATTAGATCGGTTGTCATTGGGACATTACCACGGAGATCACTGGAGCTGCCCCATCTTTATTAATCGTTATGAATTTGCCTGATCCGTAACCGTCCTGGGTAATTAGTCGGGTCAGCGGGATGGGTGACCTGAGGATGATGTATGGCCATAGCATAGCCTGTCAGACTTCGAACCTTGGTGTGAACTGGCAAAACCTCTATGATAGAAGTCAACTAGTTCGGAGTCCTTGATGGATAACCAAACATGGTTGACCCTAATGGTGGAGTTACACCGGGATGGAGCGCGTCAGGGTCCAGGTAGTGATGAAGAAACCCGACGGGCTCTGGCACTGACCCGACTTGATACATCGGCACCCCTTCAGGTCGCTGACATCGGCTGCGGTACTGGCGCTTCAACGCTGGTTTTGGCGAGTGAGTTTCCAAATGCTCACATTACTGCCGTCGACCTTTTTCCTGAATTTCTCAATATCTTGACCGCAAGAGCAAGTGCAGCCGGTTATTCCTCACACATTGAGACAGTTGTCGAGTCGATGGATTCCCTTCCCTTTGCCCAGGAGTCCTTGGACCTGATCTGGTCCGAAGGCGCTATCTATAACATCGGTTTCCTGAAGGGGATCGAGACCTGGAGGCCAAGCCTGCGGTCAGGGGGTGTGATTGCGGTTTCGGAAATAACTTGGTTGCGTCCTGATCCTCCGGAGGAAATCCAACGACACTGGAGCACTGAATACCCTGAGATCGCTACTGCTGCCGAGAAAATCACCCTCCTTGAGCGTGGAGGCTATGACCTACTTGGATATTTTGTGCTGCCCTCTACAAACTGGATTGATAACTACTATGTACCCACTGAAGGGCGAATGTCTGCTTTTCTTCAACGTTATGGTGACCAACCAGACGCTCACGAGTTGCTCAAGGTGGAACGTCAGGAAGCTAATCTGTACAGGCGATTCAAAGACTGGTTCAGCTATGGGTTTTATGTGGCGCGCAAACGATGACTGGATGGGGTAAGTAGCTTTCCCTCGTTAGGGTAGGCGATCGCGCAGTTGGTAAAGAATGGCAAGGTTTCCATCTAGCCATAGTCATGGGGTAGCACCGAGCCAGCACACTGACCTAGTTTTGGGCTTGAACGATAAACCGGTTCCTAGGTGTTCTGACTAGGATTATATCAACGACTTTGAGGGAAGCTGGTGACAGGATTCGAACCTGCGACCGGCTGATTACAAATCAGCTGCTCTACCAACTGAGCTACACCAGCACGTTAGTTTCTATTTCAGGAAACCACCTTAGTATAGCAAGGGGACTCTCAGGCCTTATTATTTTCAATGGCCCAACGGGCCAACTCCGTGCGGTTATGTAGGCCGGTTTTACCCAGCATATTACTAACGTGGCTCTCAATGGTCCGTTGACTAACCTGCAGTTCAAGGGCAATTTCCCGGTTAGCCATGCCTCGGGCTACAAACTGAACGACCCGAAGCTCCGTTGGCGTCAGTTCCACATCAATAGGGACTTGTAAACTTGAACCGGCGCCGGCCTTTAACTGCTGCTTAATCAGTCGGGAGGCCTGCTTTAGGGAAGACTCAACCTGAGCCACCAGTTCTTCAGGCTCGAAGGGCTTCACCATGTAGACATCAGCACCCGTGTTCAGACCCCTAACCCGATCTTGACTTTGTCCCTTGGCAGACAAAAAGAGAATAGGCACCCATTCCGTATTTGGGTTTTCCCGTACCTGCTTGACAAAGGTATAACCATCCATTTCTGGCATCATCACATCACAGATAATCATGTCAGGAACGCTATCTTCCAGAACATCTAGCGCCTCACGACCATTACCTGCCGTTTTAACCTCATAGCCTCTAAACTCGAGGTAATCTTTAACCAGCAAAATTAAATTGGGGTCGTCATCAATTAGCAGTAACTGTTTTTGCTCGCCTACGCTAAAATCCTTCATGCTGTGACAGTTAACCCAACTCGCTAAGCACTTTATATAATCTCGCCTGGGCGACAGAAAACTGACAATCTTTCAAGAAGCCAGGGTAAGTCGATTCGATCAGCCCCTCCCAAGGGTAAATCTAGATGCACCTATAGCAGTAGCCAGGTGGAACGTGGGGGAGGTGAACCGAGGCGCCTACCTAGCCTTAGCTGTAACCCAATAACCCTGTCCTAAACGTTCTGGCCAAAACTATATATTGCTGATAATACTCTACTTCAAAATTTTCAGAACAGTTTGATGGCCTTGACCTAAAGGTTGGTCTGCCCACAGAAAGCCTAGCCCGCTCCTGATGCTCATGTCAGACAGGCAGGGTAAAGGCGATGCAACAGTGATCTGGCTGCAGGCCTAGGGCAAGGCTCTGGGGTGAGGACTGTCAAGCGGGGGAAGTGTTAATTTTCTTGTCGAGTGCTGTCAGTCATTTCCGGCCCAGGAATCTGGAATACTAGTAGAAGATTGATTAGTTAACGGAGGTATCAATCCATGGGTTTAATCAAGTCGATTTTCGGCATTATTGGTGGCCTGTTCCAGGCTATTGCCGGTCTGGTGGGTCTAGGGAAAAAGTCAGAGTTTTACATGGAGCTGCCTAATGCGGAGCAGCCGACAGCTGTTCCAACGGTCTCGCCAGTCACTCCTAGGGCTAGTGCTGTCGAAGAATCAGCTGAGATCGCTCCCCCCGCCCCATTGCCCGTCGCCCAATCCCCCGCAACGCCTCCAACCCCTAAGCCAGTCAGCCCTGCTCCATCGCTGCCCAGCTTCGCGGCCAATTACCTGACTAGCCCGGGTGCTACACCCGCCTCCCGTCGACGTCCAGGAGCGAGCTTATCCCCTTTTCTGGCTATGGCTAAACAGGTCAAGACCCAGTAGAAAGCAAAAATCGCAAGCCACTATAAAGATGAAAGGCTTTGTTCCAGGCGGAGGGTTGATCGCGGCCCAATTCGATGGCATCCCCGAGGTTGGGTATTAGATCCATAAACTCAAGGGCCGTTACGCCAAAGCCTGAAAAGTCGTTTAACAGGGGGGCCGCTATCTGCCCCTGGCAGTAGTGTTTTAGAGCCTTCCAGGCGATCGCACTACTATCCAAGGGCGGATCGTCCGCAAGGGTAGGAATTGGCGCGGCTCCTCGGTGGTGATAGCTACGATCGCAAAATCGCACGATTCCCCGTCCCTCCAGGTGCCAGTCCATGATTTCAGCATAGTCCTGGGTCGCTTGCCGACGCTGGAGTTTTCCCCAGGGCCCCAGGTCTACCACCGACTCGTAGATCGGCAACTGCCCCAACACCCCCTGGTGCACCTCAGCCCAGGATAGATACAGGCTGTGCTGATCACCATGGCGATCTTGGCAAATTAAGTGCAGTTGGGGCTCAAAGCTCTGGATCATCACCACCTGCCAAACTGCAATTTGGGCGATTTGGTTAAGGGCCACCCAACCACAGGGCACCCCCTGGCGGTTTAAGGCGGCAGCCCAATCCTGCAAATTCCCTAGGGACCCCAGCCGATAAAGCCGCCAGTGCTGGCTAGATAACCTTAAACGAGCTGTGTAGAGGTCCATGTCCATCACCTGGGCGAGAGCCTGAGCGGCGGCCGATCGCTCTGACTTTGGCACCGTCATTAACACCAATACCCCTGGTTGGGTAAGGTGAGGGGTGGCTGTAGCCATAGGCCCTTGGACCTGACACGGCTGGCTTGGGGACTGAACGATTCGCTGTAGGCCGGCCCGGGCCAGGCTCAACACCCGGGTATTGGTGACCCCTTGCAGCAGCCGACGGTAGACTTCCTGGGCCCGGTGCTGGTCACCCTGGGCCTCCCAATAACGGCCTAGGGCTAGGCCCAACCACGGATCTGTGGGTTTAGCCTGCTTCCACTGGCGTAGTAATGTAGCGGCTTGAGATAGCTGCTTTGTTTGAATCGCCTGGAGTACAGCATCATACATAGAAACTGTGTTAAAGCAGCCGCAGTTGCTGAGATTGCTCGGGTTCTACCACCCTATCCATGTCGAGCCCATCGGTCTCCAGATTGAGGGGCACAGGCGTGCTGGAATTGTGGTAATCAGCCGCTAAGAGCTCGGTGGCGGCGCTCACTAGGGCCGGCGCCAGGGGAGCTAGATCCGGTTGGTTAGCCAGATAGGCATCGAGGGCGGCGAGGGGGTCTAACTGACTGTCGGTGCCTAACTCCGGTAGGAGGCGACTGACCCGCGCCGGATGGTTCACCTGGGCTTGCAGACTGTAGGTATGGGCTCTGTCAAGGGCGGTGACCAGGGCCGCCTGATCTATCTGACCCACCTGGTCGGAGCGAATTTGGTAAAAACACCGGACAACCGTACCGTCCAGGTCGGCCGCTGCGATCGCAGCCAGTAAGGTGACCTGGGGCTGATCGGTGGTGGTTAAATCCACCTCCAAGGTTTTAAAGGGCCGCACTGGTAAGGGACAAAATTCCGCTACCGCCTGTCCCCGGGTGACCTCCACCAGCACATAACCCTTAGATTCTTTTTCCTCGCTAAAATCGACCCGCTCAATACTACCGGGGTAGAGGGTGAGGGGCTGCTCACAGAGCACCTGGTGACGATGGACATGGCCCAGGGCGATGTAGTCAAAACAGGGTCGGGCCAGCAAAGCCAGGGGAATCGTAAATCCTCGCCCGGCGGCGAGGAAGCGCTCCGCCCCATAGGTGGCCGTATCCACCATGGCATGGGCCAATAAAATCGTCGGTAAATCGGGCTGCAAACGGCGAATTTCAGCCTCCAGGGCAACCCGTAGCCGGTCTAGCAACAGATCCTGCACCTGGGCCATCGATAACCCCTCCGTTTCAGGTCGGGTCAGCAGGGTGGAGCGGGTCAGCCAGGGTAGGGTAACGACCTGGACTAACCCCGACCGGGTAGAGAGCGTGTGGGTCTGCAGGCGATCGCCCACTACCACCCCCGGCACCCCCAGCGTGCGATAGATAGAGAGGCTAGCTCCACCCAGACCATGGGCATGCTGATCGTGGTTCCCGACCAGTAATACGGTGGGTAAGCCAGCGTTGGAAAGTCGGCATAATTGCTCTGCCAAGGCTTGCTGGATAAAGGGCGGTGGGGTGGCATCGGGAAAGGCATCACCCCCAAACAACACCAAATCTACCGGCTCCGCCAGGGCTCGATCAATACAACGGATCAGGGCCTGAATGAAATCCTCCAACCTGGTGTTGCGCCCTGTTTGAGGATTTAAACGCCCATGGGTAAAGCCGCTACCCAAGTGAATATCAGAAAAGTGCAAAACCTTAACCATAGGTATGCGGCCAGCAATATCGCTCTAGATGCCTATAATATAGCTTTGGTCAGAGCGCTTAGAACAGACCTGATTGGTATGGCTTTGGCTAGAACGCTGAGGATGAATAGAATTAAGTTGATCGACGAATCTACCGTCTCGTCCCAGGAGATAACCTGACCAGTGAGGCCCGCCTGAGCTTGTTGAACGACCCAGACATAAAAAGTAAAGACTAAGTTGGTGTTCTAGACCGGCTTCCACTCCCTGATCCGGGGCTACGGTTATACTACAGTAGTACTAGAAAACCTGAATAGTCCTTAGGGAATTACCACGAGGGCCCCCCATGAAACCGTTTCATAGGTATGATTTTGGCCAGAGTGTCTTGTACTGAGAACGGCTAAGCATGGCACAGATTTTTATTTCAGCGGCCCACGGCGGCTATGAAGATGGCATTCTCGATCCAGGAGCTGTGCTGCCTAACACCACGGAGGCGGCAGAGATGATTCAGGTGCGGAACCTAGTGGTAGCGGAGTTGAGATCTCGAGGCTTAGCAGTGCTCTCAGTCCCCGATGACCTGAGTGCAGCTCAAACCCTGAGCTGGATTAATAGTCGCTGTCGTCCCCAAGACGTCGCTTTGGAAATCCATGCCGGGGCCTATAGCGATTCCACTGTAAGGGGGTCAACGGTATTTCATATTGCCCAAAATGAGGTGCGTCGGGCCGATGCCGAAGTGGTCTTGTTAGCCCTACGGCGACGGGTTCCCCAATTACCCAGCCGTGGCGTTAAACCCGACACCGAGGCCCCTACTGGCCAACTTCCCTTTACCCGATCGCTGAATTGTCCGTCTCTACAGATGGAAATTGGCTATCTCAGCAATGCTCAAGATCTGGCTATTATTCAAGGACAGCGACGGGATGTGGCCCTGGGAGTTGCCGACGGTCTCGCCTCCTGGAGCCGATCCATCAGTTCGGGTTCTGGCTCTGGGACTACGACATCGGTAAGCGGCAACTTACCGGAAATCAAAATTACGGTGAATGGCGGTGTCTATCCGGAGACTGGCATTCTAGTCAACAGCAATGCCTATGTACCGATTGACCTAGCTGATATTTTGGGTGTCAACCTCAGTACCGCTCCTGATATTACCCGGGTGCGCTACGGTAACGTGGTGTACATTAAGGCGGTTGACTTACGCAATTATAACGTGTCCATCGGGTGGAATGCGGATACCCGAACCGTGTCCCTGCGGTCAGCTGCGGGCATGCAATTTTGTCCCGGCGCCATGGATCGAATTATGGGGGTGGGAAGTAGTTCGGAGGTCCAACTCATGATGTTCCTCAAGCGGGTGAATGAAGCCGCTCTGAGCTCCTACCAAGACCTGCCCAAGATCTATCGGGAAGAAGCTGCGATCGAAGGGGTCAACCACGATATTGCCTTTTGTCAAATGCTAGTGGAAACCAATTCTTTGAACTTTGGTGGCAGTCTGCGGCCAAGTCAAAACAACTTTGGCGGCATCGGATCCCCCACCGGTGGTCCAGAAGCCTCCTCCTTCCCCAATGCCCGTACAGGGGTCAGGGCTCAAATTCAGCACCTCAAAGCCTATGCCAGCATGGAGCCCCTGATCCAAGCCCAGGTCGATCCTCGCTTTCAATTTGTACGACGAGGCATCGCCCCCCTGGTGGATCAATTGACAGGACGATGGAATAATGACATGGAGTACGGTCGGAAAATCCTAGCCTTGATGAGACGCCTCTACGAAGCCTCAGGACTGCTGTAACCTCAGCCTAGGAGGGGGAGAGACCGGCTACAGTAGCTCAGCCCCTTGCAACGGCAGCACACCGAGTGGTTGCCTAGGGAGAGAGAACCAGCAATTCTCATTTTAAAGAATCAGCTGCTATTGGGAGGGATTTTCAGTTCTAGCCCCTCGAGCATGAAGGTAAGGAGATGATCCCAACTGTCGAAATACAGGTACCGAGTTAAAGCCCGCAGGTCATCAAAGAAGGTTTTTCGAGTGGGGAGCGATTATCTTAAATGGCAAGTAGGGCTGTCAAAAATTGACTAACTCGATT